>NZ_CM147855.1:1836000-2142000 GCF_055808145.1 Pseudoalteromonas sp. KJ63-1 | reverse complement strand
TCATTGAAATATAGCCTCGTGTTCAATTCGATAGTGGCACAAATATGTGCTAGAAACAGGTATAAGTGGCGGAATTATTAAAATTTCGCTCGACTTAAAGGACGCGTATTTTAGCTGGATACACGCCCAAAACCAAGTATAGATTTCATGTTTGTGATCTGAAATCAATATAGTATGGGTTTAATAATAGAATTAAGCGAAGCGCTCACACTGAGCAAACTAATTACGATACAATCTAAGCAGAGTTAAGTCAGAATTAAAATGATGAAAAACATGGCTAAAAATAATGTAATTGTAGTAGGGGGCGGCATGGTTGGTGCCGCCATGGCTATTAAATTAGCGCAACAAGGCAAAACCGTACGTGTTATTGAAAAACACCTAATAGATGCATCACAGGTACTTAGTAGTGATGATGTCGATATACGTGTTTCGGCTATTAACCGCTTTTCTGAAAAACTGCTTGATCAGCTCGGTGCAATGCCATTACTACGAGCAAATAGGTTGGCTCCCTATGAACAATTAGAGACCTTTGAACGGGGTAACGATCATTTATTATTTGATTGTCATACTATTAATACTACCCATTTAGGTCATTTAATTGAGAATAAGCTAATTCAAGCCAGTTTATGGCAGCAATTTGAGCAACATAATATTGAAATGATTAACCCTTCATCGGCTTTAACTGCAATAGAGCAAAACCCTGATAGCATTAGCTTGCACTATAACGAACAAAGCTATATTGCTGATTTAGTCATTGCAGCGGATGGTGGGCAATCACAATTACGCAGCAAAGCCAACATTGGTATAACCGGATGGCAATATCAGCAGCATTGTATGGGCGTGCTAATAAAGCTCGATGCGCCGCAACAAGTTAAAACATGGCAGCAGTTTACGCCTTCGGGGCCTGTTGCGTTTTTACCTATGCAAGCACCTTATGCAAATTTAATTTGGTATGACGATGCAAATACCCTCAAGGCATTTAAAGCCCTATCGCCTAGCGCATTAAAAGCTCATATTATTGAAAAGTTTCCAAAGCTTGCTGGTGATTTTGAAGTACAAAGCCATGCTATATTTCCTCTAGCAAGGCAGCATGCCAATAATTATTCACAAGACAGACTCGTTTTAGTGGGGGACGCGGCGCACACCATTAATCCTCTGGCAGGACAGGGTGTTAATTTAGGTTTTCAAGATGTAGCTGCTTTAGCTGAAGTGTTGCGTACAGCTGATGATGTAGGGTGCCCGCTAATGCTTAAAGAATACGAGCGTAGTCGTCGTAATGCTAATTTATTAATGATGAGTATGATGGATGCTTGCTACTTTGGTTTCTCAAACCAAATAGCCCCATTAAAATGGGCGCGCAGCACATTTTTAAAGTTAGCTAATAATACAGGGCCGGTAAAAAACTGGGTATTAAAATACGCAATAAGCGGTGAGCTCACTTAATTAAGCGAATTGGTATAAAAGGCTCAAATTTGGGTCTTTTTTTATGCCCAAGAAAAAGTGGTGTAGGTTATAAAGGTAGAAAAAGAATAAAAGATATAAATTATATAATTGGAGTTTAGGATAAATCGTGAAGTGTAATTAAAGATGTGTGCAAATTGGCTGGGATACCAGGATTTGAACCTGGGAATGCCAGGATCAAAACCTGGTGCCTTACCGCTTGGCGATATCCCAACTCTAAATTTGGATGAGTTTTAGTTCTAGTTAAGAACATGGTGCGGAAGGAGAGACTTGAACTCTCACATCCTAAGATACTGGAACCTAAATCCAGCGCGTCTACCAATTCCGCCACTCCCGCATAAAGGCTTATATTTATACTCTTAACAGAGTTTTCTTATGCAACGTTCTTTGGTAGAAGAAGTTGGCTGGGATACCAGGATTTGAACCTGGGAATGCCAGGATCAAAACCTGGTGCCTTACCGCTTGGCGATATCCCAACTAAGAAATTGCTGATAATTTTAATTCTTATCAAGAATGTGGTGCGGAAGGAGAGACTTGAACTCTCACATCCTAAGATACTGGAACCTAAATCCAGCGCGTCTACCAATTCCGCCACTCCCGCATACTGGCTTATATTTATACTCTTAACAGAGCTTTCTTATACAACGTTCTTTGATAGAAGAAGTTGGCTGGGATACCAGGATTTGAACCTGGGAATGCCAGGATCAAAACCTGGTGCCTTACCGCTTGGCGATATCCCAACTAAGAAATTGCTGATAATTTTAATTCTTATCAAAGAATATGGTGCGGAAGGAGAGACTTGAACTCTCACATCCTAAGATACTGGAACCTAAATCCAGCGCGTCTACCAATTCCGCCACTCCCGCATCGAGTATACAGGTATTCATGTTTTGGAACCTAAATCCAGCGTCTTATTCAAGACAACTGCCAATTCCGCCACTCCTGCATTATCACTTTGAATTAATCAAAGAAATGGTAGTTATTTTAAACTCTTCATTGAGTTGCAATTTAACTCTTGCAGAGCCACTTCTAGAAAATAAATGGTGGCTAAGACGGGATTTGAACCTGTGACCCCATCATTATGAGTGATGTGCTCTAACCAGCTGAGCTACTTAGCCATTGTTGGCTGGGATACCAGGATTTGAACCTGGGAATGCCAGGATCAAAACCTGGTGCCTTACCGCTTGGCGATATCCCAACAATAAACAATTGATAGTTTTAATTCTTATCAAGAATATGGTGCGGAAGGAGAGACTTGAACTCTCACATCCTAAGATACTGGAACCTAAATCCAGCGCGTCTACCAATTCCGCCACTCCCGCATTATTACTTTGAATTAATCAAAGAAATGGTAGTTATTTTAAACTCTTCATTGAGCAACAAAAAATAAATGGTGGCTAAGACGGGATTTGAACCTGTGACCCCATCATTATGAGTGATGTGCTCTAACCAGCTGAGCTACTTAGCCATCTTTTTTGTTAGCACTTCATCGCTGAGTGCGGGGCGTATTATGCTGATATGCCCCAAATTCGTCAACACCTTTTTTGCAAAAAAACACTTAAGTTGGTTTGTTTGCAGGAAAAATAGGCTAACCGGCTACTTTTTAATTAAAACGTTGCTTTTTTAACACTCTTTATGAGCTGAGTATTATAATTTTAGCTTTGCTTTACGTTTGAAAGCTTATTACTAGGGTAGACTAATATTCGGCTGAAAATAAAAAAGGCCCGTAAAACGAGCCTTTTAAAACAATTAGCCACTCAAGGTGGCGCAGTGATTAATTATACGTTGAACAAGAAGTTCATTACATCGCCATCTTTAACAATGTATTCTTTACCTTCTTGACGCATTTTACCTGCTTCTTTTGCACCGCTTTCGCCTTTACATGCAATAAAGTCATCAAAAGCAATTGTTTGTGCACGGATAAAGCCACGTTCAAAGTCGGTATGGATTTTACCTGCAGCTTGTGGCGCTGTTGCACCCACAGGGATAGTCCATGCACGAACTTCTTTTACACCCGCAGTAAAGTAGGTTTGTAAATGCAGTAATTCATAACCGCCACGAATAACAAGGTTAAGCCCTGGCTCTTCAAGACCAAGGTCAGCCATAAACTCTAACTTGTCTTCATCTTCAAGCTCAGAAAGCTCAGACTCGATGGCAGCACACACAGGTACAACAACCGCATCTTCAGCGGCAGCTATTTCACGCACACGATCAAGTAGTGGGTTATTTTCAAATCCATCTTCTGCTACATTGGCAATATACATAGTTGGTTTGATGGTTAAGAAGTTAATAGGTGCAATTGCTGCTTTTTCTTCTTTTGTTAGTGCTAAAGAACGTAAAGTTAAGCCTTCATCAAGATGCACTTTTACTTTTTCAAGTACTGCATTTTGCTCTTTTGCGTCTTTATCACCGCCTTTTGCTTTTTTTGCATTACGGAAAATTGCTTTATCAGCACTGTCCATATCAGCAAGTACAAGCTCAGTGTTGATCACGTCAATGTCGTCCGCAGGGTCAATAGTACCCGCTACGTGAATAACGTTTTCATCTTCAAAACAGCGAACTACATGGCCAATCGCATCTGTTTCACGAATATTTGCTAAAAACTGATTGCCTAGGCCTTCACCTTTCGATGCACCTTTAACTAAACCTGCAATATCCACAAATTCCATACTTGTTGTAAGAATACGTTGTGGGTTAACAATTTTAGCAAGTTCGTCTAGGCGAGGATCTGGCACCGGTACCACACCTGTATTAGGTTCAATGGTACAAAAAGGAAAGTTAGCGGCTTCAATACCCGCTTTAGTCAATGCATTGAAAAGTGTTGATTTACCAACATTAGGCAAGCCAACGATGCCACATTTAAAACCCATAGTAAGATACCTTGTTTAGATTCGTTTAAAACGTGTGTACGTATACCCCTAAAAATTAGGGTTTAAACGAATGTAGTCTGTTTTGTGCTTTTAACACACCGTCTTTAGCAAGTATTTCCATACAACGAACTGCTTCATCAACTGCGGCATCCATTTTTTCCTGATCTTCCTTGGCTGCTTTTCCAAGCACCCAACCGGTGACCATTTCACGATGTCCTGGATGACCAACACCTATGCGTAAGCGCATAAAGTCTTTTTGATTTGCCATTTTTGCAATAATGTCTTTTAAGCCATTATGACCGCCATGTCCGCCGCCTTTTTTTAATTTGGCAACGCCTGGGTCTAAATCCAATTCATCATGGGCGACAAGTATGTCTTCCACTGGGATTTTAAAAAAATTGGCTAAACTACTCACCGCTTTGCCACTTAAGTTCATGTAAGTGGTGGGGATCAGTAATTTGAATTCTTTGCCTTGAATAATCACTTTGCCAGTAAGGCCGTGATATTTAGGGTCGTGTTTTAGCGTGCAGTTGTAGCGTGCAGCGAGTTCTTGAATGAACCAAGCACCTGCGTTGTGGCGTGTATTTGCGTATTCGGGGCCTGGATTAGCCAGGCCCACAAGCATTTGAATAGAATTCAAGGTGCGAGACCTTAAATATTATTCTGCAGCGTCTGAAGCGTCGTCTTCAGTTGGAGCTGCTTTGTTAGCTTTGATAGTAACGATAGACTGATCGTGGCCTTCGCCTTTACCAAGCTCAACAGATTGAACACCTTTAGGGAACGCAAGATCTGTAAGGTGGATTGAATCACCAGCTACAAGATCAGATACGTCTACTTCGATGAATTCTGGAAGTGACTTAGGAAGACAAGAAATCTCAACTTCAGTTAACTGGTGAACAACAGTTGCACCTAACTTAGTTACTTTATCTTCACCGATGAAGTGTAAAGGAACCTTAGTTACTAGTTTGTGAGTTGCGTCTACACGTTGGAAATCAAGGTGAGTAAGCTTAGGCTTGAAAGGGTGACGTTGGATATCTTTTAAGATAGCTTCAACTTTCTCGCCACCTACATTTAATGTAAGGATGTGAGTGTAAAAGCCTTCGTCTTCTTGTGCTTTGATCATATCTTTATGTTCAAAAGTAAGCGATAAAGCTTCTTTATCAGCTCCATAAAGGATTGCCGGCACTTTGTCTTCGCGACGTAGGCGGCGGCTCGCACCAGTACCAGTTTCTACGCGAAGTTCAGCGTCATAAGTATAAGTTGTGTTAGACATGATGTCTCCAATAATTAAAAGTGTTAGGGCCTTTGCGACCAAGGTCCCTAGCCAAAAGGCGCGCTATCATACCACTGCGGGTTTATAAAATAAACATCACCTACAAAAAAAGCGCCAAAAGGCGCTTTTATACTCATTAATGTTTAACTTTAGTGTTCAAACATTGCCGAGATAGATTCTTCGTTGCTAATGCGACGAATAGTCTCTGCTAACATATCTGCAAGTGTTAATACTTTAACAATATCAAGCGCTTTAAGTTCGTCAGACAGTGGAATTGAGTCAGTTACAATCACTTCATCAATCACAGAGTTACGTAAGTTTTCTGCAGCTGTACCAGAAAGAATAGGGTGAGTAGCGTAAGCAAATACACGTTTAGCACCATGCTCTTTAAGGGCTTCAGCTGCTTTACACAATGTACCACCGGTATCAATCATGTCATCAACAATAATACAATCACGACCTTCAACGTCACCAATAATATGCATTACTTGAGAAACGTTAGCTTGAGGGCGACGTTTATCAATAATAGCTAGGTCGGTATCGTTTAATAGTTTTGCAATTGCACGGGCACGTACAACACCACCAATATCAGGTGATACAACAACCACGTCATCAAAGTCGCGGTTTTTCATATCTTCTAATAATACCGGGCTGCCAAATACGTTATCTACTGGTACATCGAAGAAGCCTTGGATTTGCTCAGCATGTAAATCAACCGTAAGAACGCGGTCAACACCTACACTTGATAAGAAATCCGCAACCACTTTAGCTGTAATTGGCACACGCGCAGAGCGTACACGACGATCTTGACGAGCATAACCAAAATAGGGAATAACAGCAGTGATACGACCGGCAGATGCACGGCGTAGCGCATCAACCATAACGATAAGTTCCATTAGGTTATCGTTAGTAGGGGCACAGGTTGATTGTAAGATAAAAACATCCGAGCCACGAACATTTTCATTAATTTGAACACTGATCTCACCGTCACTAAAACGGCCAACAACAGCATCGCCTAATTCAATATATAAACGTTTTGCAACTTTTTGAGCTAGGTCAGGTGTTGCGTTACCAGCGAAGAGCTTCATGTCAGGCACGGTAGGGTTCCTCAGGCACTGAATTTTTGGACTAACTTACATTGAATGAACAAAGTAGGTTAACTTATGATTACTTGTACGTTACTTCATTTATCAATGATGGCGGCTAACTCCGTGTGAGCAGGAGAAGTATTAACGCTTGATGCGATAAATCCCTGCCAAGTATGGGGGAGGTTAGCAAGTACATCTTGTGCTTGAACTTGACTAGCAAATTCAACAAAACAACATGAACCTGTTCCGGTCATCTTTGATGGGGCGTATTTTAGCAACCACTGCAGGGTTTTTTCAACCTCGGGACACAGCTTTTTCACTAAAGGCTCACAATCGTTAGTTAAAACCTGTTGTTGCCAGTCACCTGAAAGTTTAGGCGTGTCACGTTTTAAATCGGGGTGAGTAAATATTTGTGCAGTACTGACATGCTGGTTTGGAAAAACTACGCAGTACCATTTTTGTGGCAATTTAACATACTCTAATTGCTCGCCAATGCCATGTGCTATGGCACTTTTACCTTTAATGAATACAGGTACGTCTGCACCGAGCTTCAAGCCTAAATCTGCAAGTTCATCTAGTGTAAGAGCGGTATTCCACAGTGTATTCAGCGCTAGAAGTGTTGTTGCGGCATCGGATGAACCACCACCAACACCTCCGCCCATAGGCAAACGTTTAGTTAAATTTATTTTTGCACCTACATTCACTTTACACTGAGTTTGCAATAATAAAGCTGCTTTATAAATTAAGTTGTCAGTTAGTGCAATGCCATGAGTGTCGCCGCTAATACTAATATTTTTATCATTAGTAAGCGTAAAATGGAGCTCGTCGCCATAGTTTAAAAATGTAAACAGGGTTTCTAATTCATGATAGCCATCATCACGGCGACCATTAATATGTAAAAATAAATTTAGCTTCGCCGGC
Source organism: Pseudoalteromonas sp. KJ63-1 (assembly GCF_055808145.1). Next base: position 2,134,387 of record NZ_CM147855.1, on the reverse strand, counting down.
GCAATCAGCGAAAGTTCAAAGGGAGTATTCATAATTAGTTAAACTGCCAATCGTAGAGTTTGATTTTAATTTTAATCTTTTGATGGGTTAAGGTTAGCGCGTTAGGTAACCAAAAACCGTGTTTTTGTATGTAGCTGGTGTAGTTTATTTGCCATTTTTTGCCAGCGTCATCAAACCATAACACGCTTTTAGCACGGCCTAATTGATCGACTTCTAGGGTTTGATCGTCAATAGTGGCTTTTAACCACTGACCGGCGTTATTTACCGGTAAAGTAAACCCCGTTAAGCGTTGTAAAAGTTTACTCGCATTAGTATCAAAAAACTGTTGTTCATCAAATATTAATTCAGCCCCCACTGCGGTTTGTTTGAGCGATAAAATTCGGGTGCCAATAAATGTGGTTAACACTAAATGATTACTATTTTGTGTTTGTTGCCAATTTAAGTTAGCAGATTGGCGCTCATCAGGGCTAATAAACGCTAATTTACCTTCCACCTGCCAAGTTTTTTGTGTACTAAGACGTAACTTCCAGTCTTCGTAAGTTTTTGTATTGTAGTTGTTTTTATTGGCGCAGCCCGTTAAAAAAATAAATAACAGGGTTAAAATAAAATATTGTCGAATCAAATGTTGTTCCTTACTTTCCATATTCCTGAGATTTTTGATAAAATTGCCGCCTATGAAGTAGGGCTCAGCAATATTTGGCAGATATGACCATAATAGCACTTGGTATTAATCACAAAACCGCATCCGTAGATTTACGAGAAAAAGTGGCCTTTTCGCCTGAGCAAATTTCAGAGGCGCTTCAGCAATTAAGTGGTCATGCCGACTTTAATGAAGCGGTTATTGTATCTACCTGCAATCGCACTGAAGTGTATTGTAGCCTTGCGCAACAAAATTCCCAAACATTGTTGCAATGGTTAGCCAGTTTCCATGGTTTAGATGAACATGAACTGAGTAAAAACATCTACTGTTATGAAGACAGCGCAGCAATAAACCATTTAATGCGTGTAGCCTGCGGGCTTGATTCGCTGGTACTAGGTGAACCACAGATTTTAGGGCAAATAAAGCAAGCGTATAACAGTGCTAAAACCCACGATGCGGTGGGTGTAACTTTTGATCGTTTGTTTCAAAAAACCTTTTCAGTGGCAAAAGAAGTACGCACCGAAACTAACATTGGTGCGAGTGCAGTCTCGGTTGCGTTTGCTGCGGTTAATCTTGCAAAGCATATTTATGGCAAATTAGACAAAACCAAGGTGCTATTAATTGGTGCTGGTGAAACCATTGAGCTGGTAGCAAAACATTTATACCAAAATGAGCCACAAAAAATAACGGTAGCTAATAGAACAATAGAACGTGCTCGCGGCTTAGCGGATGAAGTGTCAGCAGATGTTATTGCCTTGGCACAATTACCAGAACGATTACACCAAGCCGATATTGTTATTAGCTCCACTGCCAGTACTTTACCTATTATTGGTAAAGGGGTGGTGGAACAAGCACTGAAACAACGTCGTTATAAGCCTATGCTATTTATAGATATTGCTGTTCCACGCGATATTGAAAGCCAAGTCGGAGAGCTTGACGACGCTTATTTATATTCTGTTGATGACTTACAAGCCATTGTTAGCGAAAACATGGCTGCACGTGAGCAAGCTGCAGAACAAGCACAAATTATTATTAGTGAGCGCACCAAAGAGTTTTTTATGTGGCTGCGTTCACTTGATTCAGTGGATTTAATTCGCCACTACCGTAATGATGTACAAACTACAAAAGCAGAACTTGTAGATAGGGCCCTAAGCCAACTTAATACAGGTAAAAATGCAGAAAAAGTAATTTTAGAGCTAGCCAATAAGTTAACCAATCGTTTAATGCACGCGCCTACCCGTGCCATCCAAGATGCAGCGAAAAAAGGTGAAGTGGCTCAGCTAAATCAATTAAAAAAAATGTTAGGTATAGATCAGGAATAACAGTTAAATGAAAGAGTCCGTTTATCGTAAATTAGAAACCTTAGTTGAGCGCTATGAAGAAGTACAAGCGCTATTAAGTGACCCATCGGTCATTAGTGATCAAAACCGCTTTCGTGCTCTTTCAAAAGAATACTCTGAGCTTGAAGAGGTGGTAAAAACATTTTTAGCTTACCAGCAAGCACAAGAAGACTTGAGCAGTTCTGAAGAAATGCTTAAAGATTCAGACCCTGAAATGCGCGAAATGGCACAAGAAGAATATAAAGAAGCAAAAGCACAGATTTCGATTTTAGAAGACGACATTCAAGTTTTAATGTTGCCTAAAGATCCAAAAGATAATAATAACGTGTTTTTAGAGGTTCGTGCTGGAACTGGGGGCGATGAAGCGGCTATTTTTGCTGGCGACTTATTCAGAATGTACAGCCGTTACGCAGAAACAAAAAAATGGAAAGTAGAAGTTGTTACCACCAACGAAGGTGAGCACGGTGGTTACAAAGAAGTAATTGCTAACATCAGCGGTGAAGGCGTTTACGGACAATTAAAATTTGAATCAGGCGTTCACCGTGTACAACGTGTCCCTGAAACTGAGTCTCAAGGCCGTGTACATACCTCAGCATGTACTGTAGCTGTTATGGCTGAAGTACCAGAAGCAGAAGCCATCGAAATCAATACTGCCGATATTAAAGTTGATACTTTTAGAGCGTCGGGCGCGGGTGGTCAGCACGTAAATAAAACCGACTCTGCCATTCGTATTACCCATTTACCTACGGGTGTAGTGGTTGAGTGTCAAGATGAGCGCTCTCAGCATAAAAACCGTGCTAAAGCGATGTCGGTATTGGCTGCGCGCCTTCAGCAAGCTGAAGATGAAAAGCGTCATGCTGCTGAAGCATCAGAACGTCGTAACTTAGTTGGTAGCGGCGATCGTTCTGAGCGTATTCGTACATACAACTATCCACAAGGTCGTATTACCGATCACCGTATTAACTTAACGCTTTATCGTCTTAATGAAGTGGTAGCAGGTGATTTAGGCGCCGTTGTTGAGCCACTAATGCAAGAGCATCAAGCCGATTTACTTGCAGCAATGGGCGACGATTAATCGTGACCCCTTCTGTTGAAAACGCTATTGCTACAGGTGCTAATTTATTAGCATCAAGTAGTGATAGCGCAAAGTTAGATGCACAAGTTTTACTGCTCAATATTTTACAAAAGCCACGAAGTTATTTATTTACTTGGCCTGAAAAACAGCTCACAGATGAGCAGTATCAGGCATTTCAATGTGCCTGTGAACGTCGCTTACAAGGCGAACCTGTTTCGCATATTACCGGCTGTCGTGAATTTTGGAGTTTGCAGTTTGAAGTGAACCCAACAACGCTAATCCCTCGACCTGATACAGAAACCTTAGTTGAGCTTGCGCTTGAGTGCAAAGTGCCTAAAAACGCGAAAGTACTTGATTTAGGCACGGGCACAGGGGCTATAGCACTGGCACTTGGGAGCGAAATGCCCTCATGGGATATTATTGCTGTTGATCGTATTGATGATGCGGTAGCGTTGGCAAAGCGCAACCAAGAGCGATTAGCTATTAATAATGTGACTGTTGAGCAGAGTAACTGGTTCAGTGCGTTAAAAAACAAAAAATTTGATCTAATTGTAACCAATCCACCCTATATAGAACATGACGATGTACACTTGCATCAAGGCGATGTGCGCTTTGAACCTTTGTCTGCATTAGTTGCGGATGATGCAGGATTAGCTGATATTAAACAAATAATTACACAATCACGTGACTATTTACATTCTAATGGCTATCTTTTAATTGAACACGGATTTGAGCAAAGTGCAGCTGTACGTCACATTTTAAATAAAATGGCGTTTATAAATGTAAGCACAGTGAAAGATCTTGGTAATAATGACCGCGTAACGTTCGGACAATGGCCTTAAATTATTTTTAATAGCTCCGTTGTTTGCATATGGTTTAAGGAATTCTATGTGATGGAAGATTTTTTATTTTCAAATGAACAACCACCTGAAGTAGCATGTGAAGAGCAAGGGACATGGAAAGTTTTAATAGTTGATGATGAGCCTGAGGTTCACGCTGTTACACGTTTAGCTTTAAGTGACTTTAAGTTCCAAGATAAACGGTTGGAATTTATAAGCGCATATTCAGGCGCAGAGGCAAAAAAGTTAATTGATGAGCACCCAGATGCAGCCATCATCCTACTCGATGTTGTAATGGAAACAGACGACGCTGGTTTGCAAGTCGCGAAGTACATACGCGATACCGTTAAAAATAATTACATTCGTATCATTTTACGTACAGGGCAACCAGGTCAAGCGCCGGAGCGTCAAGTCATTGTCAATTACGACATAAATGACTATAAATCTAAAACAGAACTCACCGCACAAAAACTATTCACCGTGATGATGGCTAGCCTTCGTTCGTATCGCGATATTATTTCTATTGAGCAGTCACGTGAAGGCCTAGAAAAAATAATCACTGCTTCTCGCAATATTTTTGCAACTCATTCAATGGATAATTTTATTGAAGGAGTGATGCAGCAGCTAACGTCTTTACTTAACGTGGCCGACGAAGCCATGTACGCCACTACCTTAGTTGCGCAAAATCCGTCAGAGGAATTAAACAAGAAACTGATTGTTTGCTCTGGCACCGGTGATTTTGCTAAGCGCGAAGGGGAAGAGCTTGAATCAGTATTAGCACAAGAGCAGCTTTTAGCGTGTCAAGAAGCCTTAGCCAACAAAGCAATTGTGTACAAAGATGACTATTTGTTTGCCTATTGTAGTAGTAAGTTTAATCATAATTCGATGTTATTTGTATCCGGGGTGCCATCGAAACTGACAGATACGCAACGAAATCTAATCGAAATTTTTTCTCAAAATGTGCAGTTGGCATTTGAAAATGTACAATTACATACTGAAGTTGAAGCTACCCAACAAGAACTTGTTTATCGTTTAAGTGAAGCGGTTGAACAACGCTCATGCGAGACGGGTAATCACGTAAAGCGGGTTGCTTATATTTGTTATGAGTTAGCAATAGGATATGGATTATCTGAAGAGCAAGCGAATTTAATTCGTTTTGCATCGCCTTTACATGATGTGGGTAAAATAGGTATTCCGGATGCTATTTTAAATAAACCCGGTAAATTAAACAGTGATGAGTGGGAAGTTATGAAAACCCATGCAGGCAAAGGCTACGCCATTTTAAAAGATTCACCGCGTAAAATAGTCAGTGCGGGGGCGTTAATTGCACAGCAACATCACGAAAAATGGGATGGGTCTGGTTACCCTTGCGGCTTAAAAGGCGAGAGTATCGATATTTTTGCTCGCATAGTGGCATTGGCCGATGTGTATGATGCACTGCGTCATAAACGGTGTTATAAAGGTGCGTGGACACTTGAAGAAGCCGTTGCTGAGATCAATGCAAACAAAGGTACGCATTTTGATCCTAAACTTGTTGATGTATTCAATGATAAACTTGAAGAACTTGAAGCGGTAATTTTACGCTTTCCTGATAAAACACATAACTAAACAGAAGTAAAAATAAACATGGATTATTTAGCATTAAAACACACGCACATGGCGATTGCGCTAGTGAGTATTATTTTATTTTATGTACGTTCTTTTTCTCGCATGGGCAGTGGCAGCCTTACTAAAAATAAAGTGGTTTTCATTGGTAGCCACAGCATAGACACCTTACTAATTATTTCAGCTATTACTTTAATGGCCATGGCTAAAATAAATCCGCTAGAGCAACTTTGGCTATTAGAAAAAATTGTACTGGTGGTTATTTATATCGCCGTTGGGATTATTAGTGCGAAGCAAACCACAACATTACCTAAAGTTATGTTTTTAGTGTTTAACACTGCGGTTATCTTAGCTATTGGCTTTTTAGCAACCGCTAAAGCCCCGCTATTGTTGTAATTAACAATACTTGCTTAAGCTTTACACTACAGGTGTAAAGCTTGCCTCTTTATTTCATTTCTGATTATTGGTATCTAACCTTAAAATTAGGTAAACTACGTGTTCGTTTTCTAGAATGTTGTAGTATGAATGACCACCCTCGGGTTTGATGAACACGATGAATCTTATATAGAAGATGCCTACGATGACTTTTTGCCACCGGCAATATATCGTTGTATTAAAGCAGAAGCTAAATGGGACCCTCAAATAGACTTAACACCAAGTCTTGAAATATTGACTGCGTTTGAGCAACAAATAGAGACTATTTGTTCGCAAACACGCGATCCGCATGATCGTTTAGAACAATTACTTGATTGCTTTTACAGTCAGTGGTTATTTAGTGCGTCAAGCCTTAAAGTACCTGAGTACAAGCTAAACAGTATTAGCTACACCTTGTCTATGCGCAGTGGTACACCCACGACTTTAGCTATTTTATTATGTCATTTTTTACAGCATGCAAAACTAGATGCTAGTGTAAGCATAACTCAAGGCGAAGTGGGCATTCACGTCGCAATGAGCGATGATGAAGGGTACATTGTTGAGCCAAGTAGTGGTCAACAAAGCTGGTATATCATTCCTGAAAATACCAACGAAGATAATGCACAAGAGCAAGAGCCTCTTGAACTTATTTTTGAAGACGAAGTATATAAATTATTTTTAGCGCAACAAAAATGGTCTTTTATTAGTGAGAACAAATTTGGTCATGCGTTAACTTGCGTTGATTTATTAATGGAAATGCTAGGAGATGATCCCTATGAGCGACGCGACAGAGGCTATTTACTAAATCAGCTAGGCTGCCCTAAAATGGCACGAGATGATTTACAATTTTTTGTTGATGAGTGTCCCGACGACCCTGCTATTGAAGTCATCCAACATCAAATTGAAGAACTTGAAGATAATCATAAGACCCACCATTAAAAATAAAAATAGGAAACGTTATGGCTGATCCCCAAACTGCTTTGATCACCAATGATGCTGTTGTACTAGGTTTACTGGCGATTATTTTAGGCTTTATTTTTAAAACCTCGTCAAGTCAGCGGCCAGGGCTGGTCGCATTTTACAAATATGTGCCTGCATTATTGCTGTGTTATTTTTTACCATCGTTGTTAAATACCTTTGGTATTGTTGATGGCTCGCAATCGAGTGTGTATTACGTTGCCTCGCGGTATTTATTACCTGCGTGTTTAATTTTATTAACCATTAGCATTGATTTAAGAGCGATTATTAATCTGGGCCCTAAAGCATTAATTATGTTTTTAACGGGCACCGCAGGTATTGTGATTGGTGGCCCATTAGCTATTTTAATTATGAGTGCCGTTTACCCTGAAGCTGTGGGTGGACATGGCCCCGATGCGGTTTGGCGGGGTATGACAACTATTGCGGGCAGCTGGATTGGCGGCGGCGCAAACCAAGCGTCTATGAAAGAGATGTTTGAAGTTGGCGGTGATATCTTCTCTGCTATGGTTACTGTTGATGTGATTGTGGCTAATTTATGGATGGCGGTATTATTATTAATGGCGGCTAACCATAAAACGATTGATGCCAAAGCGGGGGCCGATACCACCGCGATTGAAGATTTAAAACAACGTGTTGAAAAATACCATGCAGAGCATGCCCGTATGCCAACGCTGAATGATTACATGATGATTATTGCTATTGCCTTTGGTATTACTGGTTTAGCACATTTTTGTGCTGATATTTTAGGACCCTTCTTTGCCAATAATTATGCATGGGCAAAAGAATACAGTTTAAATAGTAAGTTCTTTTGGCTTATTGTTATATCGACCACTATAGGCATTAGTTTATCGTTCACTAGAGTGCGTCATATCGAAGCCTTTGGCTCGTCTAAAGTGGCATCAGCATTTTTATATATCTTAGTAGCATCAATTGGTCTGCATATGAATGTGATGGCGATTTTTGATTCACCGATGTATTTTGTGATTGGTGCGATTTGGATGCTAACTCACGCCAGCTTAATGCTGATTGTTGCTAAACTAATTAAAGCGCCGTTATTTTACATGGCTGTCGGCTCTCAGGCCAATGTGGGTGGCGCGGCCTCGGCCCCTGTTGTCGCCGCTGCGTTTCATCCATCACTGGCACCGGTAGGCGTTTTATTAGCGGTACTAGGCTACGGTGTAGGTACATATATGGCGTATATTTGTGGATTGATGATGCAAGCAGTTGCACCATAAGGAATTAAAATGAACAACCAAGTTATAAATATTAATCAAATAGAACTGGCAAATGATAAACCTTTCGTTTTATTTGGTGGCATGAACGTACTGGAATCACGTGATTTAGCGATGCGTATTGCCGAGCATTATGTTGAAGTGACCACTAAATTAAATATTCCTTATGTATTTAAGGCGTCATTTGATAAAGCCAATCGCTCGTCAATCAATTCTTACCGTGGTCCGGGCATGGAAGAAGGCTTAAAGATATTTGAAGAGATTAAAAATACCTTTAATATTCCTTTGATCACTGATGTGCATGAGCCGCACCAAGCAGCACCTGTTGCTGAGGTTGTTGATGTTATTCAGCTACCGGCATTTTTGGCTCGTCAAACAGACCTAGTGGTTGCAATGGCAAAAACAGGCGCCATTATTAATGTGAAAAAGCCACAGTTTTTAGCCCCACATGAAATGCGTCATATCATTACTAAATTTAATGAAGCGGGTAATAATAATGTGGCCTTGTGTGAACGTGGTTCAAGCTTTGGTTATAACAACCTAGTGGTTGATATGCTGGGCATGGATGACATGAAAACCATGGCGCCCGTTATATTTGACGCTACTCATGCGCTACAACGTCCTGGCGGTCGAGCTGATTCAGCCGATGGTCGTCGTGCTCAAGCAGCAGAACTGGCTCGTAGTGGCATGGCACTGGGTATTGCGGGCTTATTTATTGAAGCACACCCAAATCCAAATGAAGCAAAATGTGATGGCCCTTGTGCATTAGCACTGAGTAAATTAGAAGGGTACTTATCGCAAATGAAAGCGGTTGATGATCTAATCAAAAGCTTTGCTCCGCTTGATACCAGTGCTAGCGATTTATAAGGCTTATTAACTCATTAAAAAGCGACTTAGGTCGCTTTTTTTGTGGCTTGAATATACTCTTTCCCAGCATAGGTATATAATTCACCGCATAAGAAAAACTAATTCTAAGCTTGGTTGCCATGTCAAGACGAGTTCCTCCATTAAACGCGCTAAAAGCTTTTGAAGCTGCAGCCCGTCATTTAAGCTTTACTAAAGCCGCAGAAGAGTTGTATGTGACGCAGGCTGCGGTAAGTCATCAAATTAAAACCCTCGAAGAGCACTTAGGGTTAAAGTTGTTTTTGCGTAAAAATCGCTCGTTACTTCTGACTGAAGAAGGTCAAGGCTACTTTTTAGATATTAAAGAGATTTTTACTCAGCTAATTGACGCAACCGAAAAGCTACTAGCCCGTGGTGCAAAAGGCTCGCTAACAGTGAGTTTAACCCCGAGCTTTGCGATTCAATGGCTTATTCCTCGATTGAGCTTATTTAACGAGTTACACCCTGAAATTGATGTGCGAATTAAAGCCCAAGATCAAGACGAAAACTCGTTAACAGACGATGTTGATATTTCAATTTATTATGGTCGCGGTCATTGGAGTGGCGTACAAGCTTATAAATTGCACACTGAATACTTAGTGCCACTGTGTAGCCCATTATTGTTAAGTGGCCCTAGAGCGCTTAACCAACCAAGTGATTTAGCAAACCACACCTTGTTGCATGACACCACTCGTAAAAACTGGAAAACATGGATGAAAACCGCGGGGGTACGCAACGTACAAGTTAACCAAGGGCCTATTTTTAGTCACTCTTCAATGGTACTGCAAGCTGCGGTACATGGCCAAGGGGTTGCAATTGGTAATAGTGTTTTAGCAAAACCAGATATTGATGCAGGGCGATTAGTGATCCCGTTTAATCACAGTTTAGAAAGTAAAAACGCTTATTATTTGGTGATCCGTGAGTCGCAAAATGAATTGGGTAAAATTGTGTCATTTAGAGATTGGATGTTAAGCCTCGTTGAGCAGGAGCAAGAATATTAATGAGCATTGAATGGGTTAAAAGCAGTCAGCAACCGGCCATAGCACAGTTTATATTTGCTCATGGTGCAGGGGCTGGCAGTGACTCTGAGTTTATGCAAACCATGGCAAAACAGCTCAGTGAGTTTGGTATTGAGGTTGGGCTGTTTGATTTTGAATACATGCGTATTGCTAAACAAACCAATAAACGTCGCCCACCAGAGCGAGCACCAAAATTACTTACATATTTTGAGCATATACTTACTCAAGCTGATGCAAATTTACCGCTATTTATAGGGGGTAAATCAATGGGCGGGCGCATGGCGTCTATGCTTGCTTGCTCAACCTCGCATGCTGTTTTAGGTGTACTTGCGTTTGGTTATCCGTTTCATCCACCAGGCAAGCCAGAAAAGCTCCGCACTGATCACTTTGCAGACATACCATGTCCTTTTTTAGTACTACAAGGTGAACGAGACACCTTTGGTACCCGTGAAGAGCTTGCCACAATGGCCATGCCAAAACAGCCGCTGTATGTGTGGTTAACTGATGGTGATCACTCACTAAAACCACGTAAAAAAAGTGGCATTACTGAGCAGGAAAATTTGAATGTTGCAGCAATCCAGGCCGCTAAATTTATAAAAAACACTGTAGAGAATATAAAAGAGGAAAAACATGGTTAAACTATTTTTACTCGCAGGCAGCTTTTTTTGTATGCTTTCAGTGATACTGGGCGCATTTGCTGCCCATGGTTTAAAAAGTCGCTTATCAGATTACGCTATTGGTATTTTTAAAACCGCCGCCGAGTATCAAATGGTACATGGGCTGGCACTGATTGCAGTGGCAATATTAATAAAGTGGGGCATTAACTTAAGCATGGCAGGTGGTTTTTTTATAGCGGGTACACTGTTATTTAGTGGCAGCTTATATTTACTGGCTTTAACCGGCTTAAAGTGGCTGGGCCCAATTACACCACTAGGTGGACTGTGTTTTATTATTGGTTGGATAGTTATTTTAGTGCAAGTTGCACGATTTAAGTTTTAAAGAGTTTAAGGGTTAATATGTCTAGTGTTGTGATTTACTGTCGTAGTGGTTTTGAAAGCGATGCCGCTGCTGAAATAACGTTTCACGCCGCCGAGCAAGGGTTTGCTGGGTATGTAAAAGCAAAACCAAATACCGGTTATGTTATTTATGAATGTTTTGAAGCGCAGCACAGCGACGAAATAATCAAAAAAGTTGATTTTAAAAATATGGTATTTGCACGCCAATGGTTTGCCGGTAACCTAATAGAAAATATGCCATTAGAGGATAGAGTGGGCGCTATTGTAGATGTCGCAAAAGACTTTACTTTATGCTCTGAGCTGCGAGTAGAAACTCCAGACACCAACGAGGGCAAGGAGTTACTGACTTTTTGTAAAAAAATATCGACCCCGCTTAAAAAAGCACTCGAGAAACAAAATACCGTATTGCGTGAACCAAAAGCCAATCGTCCAGTAATGCATGTGCTATTTTTAGCTAATAATACTGCGTATGTAGGTCACTCTTACAGTTTTAACAACTCACCTTTCTTTATGGGGATCTTACGTTTACGTATGCCAAACGACGGCCCAAGCCGTTCAACCCTTAAGTTAGATGAAGCATTTAATGTATTTATTCCTGAGCAGCAGCGTGAGTCAAGAGTACAAGCTGGGATGCGCAGCGTTGATTTAGGTGCTTGCCCAGGTGGTTGGACTTATCAGTTGGTTCGTCGTGGTATGTTTGTTAGCGCGATAGATAATGGCCCAATGAATGAAAGTTTAATGGAAACAGGGCAAGTAAAACATTTTAGAGAGGATGGTTTTAAATACCGCCCAGAAAAAAGAAACATAACCTGGTTAGTTTGCGATATGGTAGAAAAACCAACGAAAGTAACTAACTTGATGATTGACTGGGCAGTAAACGCCTATGCAAAAGAGCTTATTTTCAATTTAAAATTACCGATGAAAAAACGCTTTGATAGTGTGTATGAATGTCTAAAAATGATTAGAGAAGAAATGGCGAAGTTCGGTATCAGCTACGAATTACAAGCTAAGCATTTGTACCATGATCGTGAAGAAATAACGGTGCACTTAAACGTAATTAAAGTACCACAAAGCTTATATAGTTAATCTATTAGTGAGTATAAAAAATGGGCCAAGTGGCCCATTTTTTTTAATTACGATATTGTGGTCGGTAATGCTCAACCCATAACCGTGTAGCGCCGCATACTGCCACAGGCATTACAATCAAATTTATAAATGGGATAGCGGTTAGCAGCATCACTGCAAAACCAAACCCGTAAGATAAGCCTTGTTTGCTTTTTAAGTCATTTTTCATTTGGGTAAAGCTGATTTTGTGGTTATCAAAAGCATAATCTTTATATTGCACCGCATACATCCAGCAGGTAAAAAGCACCCAGAGTACTTGGCCTATTACCGGTAACACCCATAATAAAATAAAAAAGCCGATTGCGCGTGGGAGGTAGTAGCAAAGCTTAGTCCATTCTCGGCCCAGCATTCGCGGCACATCTTTTACTAAATCAGCTAATCCGTCATCGTTAATTTTTTGACCAGTTAAGTATAGCTCAACCTTTTCACTTAGTAAGCCATTGAAAGGGGCGGCTATAAAGTTAGTAATAACGGTAAATAACATACTGTAACTAAACAGCACCACCAGTACAGCAATTGGCCACATTAACCATTCGAGCCAACTAAGCCATTCTGGAAGCATTGAATTTACAGCGTTAAAGCCATCACTAAGCCAGCCAAATAAAAAGAATAAGGAGCTACCAAATAATAAAATATTAATAAGTAGGGGTATAAGCACAAAGCGTTTTAGCCCTTTTTGACTAATTAACTTAAACCCGGAAAAAAATATTCCATACCTTGTGTTATTTGCACACTAACCTCACCAATTATTACTATTTTAGCTATTATAAATAGCCTGATGATTTTAAACAGTACTTTTAAGTAACAAAGTATTTAATAAAGGGCATTTGCATACGCGATAATAATAAATTATTCATTTAGGAAGTATTTAAACTCTTCATAAGTGCCTAGTTAAATAAAATGCTCGCGCAATAGACAAAATTCCGATAGATGCTAATTTCAATATTATGTATATTCGAGCAACAGTAATAAATTTATTATAAAAAGTATTTCGTAAGAATATAGCGGCGCATTTAGCTTAAGTGATTGTTGAGGGAAATAACTTGATTGAAATAATGAGAGTCAGAAAGCTGCTTTCTCAGCAACAAAATATATTATCTAAAATAGCCTTGGGTGCACCACTTGATGAGGTGCTTGAAAATATTTGTTTATCTATCGAGGAGCTAATTGAAGACCCTTCTGCAAAGTGCTCTATATTAACGCTCAAAGGTGAGCAGCTATTTCATAGTGCGGCCCCGAATATTGCAAACGGTTATTGTGAAGCCATTAATGGTATACATATCGGCCCCAGCGTTGGCTCATGCGGTACTGCAGTACATGAAAAAAAGCGAATTATTGTCTCCGATATTGCAACATCACCCTTATGGGAAAACTATAAAGCGTTGGCATTGAGTTTTGATTTAAGGTCGTGCTGGTCAACCCCTATTATTTCAACACAATCAGACATATTAGGCACTTTTGCAATTTATCATGACAGTGCCAAGTCACCAACAACACAAGATTTAGAGTTAATAGACTTTTTTGTTGATTTCACCAGTATTGCTTTGGAAAAGCACACAGAGTCACTAAAATCAAAAGTGTTACTTGCAGAGTTACAGCAAAGTAATGAAAAGTTTAAAGCCTTCGCAAAAGTGCTTCCCGATCTAACCCTCATTTTGAGTGAAGAGGGGAAGTATATCAATGTTCACGGCACTACTAATGAAAGTTTATATTTAAGCCAAGAGCATGTGATTAATCGAAATGTCAGAGACATTATGCCTCCTAAAGATGCTAATCCTATTATGGAGGTAATTGCCAAAACACTTCAAACTAATGAAGTCCAAGTGTTTGAGTATCAGCTAAATATAAAAGGTAAGCAGCTTACATTTGAAGGGCGAACAGCTCCGCTTGAAAGTTACCAACCTAATAATCCCTCTCAGCGACATGTAGTATGGATGGCCAGAGATATCTCTACTCGCAAAGCGGCAGAAGAGGAAGTGCAACGGTTAGCATTTTTTGATCCGCTTACAAACCTCCCGAACCGCAGAATGCTCAATGATAGACTCAGTATGTATGTTGAACAAATTAAGCAGTCTGATCATACTGGCGCACTCTTATTTTTAGATTTAGATAACTTTAAACGTATAAACGACTCGTTAGGGCACAATGCCGGTGATGAGATACTGGTTGAGCTTTCACAGCGACTAACGCGTGTTTTAAGCCCGACAGATACCCTTGCGCGCGTGGGCGGTGATGAATTTATCATACTCATTGAGAATGTAGGAGATAGCCATAAGCAAGCGAGTCTTGAATCAGAATTAATGGCTGAAGTGGTACAAAGCGTTTTTTATGACAAGTTTGAGATAGGGGATTTGGCGTTTCAAGTTAGCTGCAGTATAGGCATATGTTTAATTAATAACGCCAATGCTATTAGCGAAAATATTTTAAAATTTGCAGATACCGCTATGTATCGCTCTAAAATGAAAGGCGGTAATAGTAGTAGCTTTTACGATCCTGCACTGCAAACCTTACTGGAAAATCAAACTGAGCTTGAAACAGATATAGTAAGAGCGATTGCATGTGATGAATTTTGTGCTTACTTCCAGCCTCAATTATCAATTGATGGTAGCATTATTGGTGCAGAAGCACTCATACGATGGAATCATCCAACCAAAGGACTTATCCCTCCTAATGCGTTTATTCCGATTGCCGAGCAATTTGGCTTAATTCAAAAGTTACAAAATATTGTATTACGCGATATTTGTATTTTACTGGAAACGCTGCGAGCTGATAACGTACTGAAAAACCAGTTTAATGTGTCTATTAACATCAGCCAATGTCAGTTTAATTCTTCTACTTTAAAAGGCGAGTTGTTTAAAGCGATTGAGACGTATAATGTAACACCCTCGCAAATTAAATTAGAGATCACTGAGTCCATGTTAGCGGGTGATTTAATGAGTACGGTCAAGCAAATGAAAGAGCTAAAATCGCAGGGGTTTGTATTTTCAATTGATGACTTTGGTACCTGCTACTCGTGTTTAAAGCATTTAAGCGTGTTTCCTATTAATGAACTAAAAATAGATAAAAGCTTTATTGATAAAGTGTTGGATAACGCATCGGGGCAAAGTATCGTGCAGTCTATTATTGGTTTAGGTCATAGTTTAGATATTAATATAGTAGCCGAAGGGGTCGAAAGTGCTGAGCAACTACATATATTAAAGTCTATGGGTGTAAACGCAGTGCAAGGGTACTTATTTGCAAAACCCTTAACACACAGCAATTACTTAAAATGGCATAAGCAGCATTACTAACAGAGGTGGCAGGTTCAGTTACCCTAATCGATAAGTCGCTTTGTTTAACCTCTAATTGGGCAGTAACGTTTGCTAACTTACTGCGTTTTAGCTCAAACAGAAATGTATACTTTTTGTTTATTTGCTAGCTAAGTGTAATGAGTTTTTTACTATTTTGTAACAGTTGCATAAATCATTGCTGTGGCATTGGTTTAGCGTTTTCAACGCGTTAAACTAGTCAGGAATTGGCAATAAGTCTACTTGTTGTGACATTATCTAAGCGTAAACACGACAGGTACTTAAAACTTGCTTTTGAGTTGCTTTTTTGTTCGTTGTAACTATGGTTTAGGGTTATGTCATGGTATGTCGCTATGTCGGTAACTGTAAAAAACCATTAGGAGCGATAAATGAATACCACGAAAGCAGCTTTAAAGTCGGGTGAAACACACTCTCCCCGGGTAAAGTTTCTGGAAGGGGTTGATATACCCGTTTTTTTAATCAGTGGCGGTATATTAGTTTTGTTTGCTGCGCTGGCACTGTATGACATAAAACTGATGTCGGATTGGATCAACTCTGCTTTTGCCTTCTCCACCAAAATATTTGGCGCCTTTTGGCAAGTTCTGCTGTTATTAACCTTTGTGATTGGTATATTTCTGGCCGTAGGCCGCACCGGTTCAGTGGTGCTGGGTGGTTTAAAAGCCCCTGAAATATCTACCTTTAAATGGATAAGTATTATTATGTGTACTTTGCTTGCTGGTGGCGGTGTATTTTGGGCTGCAGCAGAGCCAATGGCACACTTTATTTCTCCGCCCCCGTTATTTGGTGGTGAAACTGGTACTAAGGATTCCGCCTATAACGCCCTTGCACAAAGCTTTATGCACTGGGGGTTTTTAGCTTGGGCTATTTTAGGCAGTTTGACTGGTATTGTTTATATGCATCTTCATTACGAAAAAGGCCTGCCACTCAAACCACGCACTTTGCTTTACCCCGTATTTGGCGATCGTGCTATGAAAGGTGCGCTTGGTACTATTGTTGATGCATGTTGTGTACTTGCTGTGGTTGCTGGCACTGTAGGACCGATTGGTTTTTTAGGCTTACAGGTGAGTTTTGGTCTAGATAAATTGTTTGGTATTCCTGACACCTACACCACACAAGTAGTTATCTTATTTAGTTTAATTGGCATTTATACACTTTCAGCGGTAAGTGGGGTTACCAAAGGTATTCAGCTACTAAGCCGTTTTAATGTGGTATTAGCTGTAGTGCTGATGTTGTTTATATTACTAATGGGGCCTACTGCGTTTATTATCGACAGTTACATTCACTCCTTCGGTTTGTATTTAGATAACTTTATTCCTATGGCTACATTTCGTGCTGATAAACCATGGCTAGATTGGTGGACTGTATTTTTTGGGGTTGGTTTTTAGGTTATGGCCCATTAATGGCTATGTTTGTTGCACGTATATCTCGTGGACGTACTATTCGTGAAATGATCTTACTTATTTCTGTGGTTGCTCCTGTGATCACGTGTTTTTGGTTTACTATTGTGGGTGGCTCAGGCATCTTTTTTGAGTTAAATAACCCCGGTGTTATATCAGAACCTTTCGCAGGGCTTAATTTACCAGCGGCATTATTAGCCATTACTGAGCAGTTACCTATGGGGTTTGTTGTGTCGGTGTTATTTTTAGTACTGACCACTATTTTTGTGGCAACAACAGGTGATTCAATGACCTACTCGGTATCTATGGTAATGACGGGCACCGATCACCCACAAACGTCTATTCGGGTGTTTTGGGGGATCATGATGGGGGTGATGGCGGCGTTGCTCATTTCTATAGGCGAGGGCGGAATTTCAGCCTTGCAGTCGTTTATTGTGGTCACTGCTGTGCCTGTGTCATTTGTGTTGCTACCGTCACTGTGGACAGCACCACAAATAGTTAAGAAAATGGCAGACGAACAAGGACTTTAATAATTTATAAAGAGCGCTAGTAAGCGCTCTTTTTCTGGGTACATCATATTCTCACCTTGTTATTGAGCTATTTATTATCCTAGCAATAAACTAACCCACTAAAAATAACTTAGCCTAAGTAGGTTGTTCATTCCTATCGATACGGTATAGTTTAAATATATTTAAGCATAACCTTGAGATAAACTATGCAGTTAGTCGATTTAGACCCTAGTGACCAGGATGTGATCAACGTATTTGCTGATATAGATCGACTTATTAGTTCATTATATCCCGTAGCAACTTCACAAGCGCTTACAGTTAATGAGCTTGGTCAACCGAGCGTTTACGCTGTAGGGTTAAAAAATCAAGACGGAATAGTTGCCTGTGGCGCAATAGTAAAGCAATTTGATGGTAGCTGGTATGGCGAAATTAGACGGCTTTACGTAAAACCTAGCTATCGCGGAAAAGGATTGTCACGGCGTATTATGCAAATTTTATTGCACTATGCTGGCGAAGAAGAAATCCCAATCATAAAACTAGAAACAGGACCAAAGCAAATACAATCAATCCATCTTTATGAGAATTTAGGGTTTGTGCAATGTGCCCCTTTTGGTGAATACACAGAAAACCCGAATAGCTTATTTATGGAGCTTGCGCTCAGCTAATACTACTTTTTTTGAAGCTTTCATTTATCAATTTCAATCCTAACTCGTTACGAGTAGAAATACTTGTTGGACATGAATCACTATTTTTCTTTTAATGCGCGTCAACTAGCCGGTTTGGCATTCATAAATAAAAGAGAAAGATAAATGAAAGAGACAACATCACTTGAACAAGCTCGCACGAGCTATAACGTTCGTCATTGGAGCCAAGGTTTTTTTGGTATTAATGATCAAGGTGATGTGTATGTTGCGCCCAAGGCTGATGCCCCACAGCAAACCATTGCACTAACAGACATTGCTAAGCAGCTTGAAGACAAAGGTTTAAGTTTGCCAGCACTCGTTCGCTTTCCACAAATTTTACACCATCGTGTGCATAGCTTATGTGGCGCATTTAATACCGCAATAGAAAGCTATGGGTATCCAAAAGACTATTTATTAGTTTATCCAATTAAAGTAAATCAACAACGCGAAGTCGTTGAAGAAATTGTTGCCAGCCAAGCACAAGTAGAAAAAAAACAGCTAGGTTTAGAAGCAGGCAGTAAGCCAGAGTTATTAACCGTATTAGCACTGGCAGAAAAAACCAGTGCGGTGATTGTGTGTAATGGCTACAAAGATAAAGAATATGTGCGCTTAGCGCTGATTGGCGAAAAGCTGGGCCATAAAGTGTATATCGTACTTGAGAAACTGTCTGAGCTGGACATGGTGCTTAGCCAAGCCAAAGAACTTAACGTAAAACCGCGTATTGGTATTCGTGTGCGTTTAGCCTCGCAAGGCAAAGGTAAATGGCAGGCCAGTGGTGGTGAAAAATCGAAGTTTGGGTTGTCTGCTTCGCAAGTGCTGTATGTAGTAAACCGTTTAAAAGAAACTGATCAGCTTGATTTAGTACAGCTTGTGCATTTTCACTTAGGGTCGCAAATGGCCAATATTCGTGATGTACGCTTAGGTGTAAGTGAAGCTGCGCGTTTTTATTGTGAACTACGCAAGTTGGGTGCACAAATAGAGTGCCTTGATGTAGGGGGCGGTTTAGCGGTTGATTATGACGGCACGCGCAGTCAATCTCACAACTCAATGAACTACAGTTTAGCTGAATACGCAAATAATATTGTGTACACCATAGGTGATATTTGTAAGCAGTATGAACAGCCTTTTCCTACCATTATTTCAGAGTCGGGAAGAGCATTAACGGCGCACCACGCGGTACTGATTTCTAATGTAATTGGCACCGAAACATATGCACCGGAAGAAATAGAAGCGCCAGCAGATGACGCGCCGCAGTTACTTAAAAATATGTGGATTTCATGGCAACAATTACATGTGCTTACTGATGACCGAGCATTAATTGAGATTTTTCACGACAGCCAAGGTGATTTAGCTGAAGCGCATAGTCAGTTTGCGATGGGATTATTAGATTTAACCCAACGTGCATGGGCCGAGCAAATTAATTTGCGTGTGTGTTATGAACTAAATAAATTAATGGATAATAAAAACCGTTTTCATCGTCCGATTATTGATGAACTGAATGCGCGTTTAGCGGACAAGTTTTTTGTCAATTTCTCATTGTTTCAGTCATTGCCAGACGCATGGGGAATTGATCAAGTGTTTCCGGTATTGCCTTTAAGTGGTTTAACGCAAGCACCGCAAAAGCGTGCAGTGTTACTAGATATCACCTGTGATTCAGATGGCGCTTTAGAGCACTATGTTGATGGTCAAGGTATTGAAAGTACGTTGCCAGTACCTGAGTTCACAGCAGATAAACCATATTTGATGGGGTTTTTCTTAGTAGGTGCCTACCAAGAGATTTTAGGCGATATGCATAACTTATTTGGTGATACGCACAGTGCTATTATCAATATGGATGAACAAGGTGTTGCTAGTATTACAGAAATCAATCATGGTGATACTGTGGCTGATATGATGCGTTATGTACATTTAGATGTTGAAGGTTTTCAGCAGTCATATGCGCAGTTAGTGAGCGCAAAAATTGCACCTGATGAACAGCAAAGCGTTTTAGACGAGTTGCAAAGCGGCCTTGATGGCTACACTTATTTAGAAGAGTTATAAGCAATGTCTAGCTTGTTTGGTTGTGTTGACCACTCATTGTACTCAAATGGGATGACGTTTTTACGTCGTCCTATGGTACAAAATATTAACGCGATTGAAGCCGATGTAGTGGTACTGGGTTTACCGTTTGATCTGGCCACTTCAGGGCGCCCTGGTGCCCGCTTAGGGCCTGATGCTATTCGCAGAGCGTCAGTGCATTTAGCGTGGGAAGATACCAAATACCCGTGGACATTTCCGTTGTTTGAGCGCTTAACCGTGGCGGATGCTGGCGATTTTACCTATCCGGTAGGCGACCCTGAATATTTTACCGCGCAACTAGAAATGGCGGCAGAGCAAATACTTCGCCAAGGTAAAACATTGCTAGGCTTGGGCGGCGATCATTTCGTAACCTTACCGCTATTGCGCGCACATGCAAAAATTCATGGCAAAATGGCGTTAGTGCATTTCGATGCCCATACTGATACTTACAGTAACGGTTCGCGTTTTGATCACGGCACCATGTTTTATCATGCGCCAATGGAAGGGTTAATTGATGTTAATCACAGTATTCAGCTAGGTATTCGTACCGACTTTGATCAAAGCAAGCATGAGTTTGCAGTGATTGATGCCATGCAAGCCAATGATCTGCATGCGAATGATATTGCAGCACAAATTATTGAGCGAGTGGGTGATTTACCGGTTTACTTAACCTTTGATATAGATTGTTTAGACCCCGCCTTTGCACCAGGTACGGGCACACCCGTGTGTGGTGGTTTAACCTCTGATAAAGTGCTTAAAATCTTACGCGCACTTAAAGGCATTAATATGGTGGGAATGGATGTGGTTGAAGTATCTCCGTCGTACGACCAAAGTGAGCTTACCGCCATTGCCGCTGCAACGATTGCCAGTGAATTACTGCATTTGTGGGCACTTAAGCATAAATATTAATTTGTGTTAATGCAGCTTAAAAAGCGCCAATTAGGCGCTTTTTTTGTATAAAAATAAAAGTACTATTAAAACTGCATATTGTGCTTTTTAGCATAAATAAAAAACACTGGGATTTCGATTATGACGTAAGTTAAAAAAGTAAACCAAAACCAATTAACTTCAAATATTAACCAGCTAAATTGCACGTCCGAGTTGTAATAAAGGCTAGATGCAATTAATAGCGTAATGCCTGTTGCAAATAAATCTTGCACCGATATTTTTTTAAAGCTACTGCCTGCAAAGCGCGGATAAATAAATCCGTAGCCAAGCGTTATCATAATGATAACTAATAACAATAAATTCAGTTCAGGGGTCATTCTGGTTTATATTGCCTCGCATATTCTATTCGCTCTTGAGAACTTGGGTGCGTTGATAAATACTTTAACCAAGTATCATCATAGGTCCCTTCTTGCGCTTTTAAATTATTTTCCAGTGCTTCAATTGCATCTGCAAAGTCGTGGTTAGAATACCCTAATTTTAAAAGGTTTTTAATCGCATATACATCGGCTTCTTGTTCCATATCTCGCGAAAACGCTTGTTGTAAAAAAGATGAACCAGAGCCAAGCACGACCTCTAATATACCTTCTAAGTCACCAAAAATAACTGCAAATACAACGGTGCTCGCTGCAGCTTGTGCTGCAAGGCGAATGCTGTGATGGTGCTGAACATGACCAATTTCATGAAGTAAAATAGCACGCAGGGCATCAGGGTCATTTTTTAATAGATCAACAAGTTCGTCAGTTACTACAACCCGACCATTTGGAAGAGCAAACGCATTAGCTGAAAAATAATCAGACTGATAAAAAGATAGCCTAAACTTTGCACTGTCTAAATTGAGCGAGTTTAGCATTAAACGCCATTGTTGCTGTATTTCAGATTGCTTATTAGTGGAAAGTTGAGAAGGTTCTAATGCGACTTTTTCTATCACACTGAGCGTTTGCTCTCCCATCGTTTCAATTGTCGAGCCAGGTGCTAAATTAACGCTATAAACGGCTACTGATGGTATTAAGCGGTATAAAATTAACCAAAGTAATAGGGGAATTAGCAGCACGGATGCAACAATAAGAATCTTATTTTTTTCTAAGCGTTCACTGAGTCCATGCTCTTTAAGCGCGAATGGCCACCTAAATTCTACATCTTGAGGTATAAATCGCCCACCATCAGCAAAATTTAACTCTGACGCCATGCCAGGTAACGGGCTATCAAGTTGGCAATCGTCTAAAGTTGATGAAAGTAACGTCGTATTCTCAGAGTCAACAAGCGTTATTTGCTCATGGGAAAGGTGTGCATAGCTTTTAATATGCTGGCTGCTATTAGGGTAATAATAACAGCCAAAAATAGGATAATTACTCATTAGGTGAGTGAAATATCAATATCAAACACATTAGCAGCTTCTTCAGCAAATGATGACTGCTCATTTTGTGCAACATCAATCAACGAAAGTGCGCCGCTATAAATAGTGACTTCAGTAACCGATGCTAATAGCTTTGCTCTGCGTACTTTAGCCCAAGGGTAGGCCAGTCCTAAGGTAAATATAATTGCCAGTACATTGGTAAATAGTAAGATGGCATAGTCAATGGCTTTTAAGTTCGAATCAAAGCTCGCGACTTCTGTAAATTCGCTGTTATTAAAAATATGATTTCGAATAATCGAATGATAAACAGCGCCTACCAGTGTTAAAAACGCAACATACAACACAGCAATTAGTAGCGGCACTATAATTGTAGAAAGGCTAAAGTTTTGTGTGTTTAAGTTATCGATAGTTAAGGCACTTGCACCAGCAAAGAAGCCAAAAATAACTAAGCCACCTATTGCAACTCCTAGGGTAATAAGTGCTGCGATATAATAGCGTTCGCCTTGAAGATTTACTGTAAGTGGTTTATTTCCATAGCTGATGTTTTCATGCATATATTGATCAATTCGCTTTAATACATACGGCAGTAATAGATGTAATGTGAATACACTTGCAATAGGTAATAAAACAAAGTTAATAAATGCATCGCCGTAATTACCTGAAAAGGCAAAGCGTACATTACGATGGCGAGTCATACGCATATTAAAACGCAGACCTTGGTTGATGATCCACGGCAATAAAAATAAAAAGCCAATAGCAAATAAAAGGCCTATCGCCGGTGCGAGGCTGCTAAGTAAGGTGTAAATTAAAAATGCGATGACCGCTAAAATGCGTCCTTTTAAAATTTGTATTGGGGTCGCTAGATAGTTAAAGCTATGACCGTCGATACGCGTATGACCGTAAAAATAACGATAGGTGCGAACTTTTGCCCATGCAGAGTAAATTCCGAGAGTAATAATACTCAGCAGTATATTAACAATCCATATGCCAAAAAATTCGCCGGCTTTGCCGCTAAATTGTACTTTACCGCTAAAAATAGCAGGGGGTGTTTGATTTGACTCAGATGAAGTTGGGTGTACTGATTCCATTTTAAAAATATATCCATGTTGTTTTTTGTAAATTTACCTTTTTTAGATAAAAAAACAATCTTTATAATTAGCTAGTTGATTGTAAGTAGGCTATTTTTATTGCTTTTACTGTTTATGGGGCTGCACTTTAAGTCACCTCTGGTATACTGTGCAGATAATTTAATGGGGCTGTCATGATTTCAAAAAACCAACTTAAACTTATTCGCCAGCTTGGCCAAAAAAAGTATCGCAAGCAATTTAATCAATACTTAGTACAAGGCGAAAAAAATGTACTGGAGTTATTAAATAGCCCATTAAAAGTAAACGATGTATTTGCAACGCAAAGCTTTATTGATAATAACCAAAGCGCATACCCTCAAACGCATTTTATTACAGCAGATGAAGAGCAGCTAACAAAGGTAAGTACTTTGGTAAGTAATAATGCGGCTATTGCAGTTATTGATATGCCAAGCACCGTATTACCAGATGAAAACAGTTTAATATTAGCCTTAGATGGCGTATCTGATCCTGGTAATTTAGGTACTATCATTCGCGTGGCTGATTGGTACGGTATAAAACATATTGTTGCTAGCACTGACAGTGCCGATCCGTATAACCCAAAAACAATTAGCGCCACAATGGGGTCGTTCGTTCGCGTATCGATAAGCCAAGTTGAATTGCCTGAATACTTATCTACATTAAACATGCCTATTTATGGTGCATTTTTAGATGGCCAAAGTGTGCATAGCACTAAATTTAGTGGCCAAGGTGTATTGCTTATGGGCAGTGAATCACATGGAATACGCGAGCAGTGTGCAAAATTAGTGAGCAACAAAATAACCATACCGGCTTTTGGCGGTGCAGAGTCGCTTAATGTAGCAATGGCCACGGGTATTATTTTAGATAATTTTAAACGCCAAGCTTAACTTTTTAGCTATTTATGCGTTAAGTTACTTATAGTAAAAAACAATAATAAATCGGTAATAACAATAAAATGCGCTTAAGCACTATTAAATTAGCGGGCTTTAAATCTTTTGTAGAGCCCACTAAAATTCCATTTCCAGATCAAATGACGTGTGTTGTCGGCCCTAATGGCTGTGGCAAATCAAATGTCATTGATGCGGTGCGATGGGTGCTTGGTGAAAGCTCAGCTAAAAACTTACGTGGCGATGCCATGACTGATGTCATTTTTAATGGCTCTACTAACCGCAAGCCCATTTCGCAAGCCTCCGTTGAACTAATATTTGATAATACCCAAGGTAAGTTACCCAATACTTTTGCTGATCGTAACCAAGTGGCTATTAAGCGTTTGGTGACTCGCGATGGTCAGTCATTGTATTTTTTAAACGGCAGTAAATGCCGTAAGCGTGATATCACCGATATATTTCTAGGTACCGGTCTTGGGCCGCGAAGTTACGCTATTATTGAACAAGGGATGATCTCACGTTTAATAGAGAGCAAACCGCAAGAGCTTCGTGTTTTCTTAGAAGAAGCCGCAGGGGTCTCTAAATATAAAGAGCGCCGCCGCGAAACGCAAACACGTATAAAAAGCACCCGAGAAAATCTAGAGCGACTGCTTGATGTTCGCCAAGAGCTACAAAACCAGCTTGATAAACTGGCGGTACAATCGGTTGAGGCTAAAAAATATCGCGAACTTAAATCCCACGAGCGCACCTTAAAGGGGCAAATAGCGGTATTAAAATGGCAAAAGCTGCATCAGCAACAGCTTGATAAAAGTGCGCAAATAAAAAAGCTGGATGACCAAATCAGCTTCTTTAAAACGGCGCATTCAGGCCATGATGATGTGCTGGCAAGCCTTGATGCTCAAGTGCAAGCTCAACAAGATAAACTCGATGATGCGCAGCAACAGCAGCACCTTACGCATACCGAATTGACTCGCAGTGAACAGCAGGCAATTAGCATTAAACAACAAACGCTTTCACTGAAACAAAATTTAGCCAAGTTAGAGCAACAAAAAAACCAAAGTGAAGAAGTCAAAACGCAGCAACAAAGTCTTTGCCAGGAGTTAGATGACAACTTGCAACAGGCTATTGAGCATCACTTAATGTGTAGTGAGCAAGTTATAGAGCTTAGTGATGAGGTTAATCAGCTGCTGGAGATTAAAAATGCCGACACATCACAGTGGCAATCACTAACAGAAGACTATCAAAAATTAAATAATCAGCAGCTAGCGCATGCAAATGCAGTAAAACATACAGAGCAGAAAATTAGTTATGTTAAGCAACAACTAACGCAGCTTGATGAGCAAATAGATGAGTTAAAACGCAGTGAGATAGAGCAGCAATTAACTGAGCAACAGCAGCACAGACAAACGCTAACAGAGCAGCTGGCTAACGCGCAAACTGCTCATAGTAGAGGTCAAAGTGCTCAGGCAATACAGCAGCAACAGCTTGATGAAGCTCAGCAACAATGGCAGCATTTATCTCAGCAAGTTAATGAACTAAAAGCCGGTATAGCAGGGCTAAAAACTACCCTTGGACTTGAAAAAAACAACGATAAAACTTTAACTTTATTCAAGCAGTTAACTGTTCAGTCTGGTTATGAGTTTTTAGTCGAGCAGGCGCTGTCATCACTTGAGCACATTCATATTTCACCAGGTAAAGCAGAAAATAGCACGTGGCAAATACCTTCACAGTCTGTGGCAAGCAATAGTATTGCTGCTTTTATTAGCGCTGGTATCTACCCCGAGTTATTAAACCATATTGCTTATGATGCCGAGGGTGAAGCACACCACCTTAACGATGCCAGTTATATTGCAGTGATGGACAAGCAAGGGGCGTTACATGGTCGAAATTGGCATGTGAGTGGCGATAAAAATGCTGATAATTCCTTATTATTAATGCACAAAAAGCTTAAGCAACAAGAAACCTTACTTGAGCAACAACAACAGGCATTAATTGATGCACTCTCTACACTTGAAGATCACCAAGCGCAAGCTGCATTAATAACCGAGCAGCAAAACGAGCGCAAAGAAACTATTCACCAATTAGCACAACAGTTAGCCGTAGCAACATCGCGTGGTGATATGCTCAAAGCGCAAGCTGATCAACATCTGCAGCAGTTGACGAAATTACAACAACAGCGTCAGCCTCTGCTAGAGCAACAACAGCAGTTAAGCGAATTATTGGGCGAAGAGCTTGATAAGAATGAACAGCTTGCACAGCAATTACAGGCATTAGCTGAAGAGCTGAACAACGCAGATAGCGCACGAATAAATAGTGATGAGCGTTACAAGCAAGCTTTGAATAATGCTGAACAATATAAAACGCAAGCACATCAGGCAAACCTAAGTGAGCAAAAAGCACGAAGTGAATGGCAGCTCAGTCAAACTAAACTTAGTCATGCAGTACAGGCGTTTACAAGTGCTGAAGAGGGCGCTCAAGAGCTAGTAGAGCAAATTGAAGCGTTACTTATTCCTGAGCAGGAGCTTGCATTAAGTATTGAACAATTATTAGTACAGCACCAACAAGGCGAACAAACGCTTGTAGATATTCAGCAGCAGTTAGCTCAAGCAAAACAAGAATTACAAAACAAACAAGCGAGTTTAAAAACGTCACAAGCTGAGCTGGTGGCATTACAAGAGCAACACCAAAAGCTGAGCATTGAAGAGCAAAGCCTATTAATAAAAGCGCAAGCGGTACTTGAGCCACTTAGCGAGCTTAATCAAAATTTAAAACAGGTTTTAGCAGAGCTTCCTGCAGAGTTGTCATTAACTGCAGCGCAAAATCAACTTGCTGGAGTCACTAATCAGCTAGAGCAATTAGGGGCCGTTAACCTTGCAGCCATTGATGAATTTGAACAAGCTAAGCAAAGAAGTGATTATTTAAATAATCAGCTGGATGATTTAACCCAAGCGTTATCGGCATTAGAGGGCGCTATTCATAAAATAGATCGCGAAACTAAAACGCGCTTTAAGTCTACCTTTGATCAGGTAAACCACGATTTTGGCCAGCTTTTTCCAAAAGTATTTGGCGGCGGCAGTGCTTACTTAGAATTAACCAGTGACGATTTACTCGAAAGTGGTGTTAGTATAATGGCAAGACCTCCGGGTAAAAAAATTCGACAATTCATTTGTTAAGTGGTGGAGAAAAAGCGCTGAGCGCATTATCATTGGTGTTTTCTATATTCAGGCTCAATCCAGCTCCATTCTGTATGCTGGACGAGGTAGATGCCCCGTTAGATGATGCCAATGTGGTCCGTTTTTGCCGATTGGTTGAAGAAATGTCACAATCTGTGCAGTTTATTTATATAAGCCATAATAAAATTGCAATGGAAATGGCGGGTAGATTAACGGGTGTAACCATGGCAGAGCCCGGCGTGTCGCGTATGGTTGCTGTAGATATTGAACAAGCGGTGCAACTTGCACATGCATAATTTTATAGTCATTTGCTAGTTATTTTAGGTAAAATGATGGCTGTTAGGCATATTAATAATAAAAGGTGAGGGGATGGCCGAAGAATTAAGATGGGTTTTAATTGTGATCAGTGTATTTGTCATTGGTGGCTTATTAATACACGGTTTGTGGTCAGTAAGAAAAAAGAGAATGCTGAACTCCCTGCAAGCGAGCGAGTTGAACCTGTTCAAGAACAGCAGCCTTCATCTGTGCATGCTGAGCCACAAGAGCCTATATTAGCGCAACGAGAAGAACCACAAATGAGTGAGTTAAACTTCAGCGCTGATGAGCCACAAATAGATGTTAGCCCTGCTGATACAGCTATTGAAGATGACCTTGAAGTTGTAACCGAAGAGGCTGTAGATACACAACAAGACGCCCCTAAAGATGTTGCTGACTTTGTTATTGTACATATTCAAATGCCAGAAGGGCTGACCATGCAAGGCAGTAAATTACTGCCTGCAGTTAACACGCTAGGTTTTAAATATTCAGAAGAAGGTTTTTTTAACCGCCATCTAGATCCAGCAGGCCAAGGGCCGGTGTTATTTAGGTTGGTAAATATGTATAACCCTGGCACGTTCGATATTGATAATATGGAACAGTTTAGCACCGCAGGTGTAAGCTTATTTATGACACTGCCATGTGATGGCGATGGCCTTGCTGCGTTTAATATGTTGCATAGCGCTGCTAAGAAGCTAGCCGATGAATTTGGTGCTGAAATCCTGGATGCTGAGCGCAACGAAATGACGGTAGAGCGTATTCGTCAATATGTTGAGCAGGTTCGCGCATTTTCTGCGTAATATACGCATAAGTTAAATTTTGTAAGCCACTGGGCGTTCACTCGTCAAAGTGGCTTTTTTTATGTTTTTGAGGTCTACATGGCAAGCAGCATTAGTGAGCAAATTAATCATCTTCGTAACACGCTTGAGCAACACAATTATAGTTATTATGTGCTTGATACACCCAGCATACCCGATGCCGAATATGATCGCTTATTACGTACTTTGAGCGAATTAGAAACCCAGCATCCTGAGTTTTTAACTGCCGATTCACCTACGCAAAAAGTAGGTGGGGCAGCGCTTGCCAAGTTTGAGCAAGTAGCACACCAAGTGCCTATGCTATCGCTAGATAACGCTTTTGGTGAAGACGAATTTAGTGGTTTTAATCGTCGTATTAAAGAGCGCTTAATGAGCACTGAAGAGCTTACATTTTGCTGTGAGCCTAAACTGGATGGTTTAGCGGTATCAATTATTTATCGTGATGGGGTATTAGTGCAAGCAGCGACTCGTGGCGATGGCTTTACTGGCGAAAATATTACCCAAAATGTAAAAACAATTCGCAATGTGCCATTAAAGCTACGCGGTGATGATTACCCACGTGAGCTTGAAGTGCGCGGCGAAGTATTTATGGATAGCGCTGGGTTTGACAAGCTTAATGCCGAAGCAGAAAAGCGTGGTGACAAAGTTTTTGTAAACCCACGTAATGCGGCAGCGGGAAGTTTACGCCAGCTCGATTCAAAAATTACCGCAAAACGGCCACTGATGTTTTATGCCTACAGCACCGGATTGGTCGCCGATGGCACCTTACCTGAAGATCACTACCAGCAGCTCGCCAAGCTTACTGATTGGGGATTACCACTTTGCCCTGAAACAAAATTAGTTGAAGGCCCAAAGGCCGCGCTTGCCTATTATAATGACATTTTAACGCGCCGTAGCGAGCTAAAATATGAAATAGATGGCGTGGTAATAAAAGTAAATAAAAAAGCCCTACAAGAGCGCCTAGGCTTTGTTGCGCGTGCACCGCGTTGGGCTATTGCTTATAAGTTTCCGGCACAAGAAGAAATAACACACTTGCTAGATGTAGAGTTTCAAGTAGGGCGTACTGGGGCAATTACCCCTGTTGCGCGATTAGAGCCGGTATTTGTTGGTGGTGTTACGGTATCGAATGCAACGCTGCATAATGCTGATGAAATTGCCCGTTTGGGCGTTAAAGTGGGCGACACTGTGATTATTCGTCGCGCTGGGGATGTGATCCCACAAATTACCCAAGTAGTGCTTGAACAACGGCCAAGCGATGCAAAAGAGATTGTATTTCCAACTATGTGCCCAATTTGTGACTCGCACGTTGAGCGGGTTGAAGGTGAAGCGGTTGCTCGTTGTACCGGCGGCTTGGTATGTCAAGCACAGCGCAAACAAGCGATTAAACATTTTGCTTCACGTAAGGCTTTAGATATTGACGGCTTAGGCGACAAAATAGTTGATCAATTGGTTGATCGAGAGCTGATCAAAACGCCTGCTGATTTATTTATTTTAAAGCAGGGACACTTTGAGTCACTTGAACGAATGGGGCCAAAATCAGCGAAAAACTTAGTTGCAGCGCTTGATGATGCCAAAACCACTACCTTAGCAAAGTTTTTATATTCACTGGGTATTCGTGAAGTCGGTGAGGCCACAGCACAAAACTTGGCCAATCACTTTTTAACGCTTGAAAAAGTAATTGATGCCAGCATTGAACAGCTGATAGAAGTAAGCGATGTAGGTGAAATAGTAGCAAAACACGTTCGTGGCTTTTTTACTGAAGAGCACAACCTGACAGTGGTAAACGAATTAATAGCGCAAGGGGTAAACTGGCCACAGTTAACAGCGCCATCAGAGCAAGAACAGCCGCTAGCGGGTTTAACTTATGTACTAACAGGGACGCTTAATACACTTAATCGTAATGATGCAAAAGCGCGCCTACAGCAATTAGGTGCCAAGGTTTCTGGCAGTGTTTCAGCAAAAACCGATGCCTTAGTGGCGGGTGAGAAAGCCGGCTCTAAGCTCACCAAAGCGCAAGAGCTCGGTATAGAAATACTGACAGAGGATGATTTAATTACTTTGTTAGAGACTCATAATGGCTAGTTTTACAAATATACTCAATACGCTGCTAATTGACCTAGGCCAATGGCTACAGGGCTATTTGCCGCATTTATCACTACTTTTAATGGTGTGCTTGGTATCGCTGTATGCGGATGACATTTTAAAACTAACCAAAGGGGTGGTAGCTAGGCGCCATTTTATTATTCGCGTAGTATGTTTTGTGTTGATCACTGCGTTTGGCTTTGGTTTGTTAGTGGTGTGGCTAAGCCCGCTGCTAACCAAAGCTTTGCTGTTTTTTGGGACTAAGTGGTTAGGGCTTACTTTACTAGCGGCATTTTTTATTTTGGGCACTATTGCCGATAGGAAAAACCAGCTGTGAGTCGATATGGACCTGAATACTGGGATAAATATGGAAGTTACCGTACACCATTAGCATTTCACTTGAGTATTTTAGTGCTACTGCGTGCCTATTTTATTTGGGTGATAGCCGCGTTAAGTCGTCGACCTGAGCTTGATTTAATGTCATTGTTTTTTAGATCAAAAAATGATTTTTTTATTGCTATAGCGATCGGTGCAGTAGCGATTGTACCTACTATTTTATTTTGTTTACGCAGACCAAGAGACTCGCATCAAGCTACGCAGCGCTTGGCGCGTATTTGGCGATATATGCGTTGGCCGCTGATTGCATGTGCGTTAATCGATTTGTCATGGTTGAGTATTCAAGCAGCTCATAGCCACTATCGCTTCTCATTGTTTTTAGCTGTACAAATGGTAATTGTATTGTGGGTGTTGTGGTATTTGGCGAAAAGTCGTTACTTAAGTGTTTTCTTTAGTGATTGGCCTGAGCCGACAGAAAAAGCAACCGATAAAAAGTAAGCGAGATTATGCATAGTATCAATAAAAAAATAGCACTAGTAATCGCTTTAATAGGGCTTGTAATTATAGCGTGTGGCTACTTTTTTTCTTTAGGGGAACACCTTTGGTTTAAAGCTGCTTTAGTAATGTGGGTTGTGGTGTTTTGTTCGTGTTGTTACCGATTAACGCCGTTGTTTAAAATGCGCAATCCATTGCGTAATTTTATTCAACGCGATGCGCAGCACTTGTTTGTTTTTAGTTTAACGGGTCTGTTTGATAAAAAAAATGGTCCGCATTGGTTAGTCATCAGTAATATTGAGTTGATAGAAATAAGAAACGATGAACTAATAGTGCATAGTAATAATGACCGGCAATTAAGCGTTAGTATTCCAGGCAGCAGAGCACAATTACACGCTTATATAAACCGTATACTTACTGTAACAGAAAAGCATACTATAGCCTTTAAATAGCGTTGATCTTGGTATTAGCCACAGGCGTAAAAGACTATAAGCAAATGACTGCTAGTTAAATTAATAACGTAATGAGGTTGTTATGTTGAAGTGGAACGATATTGTTAATTTTGCCAACCATGGCAATCCAACACCGGTTCGAAAAGTGGTTAAAACAGATCAGCAATGGCGCGAACTGTTAAACGAAGAACAATATTATGTGACCCGTAAAAAGGGGACTGAACGACCAAATAGTTCAAGTAGTTGTACCTTGTTAGAGCCAGGTAGGTATGTGTGTGTTTGTTGTGACAACTTACTATTTGATGCAGATGAAAAGTTTGATAGCGGCACCGGCTGGCCCTCATTTACCCAACCGGCGACTGAGGAAGCAATTGGTTATGTAATGGATAGTAGCCATGGTATGGAACGAGTTGAAGTTGTTTGTAATGTGTGTGATGCGCATTTAGGGCATATTTTCCCTGATGGGCCACCTCCTTCCGGTTTACGCTACTGTGTAAACGCACTGGCAATGAAAAAGCTTTAGGGCTTATTGGCCTTTCAATGCCAAATAGGCGCTGCCCAAAGGGTTCTGCCAAGTGAAGATTAACCCTTTGTTGACTAGGGAAATGTAGGTAAGGGGCGTGAGCAAAACGCGGAAGCTTTGCTCGATTTTTATTTATTCTTACATGGATGTAAGCCAGTAAAATAACGTAGGAGCAGTTATTGAGCCCACTAGGTTACAAACCTCGCGCCGCGATTAAATCGTCCCTTGCTTGAACAAATTTTAATCCGCAAATATCACTAAGCCCTAACTAATCTCTAGTTTCATTTCTTTAGCAATCTGAAGTAGTTTATCGAACCGCTCCGATTGCTCTTCTGCTAGGGGTGATTTTGTTAATAGTTTAAAGCATTTTTTAGCCAAGACACTGTTGAAAGAATCACCATGTTTTTTTGATTTATCGACCAAACATTGTAATAAATTGAGCGCAATACTTGGATTGTGCGGCATGACTCTAAAGGCTTGGCTAAATGCCTCTAAAGCTACATTTAACTGGCCGCGCTCAAACTGTTTAACAGCATGATTATTAAGTTCTTTCGGCCCCATTTTTATGTCACGTCTTTCACTTTGTTGTTGCTGTATATAACGCAAGTAAGTAGCGTCGCTTCTACTTGGATGACGCTCGCAATGATCAATAATATGGCTAAATAACGTTTGCGCCTTTTGGTGAAAACCTAATTCATGCAGTGCTTTTGCTTTATCTAGGGCTCCATCCACTGAGCGTATTTGAGTATCGCTGTCATCAAGTTGCTCAATGAGCTGTTTCGCTTTTTTATGTTCATCTTTTAAATAATAAAGGCGAGCATTGAGCACATCAATTTGGGTTTGCGCATTACTGGTTGGGAATTGTGTTTTTAGCTCATTGATATATTTATTTGTTTGACGAGAAATTCTGTTTATTTGGTCAGTTTGATCTGTGGTCAATGCAAAGTCAATCCCAGCACGAGCAGCATTTAAATAGATGTCTGGGCTATCGTGCATTGAGTATTTAGCGTAAGTGGCAATATCTTTTTGAGTTAAGTAGCTGGTTTCGTAATCTCTATTAATGAGCGATACGCTGTTAAGTGATTTTTGACGGTCTATATTACGTGGGGCAATATGTGCAGCTTGGCTTAAAAAGTCTTGGGCTAAATCGAATTGGTTTAGTTTTATTTCTAAACGCCCCAATAAGTCTAAGGCTATAAGTCGAGTCTCATTACGTTCAAGCATTGTTTTAAGCATGCGCTGAGCCAAAATATGCTCATTGTTAGCAATTAAAGCCTCTACTAATCCTACTTTTGCCCATGCAAACTTTTGCATATTCAAAACTGATTTAAAAAAGTCTTTCGCCTCTTGGTTTTGTTTTAGCGCCAGTAAAATGTTGCCTTTTAATCTAAGCAGAATAGGGCTGTATTTATTACTTTTATCAAGTTGAGCATTAATTTTTTTTAACGCTTTAGACTGGTTATCGTCATCAATTAAAGTGTAAATAGCTTTAAGGTCGCTTTTTCGTTTGAGAATACGCTCTATGCGTACTCTTAGCTCTTGTACAGAGAAGGGTTTTACCAAAAAGTCATCGGGTTGAAGCTCTAATACACTGTGAACTAATTCTCCGCTCGTTTCCGCAGATGTAAAAATAAACCCAGTAGAGTGTTTAATTAACGCTTTAGCGCGTAACTCTTCATAAAGCTGGTAGCCATCTTGGCGTTTACTTAGATTAAAAGAGCAAATTACCAAGTCAAATTCTTCATGTAAGCATTGTTCTTTTGCCGCTAAGCCGTGATCTGCAAAACGCAAATGTCCAAAGCCTATTTTTTCGAGCGACTGCTTCATGTAGCTTTGAGCTAATGGTTGCTCTTCTACAATCAGTATTTTGGCTTCATTAAAAATATTTTTAGACATTGGCTTAAGCGTAATTGAATTTAACACAGACTATAATCAACAGTTTAGACGCTTACAAGGTAATTTAAAGATTAGCTTCGAAGATGAGAGCTTATTAAGCAAATTAATTACAAAGGTTTATATTTTTATCTTAAAAGAGCTAAAAACCCATTTAAAGTAAATGGATAGCACGCGTAATAAAGTAAGTTTAAACAAAATGATTTTGGAGATAATAAAACTCGGAAGATAGATTTTTGGTATGTGCTTGGTAATACTGATTTTTTGAAACCGAAGAATTACTTGATAACGAATTCTAAATGGTAATTAATACTGAACTTGAACTAAAAGAGTGGAGGATAATGAATATTAAAATGGAAGGTGATACTGGAGGATTTAGATTTTTGTAATATGCACCATTCAAAGAATGGTGGGTCGTACTGGACTTGAACCAGTGACCCTCGCCTTGTAAGGGCGATGCTCTCCCAACTGAGCTAACGACCCATATTACAAATTTAAACATGTAACTATTTATATAATAAATTTTTATATGTGGTGGGTGATACTGGACTTGAACCAGTGACCCTCGCCTTGTAAGGGCGATGCTCTCCCAACTGAGCTAATCACCCACATATAAATTAAAACGCTACTATTAAAATAAATAGTACTGGACTTTAACCAGCGAACCTCGCCGTTACTTGTAAATAGCGGTGATGCTCTCTTTTTCTAACTGAGCTAATCACTCATTTAGATATCTTGTAATATGCACCATTCAAAGAATGGTGGGTCGTACTGGACTTGAACCAGTGACCCTCGCCTTGTAAGGGCGATGCTCTCCCAACTGAGCTAACGACCCATATTACAAATTTACACATGACTATTAACATAATAATAGATTTTATATGTGGTGGGTGATACTGGACTTGAACCAGTGACCCTCGCCTTGTAAGGGCGATGCTCTCCCAACTGAGCTAATCACCCACATATAAATTAAAACACTACTATTAAAATAAATAGTACTGGACTTTAACCAGTGAACTTCTCCGTTACTTGTAAATAGCGGTGATGCTCTCATTTCTTGTAACTGAGCTAACGACCCATATTACAAATTTAAACATGTAACTATTTATATAATAAATTTTTATATGTGGTGGGTGATACTGGACTTGAACCAGTGACCCTCGCCTTGTAAGGGCGATGCTCTCCCAACTGAGCTAATCACCCACATATAAATTAATCAAAACTATTATAATAAATAGTACTGGACTTTAACCAGTGAACTTCGCCGTTACTTGTAAATAGCGGTGATGCTCTCATTTCTTGTAACTGAGCTAACAACCCATATTACAAATTCAGAACATGACTATTAATATAATAATAAGTTTTATATGTGGTGGGTGATACTGGACTTGAACCAGTGACCCTCGCCTTGTAAGGGCGATGCTCTCCCAACTGAGCTAATCACCCACATATAAATTAATCAAAACTATTATAATAAATAGTACTGGACTTTAACCAGTGAACATAGCAATTACTTGTAAGTAAAATAATGCTCTCTTATTCTGATTGGGTTAATAAACCCGTACAGAACTTAGATACGACACATTAAAATGTGGTGGGTGATACTGGACTTGAACCAGTGACCCTCGCCTTGTAAGGGCGATGCTCTCCCAACTGAGCTAATCACCCGCATCTAAACAACACCACATTGCTGCGTTGTTGTGGGGCGCTATTATAGATAGACTTGTAAATGTGTCAACACTTGAATGATAAAAATGTGCTGAATGAAGCTTTTATAATCAATGCAATGCAAATAGTGTTCACTTTATCAACAAGGTAACATAAAACGAACAATAAGCACCTTTGGCTGGGGGTTAATATAATTATATTTATATTCACTAGATAGAGTTCTGTTGCTTTTTAAGTATGAAAATTAATTCAATTTAGTGGTAATTGATTTGCCGAGTCAGGGTTGCAACCAAGAAATCAAAGTTAAACTTTCTAGTTCAGATCATCCTGCCTATATTATTCAATTGTTTAAACCACTCAAATTAGCAAGTTGTTTATCGCTTAGCATAGTTAAGCTTTACAATTAGTATTTAATAAAATCCAGCTAGGTTATGATGGAAGTAGGCCCGTTTTAGGCAAAAAGCGGTGGTAACTCAATTTGCATATAAATGTATACCTTTTGAGTCCGATGTAAATAGGTGCTTTTAGTATTATAAAGTCGTTATTCTCAACTCAAACGCAAATGTGGCACACTTAACGTAACTCATGGTTACTAAATACTATGAAAATCTACTTTTTAGCATGTATGATAGCCAGTTTGTTGAAAATTAAACCATTTAAATAATGTCGCACAAAAAACTGTTGACTTTATTTTGGGGGGTGCATAGAATGCGCCCCGCACTAAGCGATACACGACGTGGTTATCACCGAGCGTATTGAATAAGTTGGGGCTATAGCTCAGCTGGGAGAGCGCTTCGCTGGCAGCGAAGAGGTCTGCGGTTCGATCCCGCATAGCTCCACCAATTTTTAGTGTTTGTCCTAGGGTAACAGTTTTCTGTGTCCCCATCGTCTAGAGGCCTAGGACACCGCCCTTTCACGGCGGTAACAGGGGTTCGAATCCCCTTGGGGACGCCACTTAACTTTTTAGTTAAAGGCGGTTTTACCGAGAAAATAGCGTAACACATAAAGCTCGAGTCTTTATTTGTACTATTGCGCCATTACCTTAAAAGCTCAGGATGTGAGTTTAACTAATCAATTGTCCTAGTGACACTTTTTAGTGTCCCCATCGTCTAGAGGCCTAGGACACCGCCCTTTCACGGCGGTAACAGGGGTTCGAATCCCCTTGGGGACGCCACTTACTATTATATAGTAGGGTAGTGTTATTAAAGCTCGTCTGAATCGAGTCTAAACTTTCAGTTGTCCTAGTGACACTTTTTAGTGTCCCCATCGTCTAGAGGCCTAGGACACCGCCCTTTCACGGCGGTAACAGGGGTTCGAATCCCCTTGGGGACGCCACTTACTATTATATAGTAGGGTAGTGTTATTAAAGCTCGTCTGAATCGAGTCTAAACCTTCAGTTGTCCTAGTGACACTTTTTAGTGTCCCCATCGTCTAGAGGCCTAGGACACCGCCCTTTCACGGCGGTAACAGGGGTTCGAATCCCCTTGGGGACGCCACTTACTATTATACAGTAGGGTAGTGTTATTAAAGCTCGCCTGAATCGAGTTTAAACTTTCAGTTGTCCTAGTGACACTTTTTAGTGTCCCCATCGTCTAGAGGCCTAGGACACCGCCCTTTCACGGCGGTAACAGGGGTTCGAATCCCCTTGGGGACGCCACTTACTATTATACAGTAGGGTAGTGTTATTAAAGCTCGCCTGAATCGAGTCTAAACTTTCAGTTGTCCTAGTGACACTTTTTAGTGTCCCCATCGTCTAGAGGCCTAGGACACCGCCCTTTCACGGCGGTAACAGGGGTTCGAATCCCCTTGGGGACGCCACTTACTATTATACAGTAGGGTAGTGTTATTAAAGCTCGTCTGAATCGAGTCTAAACTTTCAGTTGTCCTAGTGACACAGAAAATGTTTCTGAGAAGATAATGCCATTCGCCTCACAGGCTCGGCTCATCTTACACAGAAATAGCAAATCAGTGATTTGCAAACCAATTTCTGCGTCCCCATCGTCTAGAGGCCTAGGACACCGCCCTTTCACGGCGGTAACAGGGGTTCGAATCCCCTTGGGGACGCCACTTACTTTTTCTAAAGTAGGTATGTGTTATTAAGATAAAAAACTATCTGTTCAAGCACTTTTACGCTCGTCTATAAAATACCTTTCTAAATTAAATATTTAGGTTTATCAAAGCCTAGATTCATGATATCCACTCAAGTATTGTTCAACCTCAAAAAGACTTAATTAAAAGTAGCTGTGTTTTTTATTCAGGGCTTATAAATATTCTACTTGTTAATCTACATAAAACTTCCAAAGAATGAGGAGGATTTATGGCAAGTGGATGGGCGCGAGATGGCGCAATTCAAGATCAAATAGATGCAAGTGTTAATGATGCTGTGCAATACGCGAGAAGTAACCTAATTTCAGGAGCGAGCGCTGAACTTTGTGATGAGTGTGACGAGAGGATACCACAAGCAAGAAGGTTAGCGTTACCAGGCGTGCGCTATTGTATTTCATGCCAAGCGGAATTAGAAGGGCTACCAAGTAATGCTAACGCGTTTAATCGCCGTGGCAGTAAAGATAGTCAATTACGATAAAGGTGCTCAAGGCACCTTTTTTTATGGGTAAAATACTACCCGTGATTATTTATGATTTTTTCTGAATAAGTTCAATTGCATATCCATCAGGGTCTTTAACAAATGCAATTTCCGTTTTGCCACCTTTTACTGGACCTGGTTCACGACTAACGTTACCGCCAGCTGCTTTGATATCCTCACAGGCCTTATAAATATCATCAAATTCAATCGCTATATGGCCATAGGCATTACCTAAATCGTAGCTGTCAGTATCCCAGTTATAGGTCAGTTCAAGTACTGTTGTATCAGTTTCATCACCGTAGCCGACGAATGCAAGGGTATAGCGATACTCTTCATTATCAGCACGACGTAACTCTTTCATACCTAGCACATTAGTGTAAAAGGCAATTGATTTATCTAGATCAGTAACCCGTAACATAGTATGTAGTAAACGCATTTAAATTTACCTCAATTTATTCTTTGAAATCTATAAAGTACGATTATAAGCAATTCCTAATCATAATACTGTATTACACGATATTTTTACTTCTCAACTTTACCTTTAAGAACATAGATTTCGCCATCAAAGCTGCCCTGAATCGTTAATCCTTGTCCAGCCAATTCTTTAAGGTAGTCTATATGCTCTTGTGTAATATGTTGCCCCGGAACCAAAAGCGGAATGCCTGGCGGGTAGGGCGTAACTAAACCGGCACAAATGCGGTTGTTACTTTTGCTAATAGTTACCGATTCGCGCTCGCCATAAAAAGCTTCGCTTGGAATACAGGCTAAGTCTATAGCTGGTAAATTCTCCGGTAAGCGAGAACGTCGTGTCGATGTGGCTAGTTTTACCTTGCCACTATCGAGTTTTTTCAACGCATTATATAAACGAATGATCTTCGAACGCGTGCCGCCAAGGGTTAGTAACACCAAAATAGTACTGTGGGTGTATTTTTCTATTTCTAGGCCAATTTCATCCAGCAGATACTTATGAATATCTTTTAATGAATAGGGTAATTCGCTAATGTCGATAAGTATTTTTAGCGGGTCGTGGCCCATGTTATCACCACTAAAGTGCGGAAATATTTCCATAAACTCTTGTTTACCAAGCACTTTAATCTGCTTTAGTGATGCCATCTGTTGCTTAAATTCGTCGACATGATTTAACAAGGCATTGAGTAACTTATAGCCTTCCATCTCCAATTGTTTTTGGCACACATCAAGAGAAGCGATAAGCTGATATTTCGGCGATGTACTGGCATAAATACTGTAAATCTCGCGAAAGAAGTCAGCATCAAAATCAGGATCGTTTACATGGATATACGATGCCTGAGAAAATGCTGATACCACTTTGTGCGCTGAATG
Organism: Pseudoalteromonas sp. KJ63-1; assembly: GCF_055808145.1. The sequence goes on along the minus strand of NZ_CM147855.1, from coordinate 2,094,292 downwards.
AGTGACATAATCAGCGCCAGCATGAATCGCAGAGTAATACCGTAAACTTGGATGAAATAGCGAGTAAGCAAACCACGCTTCGTCGATAAACACCTTAATACCATGTTGATGAGCAAACTCGACTACCTGTTTAAGGTCGCTCAGTAGGCCATCGTAAGTACAACCGGTAAGAACCAGCAATTTCGCATCGCTATTTTGTTCTATTGTTTGTTTAATATCAGCCAACGACGGTGGCGCAAAAATCCCATATTTAGGGTTTAAAATACTCGACAAATAAATGGGTAAACTGGCTGATTGCAAAATGCCATAGTGCACAGATTTATGGCAATTACGGTCAATAATCACTTTATCGCCTTTGCGAAGCAGTGTCTGCAAGATGATTTTATTTGAAGTGGATGACCCATTAGTGACGAAGTAAGTATGCTTCACCTCAAACGTAGCGGCAGCTGATTCTTGGGCACGGCCAATGGTATTGGTGCTATCTGATAATGAGCCTAACGAATCGACTGACACCGACAAGTCACCCACAAACACATTGCGGCCATAAAACTGATAAAAATCTTTAATATAGGGAGAATTTCTAAAGCTAGAACCGCCACTGTGGCCTGGAGTGTGCCATGAATCGTTCGACTCGCCAACATAGCGACGGTACGCTGTCCAAAATGGGGTTTCTGAGCGATCATCAAAGTCGTTAATCATATAACCTAAAATTGCTTCAGGGTCTGAGATTACTTCATCTTTAAAGAAGAATGACTCAATCTCCTCCGACTCATTAACGATTTCCAGCCCCTCTGTGTCGTCACCAATAACATACACAGGTAACTCAAGTCGGATCCCCTTTAGCTGCTCGATAAAACGACTATAAGTGCGTTCGCCAACCTTATTTTGCACATCCCAACTAAGTACAACGGCCTGAATATCACCATCTTCCTTTACACACTCCAGTGCTTGTTCAAGCTCAAGGTACTCAATAATATCGATATGAATATCGTTTCGCTCGAAATTAGGGATAACTTTCGACAGATTCGTCGAAAGTTCTTTTAAGGTGCTAGGGTCTTGCTCAATTAACAATATACGAAGTAAGGGTAACATAGAGGGTCCGGACTATAATTTTATTATGCTCAACAGCATAACGAATGGATTAACTGTTGTGAAATTAATAGTTTGAAAATGTGCCAATAATTACGCCAAATCACGAATAAATAGCTTTTATTTAAATTGACTTACAAGGTATGAAAAATGAAAGGCACCAAAGTCAGGCACATACATTAATAAACAAAAAGTAATACTGAAATGCGCATTAATTATTGAGCTGTTGTAGCTCATATCTGAATTACAGCTATGAGCGATAAGCGGACCTTGAATAAAATGTAAAGCGTCTTTATTTTCACATTACTGAGAATTCTCAGTAGATCGCGATAAAGTTATGTCAGAACCGGTTCTTCCTTAGTAACAAATTGAATTAACTTAGACTTATGGTATTTTAACTAGATAGTCGTAGACGCATATTAATGAGACGTCCACATAATAAGATGTTAGTACTATTCTATTGAACCAAATTAGTGAGCCATTCTAGTGGAATATACGTTCGGCGAAATTCATAAGAAAATAGAGCAAGAAGAATCATTTGAAAGTAAGACAGAGGCTGAAATTGACAGCTTTATTTCGGGAGTAGCAAGCGAAATCTTAAATGATAGCTTAGATGCTTTGGAAGATGGTTTAAAAAGTCGAAGAGAGTCACAAGGTAAGATATGGAATATTGGGGAGCCACTTTTAACCTCTTTGATTTTTATATTGCCAGTTACCTAGATATTGCATCAATGTATCGCGAGTTTGTTTTAAAAACGGATGATTGCCTCGATCTTAGGTTTGTTGCTTTGACACAGCTTCATGCTAAATCTGTGTTAGTTCTTAGAGAAATTCAAGCGTTAATTGAGGCTGGTTACCCTGATGGTGCAATGACTCGGTGGCGAACACTCCACGAATTAGCTGTATGCTCTTGTGTTATTTTTGAATCTAAAAAATCCGCCAAATATTATCTTTTGTCTGAAAATATTAAGAATGCTAAAGGTGCAAAGTGTTATAGCGATTATGCTGTTAAATTAGATCATAAGCCATATACGCAATCTGAATTAGATTCAATTGCTTCTTTAAAAGCGGCTTCGCTTGAAGAACTAGGCGATGATTATAATAAATCAGATTATTTTTGGGCAATGCCATTTTTGAAAGAGAACGGCTATAAAGGAAATCGTCCTAACTTATATGACTTAGAAGTAAAAGTTGGTTTAGATCACTATCGACCTTACTTTACCTTAGCATGCGAGAAGATCCATGCTCCATCTGGGGTTAATTATGCAAATTTCGCAACTTCAAAGCTTAATAGTGCTGTACTTGTTGTAGGTCCAAGTCATTATGGTTATGAGACACCTATTAATCTAGCAATGCTATCGTCAATAATTACATTTTCTAAATTTTTATTTTTGTTCCCTAGTTTAGACTGCACCATATTTTTGAAAATGATTTCTCTTGCACAAGAAAAAGTACTAGAGTCTGCATTCGCAAAAAAGTGCTAACAAGGTGTTTAAACGGAACCAAAACAGTTGGTTTGGTTTCGTTTCGCTCCACATTATAACCAACTGTTTTAGTCCGCTTAATGCGGCGTTAAATACACTAGAGAAATTATGGCAGAGAAATTACAGATCGCAATTTACATATCTCTCGGAAGCTTAGCTGTTTCTTCCTTAAGTTTTCTTTTCGCCGTGAGGCAGTCAAAAATTAATAAGAAGAATGAGCGGCTTCGTGCGTACGATAAGGTATACCATGACGCATCAGATTTACTTCTGTTTGGACTTCCCAGCTTTCACTAGACAGTTTTTAACTCAGAATAGTACGCTTCTTCAAACTTAGCAGGTGAAACACCGCCTGTGTGTGAATGGCGCTTTTTTGGATTGTAAAACATTTCTATAAAATTGAATATCTCACCTTTCGCATCTTCGCGTGTCGAGTATATCTTACGCTTAACTATTCGCTTTTTAATTGTCGCAAAAAAGCTTTCAGCAACCGCATTATCATGACAGTTCCCAGCACGGCTCATCGACGGCACAAGATTATGTTCTTTCATAAATGCGAGATAGTCAGCGCTACCGTATTGACTACCTTGATCACTATGCACCATTACCTCAGCCTTCGGTTGACGTTGATATACAGCCATCAGCAGTGCGTTTATCACAAGGCGCTTATCCATATTTTTATCCATCGACCAACCCACAATACGCCTAGAGAATAAATCCATTACTGTTGCCACATATAAAAAACCTTCATAAGTTCTTATATAAGTTATGTCGCTCACCCATGATTGATTCGGCGCAGGTGGGTTAAATTGACGCGCTAATAAGTTATCTGCAATCCGCGATGTCTTACCGACTTTAATATGGCGACGCTTATACCCAATTTGCGCTGCACCGCTCACCGGCTTCACGCAAGTCTGCATGTATCCAAGGGCTACCATATGTGCCGCCACTGGCTACATAAAACGCTTTAATGAGCTTCAACAAGCGATTATCTTCAAGCGCTCTATTGCTTAAAGGCTTTTTCAACCACGCATAAAAACCACTGCGATGCAGCTTAAAAAGGCGGCACATCGTCGTAATGGAAAACTCACTTTGATGATCACGAATGAAGCCGTACTTTACTCGGGGTTGCTGGCAAAGTACCTTGCGGCCTTTTTTAAAATATCCCGTTCCTCCGTGACACGTTTCAATTGCGCTTCTAATTTAGCGATCTTTAATTTTTCATCGGATGGTTGAACGGATTTAGGTTTATCTGATAATTGGCTTCGCCAGTGATATAGCGTTTTAGTAGAAATATCTAACCGTTCAGCGACTTCTGCAACTGAATATTCGCGCTCAGTAACTTGTTTAACAGCCGCTTCTTTAAACTCTTGGGTAAAACGTTTGCCTTTGCTCATAAAACACCTCTTATTAGAAGTTACAATGTAACTTATTGGGTGTCTAGCAAACTATGGGAAGTCCATATCGCCTGGCGATAAAGACTATGAATCAGTAATTAAAAGAGCTGATGTTGCTCTATATGAAGCTAAAAACTCTGGTCGAAACAAAGTAGTTATAGCGTGAATGATTTGTTTTTAATCGATTAAATAAGTAGTAAGGTAGGAAAAGTTAAATTGAAAGCCATAACGCTCACCACTGACTGTAAGCGTGTATCATAGAAGGTTCAATAGCAAAATTTCAATGGCTGTGATGAGCGCAAAATTTTATTCTGGTTATTTGTTTTTATTGATTAATATTATTTGCTCTAGGCTAGTCAGTTTTATCTTTAAACTCACACAAGTCTTCAATAATACAACTACCACACTTAGGTTTGCGTGCCACGCAAGTATAACGCCCATGTAAAATGAGCCAGTGGTGCACATCGACTTTAAATTCTTTGGGGATCACTTTTTCGAGTTTTTGCTCAACCGCAACCACGTCTTTACCCATATCCAGCTTGGTCCGGTTTGATACATGGAATATGTGCGTATCTACGGCTATTGTCGGCCAGCCAAAGTATAAGGAAAGTAGATAGAGTTGTTTATCATTGAGCTGATATTAAATAAATCAGATATCAGCATCGATAAATTTTTGTATTTAGTCAGGATGTTTATCTTTTATTAGTTAAACGATAAAGCTTGCAGAACAATGCCATTATTAGCTATTTTCTATAAAGAGTGCGGCGATATTTCTGGTTATTTGAGTCGGTGAATTGCAGTCGCAATTAGTGAGCCCAATAACATATAGATTTTGACTTGGGATATACACACCCATTGATTTGAAGCCAAATATACTGCCGCCATGCTCTCTTGTTGGCACACCGTTTAAGTCTTTTAAATGCCAACCATAACCATAAGAAATTGGCTCGCCATTATTTAGTCTATATTTGCTAAAAGCCATTTCTACAGTGCTTTGTTTTACTAATAGATGCTTATCGATAGCTTGTTGCCAAATTAGCATATCATCTACTGTCGACATTAATGAACCTGATGAGTAGGGTATGCTCAGGCTCACCATTACCCTGTTAGTGTATTGCCCTTTGTTATGGTAACCGTATGCTCTGTTTTTTATTACTTCTCTGTCATTTGCGTATCTGGAGTCTTTCATATTAAGCTTTTTAAATATTTGCTTTTCAACAAAATCTTCATATGTTTCTCCAGAAGCTATTTCAATAATATGGCCTAAAAGTACATAGCCTGAGTTGTTATACTTAAATTTTTCTCCGGGATTAAAATCTACAGGCTCATTTTTGAAAAAATCTACTAACTCTTGAGGGGACAGATCTTTTTTTGCAACAGCCCATAACGTTTTCATTTTAGTAAAGTCTTTAATACCAGATGTATGGGTTAAAAGGTGGTGTAAAGTAATATTTTCACCATTAGGATAATTAGGTAAATATTTAGCAATATTATCATTTACGTCTAATTTTTTTGTTCGTGTAATATCAATATACTTAGTGCTGTAAACTGCTTAGTCATTGAACCCATTTGAAATACATTGTTAGCTTTCATATCAACATCTAACTCAATATTAGCCTTACCGAATGCTTTTCTATAAATAGGTACACCATCTTTAGCCACTAAGAAAACAGCACCTGTAGCGTTTGGCTGAAATTTTTCAAGCAATAAATGATCTATTTTCTTTGTGAATTCATTCGCAATCGCAGTTCCTTGCAAGCAAATTATTGTTGTGACAATCAATGTTATTTTTAAGATGTATTTTGAAATCATTAATATGTTCTCTTTAATTTAAATTTATATGACACCAACTTAGATACTGAAAAAAACAACTTTAGATGCAAAATATTTAAAAATTAAAAAACTAATAAAATCAATGAGTTTTTGGTTTGTTTTTTAAGGGCATAATGAAATAATCATAAACTCAAATAAAAAATAATATTCTGCATCTAAATATCATTGCCGTGGTATCTAAGTAATATCTAATTAAATTTACACTTAACTAAAGTGAGGAAAAAATGTCTGATTTATGGATACCGATTACAGGTGCTATCTGTTTAACTATTATGGTAATTGTTAATGCTATTGCCAGTGGGAAGAATAAAAAGGAAATTCAACTAACCATACGCCAGTTATTAGACAAAGGAGAAAGTATCACGCCAGAGTTATTGGAAAAGCTCGGAACATTCAAATCACAAAAAATTATCGATTTACGTCGTGCTTTAGCCTTAGCAAGTGTTGGGTTAGCCTGTGTTCTTTCAGGGTTCATCGTTAATGAAATACGTATTGGGCTTGCTATTGGTATTTTTCCATTATTGTTAGGCGTTGCCTTTTTCCTTTGTTGGAAAACAAACCAAAATGCTGAATAAAAAGAACAGTTGATAGTGGTGGATGACAACACACTTATCGCTCGAGTTATCAACAGTGGTGATCAACATGCTTTTGCTACGCTTATAAAAAAATACCAAGGTGCAATACGACAATTTCTACGCCGATTAAACGCTGGAGATCAAGCAACTGCGGATGATATTGCACAGGAAGCTTTTTTAAGAATTTACCAAAAACTCGATACTTTTTTAGGCCAATCTTCTTTCAGTACCTGGGCACATAAAATTGCCTACAATTGTTTCTTAAAATATAAGCAAAAAGTTTATCACCAACATGAAGTTGACGGCTTGGATTTATCTATTTTCAGAGCTAAATTTGAAGACACTGAGAAAGACTTGATAATAGAGCGCTTAATGAATTGTTTAGATATAGCAGAGCGGACTTGTGTTACTTTATCTGTTAGTGCTGGTATGAGTCATCAAGAGATATCGACGATAACAAAATTCCCTTTGGGTACGGTTAAGTCTCATATCAACCGAGGCAAGCAGAAGTTAATGGATAAAGTTCATCAATAATAAATATTTTAAAATAAAGATCCTATAGCAAAGATCAAAGGATACACCATGAATACTAACGATGACTCACTTCTACTTTCGTTATTGCAATACCATACACGTATAGTAGATCAGCAATTTGTTGATGATATTATCAACAGTATTAAGACAAAGAATAAGTTTCGTCTGAAGGTGATGACTGTGGCCATGCTATTAGCATGCTCTTTGGCTATTCCACTGATAGGCGGCATCACTGAAGAACTCGTTTTCTTTAATGATTTTGCAGCATTATCTCCTTATATCATTACTGTTTTCTCACTATTAGTGTTGGGTTTCTTTGCTTGGTTAAGCAATGATAGCTTTTAAATAGCGAAGTTGCTTTATAGAGAATGTAGGTTAATGAATAGTAATTTAACTATATAATGCAGTAGTTAATACACAACTGAAGTGTGAAAATTGAATCCCCACGGACAGCTTTAATAGACTTTTTAGTTATTGTTCAGTTTTCTCTTTAAACTCACACAAGTCTTCGATAATACAGCTGCCACATTTTGGTTTACGTGCCACGCAAGTATAACGCCCATGTAAAATGAGCCAGTGATGTACATCGACTTTAAATTCTTTGGGGATCACTTTTTCGAGCTTTTGCTCAACCGCAACCACGTCTTTACCCATGGCAAGTTTAGTACGGTTAGATACACGGAATATGTGCGTATCTACAGCTATTGTCGGCCAGCCAAAAGATAATTAAGGTAGATAGCAAAAGGAAAACCTATGGACTGCTTTTAGCCATATGCTGACATTAAGCCTTAGCAAATTCAGGAGCATATTTAGGGCTATATATCTACATTGTTTTGACGGCTAACCTTAGTTTTTTTGAGGTTTGATTGTTTGCATCAATAGGCATAGTGATACTAAAGCTACGCCTGCCCAACCTATTACTTTAAATTTTTCCCCAATAATGACTATAGCTAAAACAGTTGCAACTAATGGTTCAATTAAGGTGATTAATGTCGCTTTACTTGCATCTATATAATTCAAGCCAAAACCAAATAATAAATATCCTAAAAACATTGGAATTATTGCCATATATAAAGATACGAAAGCATTAGATGAACTTGAAAATAAGTTATCACCCGTAAACCATAATGAAGGAAGTAACAATAGTGCAGCACAACCGAATAGCCCAGACATGGACGATGTTGAGTGAACGCCACTTTCAATTAAACACCTTGCCGCCCATGAATAACCTGCATAAGTTAAACCAGCAATACAACCTAAAATAATCCCCAAACCCTGTTGATTGATACTGTAAGCATTATTATTACTCTGGTCTTTACCTAAAGTTAACAGAGCAATACCTATAGCACCAATGACAAAGCTCAACATCCATTGCAATGAAATGTCCTTTTTGCTAATAAGACGTTCAAGGATTCCAGCAAAAAAAGGTGCAGTGGCTATAGATACTACAGTACCAATGGCAACACCTGATAAGCGCATTGAGGTATAGAATGCTAATGGGTAAATAGCGACAGAAGCGACACCTAAGAGAAATATTTTAGGCTGTTCGAGCATCAGCTTATAATCTATAAGTAGCTTTTTTCGAGCTGTGATTACAAGTAACACTCCTCCTATCCCCATAGAGAATGCACCAATAGCCAAAGAGCTTACATCTGGGGAGTAGCTTGCAGCAGTACCAGTTGTCCCCCACAAGAAACTAGCAACAATAATCGCCATAACACCTTTAAAACTTCCGTGATGATTTTCCACAATGAGACCTATTTATAATAACTTCAATATAGAAATAGTATGCTAATTATGTAGGGTGTTTTTAACAATTAAGACGCAATAGTTAACAATTCCGACTAAGTTTACTTTTTGAATTTAGTTGGTGATAGACCAAAGTATTGTGAAAACTTTCGGCTAAAGGCTGAGGGTTCTTTATATCCTACTTTTTCACCAATAATTGGTAACGGATAATCTGTATGCGTAAGTAATGCTTGGGCTTTTTCCATTCGAAGTTTTGTTACGTACTTCATCACGGTCATACCTGTTTGTATTTTAAATAGTTTCTTAAACTGTGTTTCACTCAGGAAAGCAGATTCAGCTAAACATTTAATTTGAAGCTGCTCTGCAATATTTTGCTCTATGAAGGATATTGCTGTACCAATGCGACTATCTACCTTTGGTAATAAAGTTTGCTCTGCCAGCAGTAAGCTGAACATTTCGAACATCGCCTGTTCTAATTGAGCATTAACTTTGTTTTCTAGTTGGTTTTCGATAAAAGTTAAGTAACTTCTAAGAGATGAGTTAATTGCAAAAACAATACATTGTGAAGATGAAATATTTAGCGGAAGATTTTTCATATCTACGACTACAAACCTAGCTTCAGTGTTTGCAGTGAACAGGTGCTCTTCGTTGGCTTTAACTACAACACATTCACTTGGTGCAACTTTTCCATTGAAATCACCAACACATATATTTATGACACCACGTAAAGGTAGAACCAACTGATTAAATTGATGTGAGTGACGAACTGGCTTTGTGCTATAGGAGCGGATGGATAATAGATTTTTCATAATAATAGAAAACGTATTGCCTTATTTCATCATGATTAGGGTTATATATCTTAGAGTAATGAATTCTAAAGTGAAGTCTTAGTTTCTACTGGTGTTTTTAATTAAAGTTTATATGATCAATGTGGCGGCTTAGTTGACTGTCAAGATGATGATAGCTCTACGTTTAATGGATACTAAAAATATCTCTGAAAACTATTGATGCTAATGTCCGTTATCGTATCAAAGCAGTCTAAACATTACTCAGTCTTATCTTTAAACTCACATAAGTCTTCAATAATACAACTGCCACATTTTGGTTTTCGGGCTGTGCACACATAACGGCCATGTAGAATAAACCAGTGGTGAACGTCGACTTTAAACTCTTTAGTAACGTGTTTAAGCAGTTTTTGTTCGACTTCGACCACGTCTTTTCCCGGGGCAAATTTTGTGCGGTTCGATAGTCGGAAGATGTGTGTGTCTACTGCTATTGTAGGCCAACCAAAAGATAGTGAAAACAGATCATGTTTCTATGTTAAGGCATGAAGGTCAGCCTCTACCGAAATAGACACTACAAGACTCTTGGCTTCGAGAGCGTATTTAATCTAATACCTTTAAACCCGATCTAACATCGACATGGTATTTAACATGCAATGTGCAACTATTAAAGGCCATAAGTTTCTACCAAAACATACATAGCCTACTCCCATGGCAATACCAATCAAACCAACAGTGATGGAGCGCTCTGATAGATCATATGAGTGTCTAAATCCAAAAATAAGTGCTTGAAGTAAGACGGCAGTTGCGGTTGCAAACCAGGTATTTGATAATGCTTTTTCGAACCAGTTGATTAAAAAACCGCGGTCTAATAACTCTTCTAACATCGACTGAAGCCAGATGAATGGAAGAATCATAATAAACAAGCCCCAATTACCAGACAGATCACCAAATTTTGAGCTTGCCTGTTGGTGAGAGTGATCAGGTGATAGGTTTAAACCCAAGCTGTCTTTAAGTAACTGAAATGTCAGAATAGAAATAACCGTAAACACAAAAATAAAGATCGTTGCTATCAAGGATTTTTTGAAACTTTCGGTTTTGTGCAGCCCAATATCTCGCCAGGTAATTCCTCTAAGTTTCATTAAAAGCATGGCAACTATCAGTGTCGAGAAAGACCACAAAAGGCCGTTCGCTATAAAATTGAATTGTGAAAAATAAATATTTCTCACCAGAAACATAGTTCCAATAAAAAGCGAAATATCAAACCACAAAACCCATGAGTATTTGTGATGAAAACAATGTAGTTTAAGCGATGCCATTGGTTTAAATATCCTTATTAATACTGCGCCATGCAACGTTATAGGCCTTTAACGATGGCATTCAGGGCACTTACATGATTTAAATAGGCTCGTTGCCCTTCTTTTGTGAGAGATAACCATGTGCGTTGTCTTCCGAAATCAGTTCGTTTACTCAAGCAGACATAATTTGCTTGGACTAACGTTTTTAAATGTTTAGAAAGTGCAGATTCGCTGAGATCTAATTCTTCCCTCAAAACCTTAAACTCTATCTCTGCCGTGATACTGAGAATCGAACAAATCTGCAATCGATTTGGCGCATGGATAACATGATCAAACTCTGCCTTATACATGGTTGCTTTTACCTGCTCGATAATTACCTGTAGGGAAAAAATAAAGCAAATAGCCGAGAGAAATCGAGCCAATAGCTCCGCCAAGATAAGCTACCCACCATAATTCACGTATAGAGAGCTCTCTGGAGAGCACCACAACCAAGCCAAAAAAGATAGCTATAGTGAAACCAAATTTTAGTTCTGACTTGTGAGTCGGTAATACTTTCGGCTTTATACCGACAAGCCGCTTGCTGTACATGTAAATTCCAACAGCAAAAAAGAAAACTACAGAAGAAATAATAACACCCAACATCCACAGATTGTCGTGTCGGGTAGAAGCCCAGGAAAACACTCCCATACCATATGAACCGGATATAAAAATGTTTAGCCAAATTGGCATTCTTAGCGTCTTGATTGTGTCTTGTTCTGTTTTTTCGATAGCCTTTAACGATGACTTAATTTCGTTTATCGAAACGTTTTTTTCATTATCTTTCATATCGCGATGTTCTCTTATTAACTTGCCAATATGGAAAGTAATATAATACACACTTTCCATATTGGCAAGGCATAGCTTTCCAGTATAGAAAGTTTGTAGGTATAATCACGTCAATTTCGTCCAAAATTTCCAAATTTTCTGAGCTAGAGGAGAAGTGTACTAGAGCGTAAGTAATATAAATAATCAATCAGTGGTGTAGCTAATCAGTTTTATCCTTAAACTCACACAAGTCTTCAATAATACAGCTGCCACATTTAGGTTTTCGGGCAACACAGGTATAGCGACCATGTAAAATAAGCCAGTGGTGAACATCGACTTTAAATTCTTTGGGGATCACTTTTTCGAGTTTTTGCTCAACGGCTACAACGTCTTTACCCATGGCAAGCTTGGTACGGTTTGATACACGGAATATATGCGTATCTACAGCGATGGTCGGCCAGCCGAAGGCCGTATTTAATACAACGTTAGCAGTTTTACGGCCAACGCCAGGGAGGGCTTCGAGCGCTTCCCGATTTTCTGGCACTTCACCGTTATGCTGATCTACCAATATTTGGCACATTTTATATACATTGGCTGCTTTGGAATTAAACAACCCAATGGTTTTTATGTAATCACGCAGTGTGTCGTGGCCAATATCTAAAATGGCTTGTGGCGTATTAGCAACCGGAAATAATTTACGAGTGGCTTTATTTACCCCAACATCGGTTGCTTGTGCTGAAAGCGTAACGGCAACTAGTAACTCAAACGGGCTTGAATATTCAAGCTCCGTTTCAGGATGTGGATTGTCGTTGCGTAAGCGAGTAAGTATTTGGTGACGTTTTTCTTTATTCATGTAACTTAAAACGCATTAGCTTTATTAAGTTAATGCGTTTTCCCCTTAAGTTAAGCTAGTAACACGCGCTCTAGGGCCTTTTTCAGCTTCTGGCGGTGCGATTTGTTTTGATTTTATTTGTGCATCAATTACATTTTTAGCGGCAATCAGCAGCCCAAGCCCTAAGAATGCGCCCGGTGGTAAAATGGCCAGTAAAAACTGGCTATTAAAGCTAAACACTTCAATGCGCAATATAGCAGCCCAAGGCCCGAGTAATAAATCGGCACCATCAAATAATGTGCCTTGTCCAACCAGCTCTCGCATAGCGCCAAGTACAACCAGAACCAACATAAAGCCTAAGCCCATCATCAAGCCATCAAAGGCGGATAAGTGCACTGGATTTTTTGAGGCAAACGCTTCTGCACGGCCAATAATGGCGCAGTTGGTTACAATTAACGGAATGAAAATCCCTAAAGATTGGTAAAGGCCAAAAGTGTAAGCGTTCATTAACAGCTGCACAATTGTTACAAAACCGGCAATAATCATCACAAACACAGGTATTCTAATATCTTTAGGTACCCAGTCGCGCACTATTGATACGGTAATATTAGAGCCCACTAATACCAATAAGGTTGCTAAGCCTAAACCTAGCGCATTAGTAATTGTAGAGGTAACAGCGAGTAAAGGGCATAAACCTAATAACTGTACCAAGGCGGGGTTATTTCCCCATAAGCCTTCTTTGTAAAGGGTTTTTAATTCGCTCATGGCGTTACCTCTGGGCATGCGTTTGCTGCTGTGAACAGAGCATCAAAGTTATCTTGTGCATAAAGTACCGCGTTTTTGACTGAGCCTACAACGGCACGAGGTGTAATTGTAGCGCCAGTAAACTGGTCAAACTGGCCGCCGTCTTTTTTAACGGCCCAACGATCGTCGCTTTCGCTTTGTACTGTTTTTGCATTAAATGTGGTGATCCAGTCTGATTTTTTTATTTCAACTTTATCACCTAAACCTGGCGTTTCTTCATGTTTGGTTACCCTTACACCCGCAACGGTACCATCGCGATATACTGCACTGAGTAAGTTTATATCACCACTGTAGCCGCTAGGGGTGACATGACGAATGACTAATGCCACAGGTTCGTTATCTTTTCGGGCACGATAAATAACTTGGTTGTCGTATGGCCCTAGTAATGGATCAGATATAATTACACAATCTTGCGATAGCTCATTGCTGTATTTGGAATGTGGCAATACTTCTTGAAGCTGATTAGTTAATTGCAACTGCTCTTGCTCTGCAATTTTATCAGCGGTAAGTGTATTAATTGTGGCAACGAGTCCCGTTGTTAGTAACGCAAACCCACACAATATTGCGCCATTTTTTACCATTGAAGAAATAATCATTTTACTGCTCCATGGCCATAGGTTCTTGGTTGTGTATAGTAATCGATAAGCGGTACCGCTATGTTTATTAGCAACACCCCAAATGCAACTGCATCAGGAAAACCACCAAAGGTGCGAATTAAATACACGATTAAACCAATTGCTGCACCATAAATAAGGCGACCTCGATTGGTGGTTGCAGCTGATACAGGATCGGTGGCGATAAAAAAGGCCCCCAGCATAGTCGCACCACTAAACAAGTGAAACACTACACCCGGCTCTGTACCTGGCGAGGCAATATAACCAATTGCTGCGCATAAGCTTAAGCTTGCAATAAAACTCACTGGTATATGCCAGTTAATTACTTTTGTTTTTAACAGGTAAAGGCCGCCGAGTAAGAAGGCTAAGTTAACCCATCCCCAACCTAGGCCAGTCCACTCATTAAATACGCTCTTTTGCATGCTCTCTGTCACCGTTAGTCCGTGAGCAATATCTGTTTTTAAGGTATCAAGTGGGGTAGCCATTGTGCTGCCGTCTATTCCTACTCGGAGCTGATCTAAGCTGTATCCTAACGTGGTAAAGTCGCTAAAGATTAAGCTTAACTGCTGGCTAAAAGTAATACCCGTATTAAGTAATTCTGTAACGGGTAACCAAGCAGTCATTTGCACAGGGAACGATACTAATAAAAGCACATAGGCTGCCATTGCAGGGTTAAATAAATTAAACCCTAAACCACCATATAGCTGTTTAACAATAACTATGGCAAACAAACACCCTATAACAATAATCCACCAAGGCGCTAAAGGCGGAATACTTATTGCCAATAACACACCGGTAAGCCATGCACTGCCATCGCTTAATGCAGGCCAAATAGGGCGCTTACGCATTAACATAACGGCTGCTTCAAACGCGCTTACACACACTAACGCCAATAATAATTGGATAAGGACACCGGTGCCAAAAAATACAACTTGCGCAATAACACCAGGAATACAAGCCGCAATCACAGTTAACATTAAACGTGTCACAGATTTGTGACTATGATTGTGGGGTGAACTGGCCATGGTTAGTTTCATGACTGATCATTTCCTTCTTTTTGTTGCTTTTTAGCTTTAGCGCGAGCAATAGCGGCGGCTACGGCGGCTTTCTTTTTTCTTGAGCTGTTTGCTGTGAACCTTCTGAAGATTCATCGTTGCTTTGTGGCTCAGTGTTTTCACTTTGTTTTGCTAATTCATCAGCCTGCGCTGCTTTTTTGGCTTTAGCACGGGCAATAGCCGCAGCGACGGCAGCTTTTTTATCATCGGTAGCGACAGGTGATTCACTTGCAGTTTCATCGCTTGGTGTTTGCTCATTAGCTTGCGCTGCTTTTTTGGCTTTAGCGCGGGCAATAGCGGCTGCCACGGCAGCTTTTTTATCATCGGCGGCGACAGGCGATTCACTTATTGCGTCATCGCTTGGTGTTTGCTCAGCAGCTTGCGCTGCTTTTTTGGCTTTAGCACGGGCAATAGCGGCAGCGACGGCGGCTTTTTTATCACCGGCAGCGACGGGTGATTCACTTGCAGTGTCATCGCTTGCTGTTTCCTCATTAGCTTGTGCTGCTTTTTTGGCTTTAGCACGGGCAATAGCGGCAGCGACGGCAGCTTTTTTATCATCGGCAGCAGCTGGAGATTCACTTGTTGTGTCATCAGTTGCTGTTTGCTCATTAGCTTGTGCTGCCTTTTTGGCTTTAGCGCGGGCAATAGCGGCTGCAACTGCTGACTTTTTGTCATCTACAGCTT
Source organism: Pseudoalteromonas sp. KJ63-1 (assembly GCF_055808145.1). Next base: position 2,078,761 of record NZ_CM147855.1, on the reverse strand, counting down.
CGTTATCACCATTATTTTGTGCTTTTTGCTCTTTATAAAGGCGAGCTTGCTCTTTACGGGCTGCGCGTTCTTTTGCAACTTCACTGTTATCTGGCTCAAGTTCGCCACCTTGCTTTTTAGCTTTAGCACGCGCAATTGCCGCTGCTACAGCTGATTTATTGTCACCATCGCTGTTTTTATCTTTAACGCGGGCAAGGGCATCAGCTACTTTTTGCTGCTCTTCGGTAGATTTAGCTGCAGGTTTACGTTTATGGCGATTTTTTCGCTCAGCTTGCTCTTGCTCTAAACGCGCTTTACGTGCATCAAATCGTTCTTTAGCGCGATCAGATTTTATCTTCTCGGCAATTTGCTCTTTAATCTCAACTTTTGCAACGCGGTAGTACTGAACGAGTGGTATTTCACTTGGGCAAACATAGGCACACGCGCCACATTCAATACAATCAAATAAGTTATGTTCTTGGAGTTTGTCGTATTCTTTTGATTTAGCAAACCACTGTAACTGCTGTGGTAACAATGAAGCAGGGCACGCATCTGCACAGGCACTACAGCGAATACAGGCTTTTTCTGGGCCAGGCTCTGCTAATTCTTTATGATCTGGAGCAAGTATGCAGTTTGTTGTTTTAACAACGCCAATACGAACCGTGGGTAAGGTAAAGCCCATCATAGGGCCGCCCATAACGACACGCTGTTGTGGTACTGGTGAAAACCCTTGGCAATCCAGTAAATGTTTTATTTCAGTACCTAATAGCGCCCATACATTGCCAGGCTTATGTATAGTATTACCCGTTACTGTTACTACGCGCTCTATTAACGGTTTACCTTCGTATACAGCTTGCTGTATCGCAAATAAAGTACCTGTGTTATGCACTAAAATACCGATATCAGCAGGAATGCCACCATTAGGAACTTCACGGTTAGTGAGTAGTTTTATCAGCTGTTTTTCACCGCCAGAAGGGTAAACCGTGGGGACTGTTTGTACTAAAATATGCTCGTTATGCTTCGCCGCTTCAGTCATGGCTGTGATAGCTTCGGGCTTATTATCCTCTATGCCAATAATACACAGGGTAGGGTTGAGCAGCTGTTGCATGAGCTCAATACCTTTGATTATTTCAGCGGCATGTTCGCGCATTAAAGTATCGTCAGCCGTGATGTAAGGTTCACACTCAACCGCGTTCACGATTAAAAACTCAATCGGCTGCTTAATATCTGCTTTAACGTAGGTTGGAAAACCTGCGCCTCCCATGCCAGAGATCCCCGCATTATGAATAACATCAACGAGTTCATCGTGTGATGCAGTGGCTGGGTTTGCTAAAGGCGATAATTCACACCAGGTATCGTTGCCATCGGGTTCAATAATAATGCTTAATTCAGGCAAAGCAGAAGGGTGTGCTGATGGCATAGGCGTAATATCAATAATAGTGCCTGATGTAGGTGCATGCACAGGTACCGACCAGTTAGCAGAAGGCTTAGTTAATGGTTGACCTTTTAATACGTGCTGGCTTTTTTCTACAATTAACTTGCCGCTAGCGCCAATATGCTGCTTTAAAGGCAGAACGAGTTTTTCAGGCAAAGGAAGGCGCGCAATAGGCGCATTATTAGATAATGACTTTTGCTGTGGAGGATGTACGCCGCCAGGAAATGCCCAAACGGTGCCTTTTTTTATTTGTTCAAGTAACTTTTCCACTCAAACCTCTAATCTATTTGGGTAACAGGAATAGCGTCTAGTTGCCATTTCCAAGTTTGTTTTGTTGGTGCAACAGGTAGCATGTCAATACAATCGACCGGACAAGGTTCAACGCATAAGTCGCAGCCTGTGCATTCGTCAATTAGAACAGTGTGCATTTGACGGGTTGCCCCAACAATGGCATCAACAGGGCAGGCTTGAATACATTTGGTACAGCCAATACATTCATCTTCGCGAATGTAGGCCACCGTTTTAACTGGCTCGGCTTGTTCGCCGCCGGCTAAGGGTTTAGCCTCAACCCCCATCAAATCGGCCAATTTTTTAACTGTGGCATCACCACCGGGTGGGCACTTGTTTATTTCATCGCCATTGGCAATGGCTTCTGCATATGGGCGACAACCAGGGTAACCGCATTGACCACACTGTGTTTGTGGCAAAATGGTATCGATTTGCTCCACTACAGGGTTACCTTCAACGCGAAAGCGAACAGCTGCAAATCCTAAAATTAATCCGAAAATTAACGCCAGCAAACCCAGCGCTATTAAAGCGTACAACAAGGTCATATTAAAACTTCACTAATCCAGTAAAACCCATAAAGGCCATTGACATTAAACCTGCCGTTATCATTGCGATTGAGGCACCTTTAAATGGAGTGGGCACATCTGCTGCGGCCAAACGTTCGCGCAATGCCGCAAATAAAACCAATACTAATGAGAAACCTACAGCGGCACCAAAGCCATAAACGGCAGATTGTAAAAAGGTGTGATCTTCTTTGATATTTAATAAAGCAACACCGAGTACTGCACAGTTAGTCGTTATTAAGGGTAAAAATATTCCCAGTAGACGGTATAACGTTGGACTGGTTTTTCTAACAACCATTTCAGTAAATTGAACAACCACCGCAATGACTAAAATAAAGCTCATTGTTTTTAAGTAGGTGATATCCAGCGGTAATAAAATATACTCGTTTACTAAGTAACTGGTCACAGAGGCAAGCGTTAGCACAAAGGTGGTTGCTAAAGACATACCTATGGCGGTATCAAGTTTTCCTGATACACCCATAAACGGGCAAAGGCCTAAAAATTGTACTAATACAAAGTTGTTAACTAACACTGTTCCAATTAATAACAAGACGTATTCTGTCATGTGTGCCTCACGCTAATAAAATCCCGTGTATTATCCTTTTTTCTACTGTGATTAACAACACGTTGAGTGATTATCAGTTAAATAAACAACGTAAAATAACGGGCTAATTTTAAAGGGCCAAGATCTAAGAGCTTTGCAATTAAAAAGCTGTCTGCATTTTAACGGCTGAACAATAGCAAAAGCACACTTTAAAACGTAAAAAAGAGCATAAATGCTCTTTTTTATTTTAGTTAGGATGGGTTAGATGTCTTTAGGCTTTTCAATGTAATAACCCTGAACGCCATCAAGGCATAATGTTTCTACAATATGTTTTTCTTCTTGGCTTTCAACGCCCTCTGCAAAAACACTGACGCCTATTCTATGTGCAAGGTCGACCATTAAACGCATAAAGTACTGATTGTTTTTATCGTCTTCCAAACCACGTGTATAGCTTGCATCCATTTTAATAAAATCTGGTTTTAAATCTCTGAAAAATTTAAATGAGGTGAGTCCCACACCAAAGCGTTCTACCGTTATTCTGGCACCAACGCGATGCACCATGTCAATGAAGCGTTTGCTTGCTTTAATGTTTTGTTGGAGACCAAATTCACTCACTTCAAAAATTAACTTAGAAGCAATATGGGTATCTTTAAGTAAACGGCGCTCTAACCAAATCATGAATTGGTCGCTGTGCGCGCTTGAAGGGGTAATATTTAAGCCAAAATACTTTTCAGATAAATTACTCGATTTTATTCTTTCCAAAGACGACTCTATAATTAACTTATCAATTTCTATCGCCATATCGAGCTTTTCAGCCATTGCTAAAAATGAAGCGGTAGGCAAAGCTTGGTTTTCTTCTGATTTGAAGCGGGCTTGAATTTCAGCATAGGCTTTAATGCTTTTGCCTAAAGGCATAATATTTTGGATCACTAAATGGACGCTTTTAGACTCAATTACTTCGTTAATTACCTTGCGCCAGTTTTGGTTACCAAACCCAGCACTGACGTTATTTGCAAGATCAGTATCGCGCTGTACATGCCACGCATTAGCTTGTTTAGACTGCGCCATGCTCATTGCGTTATCAACGATAGAAAGTAACTCACCTAAAGGTTTTGATTTTTCATACCCTACAATACCTGTGTTTGCAACCGAGCTAAGCTCTTGGTTTTGCATATATTGAGTGAAGCGCGACTGTAAGTTTTCACCAAATTTTTCAGCTTCTTTTAACGGGGTATTTGGTAAAATGGTTATAAAGTCAGAGCTGTTTACTCTAAACACTTGGCTGCCGGAATAGGTGCCACTAATACTTACGATAATATCTGCCACCGATTTAATGTACTCATCGCCTTTTTGATAGCCGCGGCTTTGATTGATTGACTGCAACTCACTACAGCGAACGAGTGCTAAAGAGCCAAATGTACTTACTTCGGTGTTTTCAATATTCTTTTCGTAGTAATCAACAAACATATTGCGATTACCTAACTCAGTAACACCATCTTTGTAGGCTTCACGTTTTATTGTATGTGCAGCATTTTTTATATTGTCATTTTTACTTTTTAAAAAGTGCGATAAACGATTAAAGCTAGGAATTAAACTTTTTCCTAACTTAGCTAACTCTGGCGAATCAATTTTAGTCGCAAAGTCATCGCCTAGTTGATTTTGGTTTATATAAATATCAATGACATCAGCAACGTCCGTGCAGATGTTGTCATTAATGTGCTTAACAATAGTTTTCATTAATGCAATAGGTATTAGAGCGAGTAGGGTGCTAATAATTAAAATTGTAAAAAAAGCAGTTTGAAACTGCTCACTCAAATGAGTGATGTTGATTTTAAACTCAACTTTTATATCGGCGTTATCATTAGTGGCATACTGAGGGCGTACTGAGTTATTGCTTGACTGAGTAAGTTCTGCAATAACAGGTAATTGCGCTGAATTGTTAACTGAAAATACTTCCGCACCTTGATAATCACGTAAAGTAAAATGTGAAAAGATTTCACTGCTTGCAAGTGTATTTTTTAAGTTATCAGCAGAGAGCTCTGTTGCAGATAGGTTTTTAATATATTGCTCGACGGTCACCTGCGCATTTTTTTGAGCTTTACCGATGGCACTATCAAAGTTTTGGCTAATAAAATAACAGCCAGCAGTCACAAGAATCAACCAAGCCATCAGTTGTATAAAAATAAGTTTTTTAAATGCTGCCATTGTTTAATCTTTATATGTCAAAGGGGAGGACACAACCTCATGATTATTAAAATAATTATAGCTTGATAGAGAAAGTTATCAAATAGTTAGTTTTTGTAATCAAAAAGTTTTTTATTTTAATAGGAAATGGTAGAGCAAATTTAAGGAGATGTCTATGGAAGTGTAGTAAATTGGCTCCCCCTCCCCGACTCGAACGGGGGACCTGCGGATTAACAGTCCGTCGCTCTAACCAACTGAGCTAAGGGGGAACTAAAATATACTTTTTATGACTTGGCTCCCCCTCCCCGACTCGAACGGGGGACCTGCGGATTAACAGTCCGTCGCTCTAACCAACTGAGCTAAGGGGGAACTACATCATAAACATAAACTTGGCTCCCCCTCCCCGACTCGAACGGGGGACCTGCGGATTAACAGTCCGTCGCTCTAACCAACTGAGCTAAGGGGGAATCGTTTATGGCTGAAAAACTTGGCTCCCCCTCCCCGACTCGAACGGGGGACCTGCGGATTAACAGTCCGTCGCTCTAACCAACTGAGCTAAGGGGGAAGCGTCTTGCCTTTCAACGGGGCGAAATATTAATGACCGCATAGCAAAGTGTCAACATATAAAAGATCATAAATTCAAAAAAGAGGTCTATTCGTTGTTTTTATGTGCAATCTGCGCGTTTTATAACACTATTTAAGTAAAGCGCAGTGATATTGTTTTACAAAAACAGCGTAATATTTGAATCAAGTGAGTAATTTCAGCTAATAAAACTTGCCGTAAAATTAAATAAAGTAGCTTTTAGTGATAAAAAACTGTTCTATTTCCTATATTTTTACAAAGTCTGAATAAATGTATTTAAAATAAATACCTCACTTTTATTTTTCTAACGTTAAAGTTTGTTGAACTGAATCTTAATGAAAGACGTATATTTATTTTAAATATTGATTAAAACCTAATAATTTTAGAACTGCTATGGAGTTGTATAAAAATAAAGCAATCAAAGGCTTGGCTATTTATTCAGCACGTATGTGGATTTGCATTAAATAAACAAATAATCCCATATCAAAGCGTTACAATTCCATTTAACGTTGTTTGCTTATTGATAACGTAAAAAAATCACAGCACCTTTAAATTTGCACCGCGTTGTAGCCCTTTATAAACGTGGGGTTGAATGAGTTATCCACGGTTTCTGTGGATAACTCTGTTTATTAAACTTTAAGAACATCAGCACCCCCAGCATTGTAGGGCGCTACAACGATTTCAAGTATTAAAAAGCTTTTTTTATGTTTTTAAAAACAAAGGCTTATGATTCAGCTTAGATAGTCACCTAAACGATAAATAAAATTTTTCGTGACGATAAAGCATTATCGCTAACTGTGTAATAAATCAGCAAAACCTAAAAGTTAAATGTTGCAAAAGTTATATAAATGTATTTAATTTGGTTTTTAATGTGTTTGTGCGAAATTTATTTACAACAGCATAAAAATAACAGTTTTTTGATAAAAAACGGATTAAATGGTTTAGGTTTAATAAAGCATGGCTTGAACAGCTCGTATGCTTTAAAATATGCCGTTCAGTAAAAGAGGCTTATTTATTTTATGCGCGCACATTCTCAATCACATACTCGCCCTGATTTACTCACCGCTCCAATCTTGCCTACGCTAAAGAAAATGACCGTTCCAATGATTTTTGGGATGATAACCTTAATGATGTTCAACATAGTTGATACTTTTTTTATTAGCTTATTGGGTACAGAGCCGCTTGCCGCGGTGAGTTTTACATTTCCCGTTACTTTTACTGTAATCAGTTTAGCAATTGGTTTAGGTATAGGTACTTCTGCGGTTATTGCAAAAGCATTAGGCAGTAACAATATAGAAGAAGCGCGTTTTGATGCCAGTGTTTCGTTGTTGGTAGCGGTAATATTAGTATTAGTTTTATCTGCTAGTGGCTATTTATTGATTGACCCCATATTTACCTTGCTTGGGGCAGGGGAGCAAGTACTCCCGTTAATTCATCAGTATATTAGTATTTGGTTTTTGGGTAGTGTGTTTTTAATTACCCCCATGATTGGAAACTCAGTACTGCGTGCCAGTGGTGATACTAAAACACCAAGCATTATTATGGGCGGAGCTGGGCTTATTAATGCCGTACTTGATCCGATGCTTATTTTTGGCTTTGGTCCCATTCCCGCATTGGGTATTAAAGGGGCCGCTATTGCCAGTGTTATAGCTTGGGCAGTTGCAGTGGCGATTATTTTATACATATTAATTTTTAAAAAGCAGTTGCTCAGTTTAAAAGCGGGCAAACAAACTATTGTTGGTGCAATTCGTAAAATCTTAAAGATTGGTTTACCAGCAGCGGGGGCTAACATGCTCACCCCTGTTGCTATGGCGGTAATGACCGCATTGGTTGCTCATCATGGCCCCGAAGCTGTGGCAGCTTTTGGAGTAGGGAGTCGAATAGAATCAATAGCGAGTTTAGTGGTATTAGCTTTGTCGATGACCTTACCACCTTTTATTAGTCAAAATTTTGGAGCAAGTCATTTTTCTCGCGTAAAAGATGCATACCTAGGTACGCTCAAGTTTGTAATGTTGTGGCAGTTTGTTATTTATATTGTATTAATTATTTTTTCAGGCGTCATTAGTGAAATATTTGGTAAAGAGCAAGCGGTTGTTGATGTCATCAAGCTGTTTATTTATACCATTCCATTAAGTTATGGTTTGCAAGGAGTGATCATTTTATCAAACTCCTCGTTTAACGCTTTACACAAACCCATGAACGCCTTAGTTTTGAGCGTTATTCGATTGTTTGTTTTTTATATTCCCTTTGCGTATATCGGAAACGAACTCGCAGGCTTAATCGGCTTGTTTATTGGCGCGGCCATTGGTAATTTATTCACAGCCCTTGTAGCCTACAAGTGGTTTATGAAAGAAATTGAAGCGTTAAGCAGTCAAGCATTACAGGAGTGTAGTCATTGAGCGATCATTTTCAGCTAGTATCAAAATTTAAACCCGCAGGGGATCAGCCAACCGCTATTGCTCAGTTGTGTGAAGGCTTAGAAGCCGGACTGGCCCAGCAAACCTTATTAGGCGCAACGGGAACCGGTAAAACGTTCACTATGGCTAACATTATTAGTGATTTAAACCGGCCAACTATTATTATGGCGCACAATAAAACCTTAGCGGCGCAATTGTACGGCGAGATGAAAGAATTTTTTCCACACAATGCGGTTGAATACTTTGTATCTTACTACGATTACTACCAACCTGAAGCCTATGTGGTAGCCAGCGACACTTTTATTGAAAAAGACGCATCTATTAATGAACACATAGAGCAAATGCGACTCAGTGCCACTAAAGCGCTTTTAGAGCGACGCGATACCATTATTGTTGCCTCTGTATCGGCAATTTACGGTTTGGGCGATCCTGATTCATACATGAAAATGATGCTACTTTTAAAAGTAGGTGAAAAGGTCGATCAACGTGACATGCTGCGCCGCCTTGCAGAGCTACAATATACGCGAAACGATATTGATTTCAGTCGCGGTACATATCGTGTACGTGGTGAAGTAGTTGATATATTCCCCGCTGAATCAGACACCTATGCAGTGCGTGTGGAAATGTTTGATGATGAAGTTGAACGCCTAAGTATTTTTGACCCCTTAACCGGTGCGGTAGAAAAACACATAGTGCGTGCCACTATTTATCCTAAAACTCACTATGTAACGCCACGAGAAAAAATTCTCGAAGCCATCGATAAAATTAAAGCAGAACTCAAAGAGCGCAGAGCACAATTGCTCAGCGCAAACAAGTTAGTAGAAGAGCAACGCATAGCTCAGCGTACCCAATATGATATAGAAATGATGACCGAGCTTGGTTATTGCTCTGGTATTGAAAACTATAGCCGTTATTTATCGGGGCGCACACCTGGCGATCCACCGCCAACATTACTGGACTATTTACCTGATGACGCATTAATGATTATTGATGAATCGCACGTAACCGTCTCGCAAATTGGTGCCATGTATAAAGGCGATAGAAGCCGTAAAGAAAATCTCGTTGAATACGGTTTTAGAATGCCTTCAGCTATGGATAATAGGCCACTGCGTTTTGAAGAATTTGAGGCCATTGCCCCACAAACCATTTATGTATCGGCCACCCCAGGTGACTTCGAATTAGAGCGCAGCAACGGCGAAGTTGCAGAGCAGGTTATTCGTCCAACTGGTTTACTTGACCCTGTTATTGAAGTGCGCCCGGTAGGCGATCAGGTTGATGATTTACTCTCAGAAATTTACAAATGTGTTGAATTAAAAGAGCGAGTGCTGGTTACCACGCTTACCAAACGTATGGCTGAGGATTTGACCGACTACCTGAGTGAGCACAATGTAAAAGTACGTTATTTACACTCTGACATTGATACCGTAGAGCGGGTAGAAATTATTCGTGATTTACGTGCTGGTGTATTTGATGTGTTAGTAGGCATTAACTTACTACGTGAAGGCTTAGATATGCCAGAAGTTGCATTAGTGGCTATTTTAGATGCCGATAAAGAAGGCTTTTTACGTTCAGCACGCTCACTTATTCAAACAATAGGCCGTGCTGCGCGCCACCTTGATGGCCGCGCTATTTTATACGGCAACAAGGTTACTAAATCGATGGCCAAAGCCATTGAAGAAACCGACCGACGCCGAGAAATACAACACGCTTATAATGTTAAGCACGGTATTGAGCCCAGTGCCTTGGTTAAAAAGATACTTGATGTAATGGATGTAGGTGAAGATGCTTCACCGCAAGACAATCTACAGCTTATTCGTAAAGACTCTAAAAAAATCCTCAGTGCTAAAGAAATTGCAACGCAAATTAAGCAGTTAGAAACCAAAATGCATGCGTATGCTAGTGATTTAGAATTTGAAAAAGCCGCCTCAGTGCGCGACGAAATACATGAACTACAACAACAGTTGATTAATTAAATGACGACCGATTTTACTCCCCTTATAAATGCTTTGGCAGACACGCCTTTTTCCGATAATGAGCTTTGCCGCGTATTTCATGGGCGTGGCCACAGTGTGGAAGCGCTTAGTCATATTAACTTAGACTTTTACCCACCAAGTTTGTTTTTGGTGTCATACAGTGAAATTGACGAGGAAACACTCGCTGCACTCACTGATACGTTATGGCAATGGGCAAAACAACATCACCCAGAGTTAATTACTGCATTGGTGTATCAACAGCGAGCTGGGCTACAAAGCCATAACACCCTTGTTCACGGTCAACTGCCAGTTCGTCATAGCGTAGCCGAAAATGGGGTGCGTTTTTTGGTTGATTTAATGAGTAAGCAAAACACTGGTATTTTTCCTGATATGCGAAAAGGCCGTGAGTTTGTTATGCAAAATAGTAAGCACGCCAAAGTACTTAATTTGTTTTCTTATACCTGTGGTTTTTCGGTTGCGGCTATGCACGGCGGCGCAGATCATGTGATGAACATGGATATGAGCAAAGGTGTGTTAAAAGTGGGTAAGCAAAACCACCAACTCAATAATGTCGATCGTGGGGTCAGTTTTTTACCGCACGATATTTTAAAGTCGTTTGGTAAGCTAAAAAAAGCCGCGCCGTTTGATTTAATTATTGTTGATCCGCCCAGTTTTCAAAAAGGCAGTTTTATTTTAACTAAAGACTATCAAAAAGTGCTACGCAGACTTCCTGAGCTTTTAAACGATACTACACAGCTATTGTTATGTGCCAATAGCCCTGAGCTTACAGAAAACGATTTTAAAGCACTTATTGAAGAGCATACTCAAGGTGCTATTGAGTTTGTTAAACGCCTAGAACCTACTGATCGCTTTATTGAAATTGATAGCGATAAAAGCTTAAAAGCATTGGTGTACAAAACAAAAACATAGTGAGTTAAATGAAACTGAGTAAACGTTTAAACGCCATCAATTCGTTAATTACACAGCCGCACGATATTGTTTGGGATTGTTGTTGCGATCATGGCTTTTTAGGTATGGCATTACTCGAGCGCGGCATAGCCAAACAAATAAACTTTGTTGATATAATTCTACAGTTAATGGAAGCGCTTGAGCAGTCGCTACAACAATTTGAGCAGGGTAAATCTTTGCCCTCATGGCAAGTGCGCTGCGAAGATGTTGCACAAATTAAATTGCCAACAAGTGCCAAACAAGTAATTGTTATTGCTGGGGTAGGGGGCGATTTATGCTTAAAGCTTATTGAACAAATAATTGCTAATAATCCGCACAGCCTTAAACAGCTTAGTTTTATTATTTGCCCTATTATGCACCTCTATAAAGTACGTGCGGGTTTAAAAGCGTGTAATTTACAGCTCGATAGCGAGCAAATTATTGTTGAAAACAAGCGTTTTTACGAAGTGCTACAAGTCAGTTTTAATGCCACCGGCACTATCACTAAAACGGGGGCTCATATGTGGGATACACATAACCCTCAACATCATCAATATCAGCAACAATTGCTTGACCATTATACTCGAATGCTCAATAAAGATAGAGTTTATTATCAAAAAGTTATAAAGGAGTATCAACGCGTATTTGAACGCTAAATACTGCCAAAAAGTGTGATCGCTTTTTATGATTAACTACGTAAAGTGCTTCATAGTTAATATCTTGCCGCTAGGCAGATTTATTTGGTTTATATATGTCAGATAACAACACAAAAATTGAGTCATTATTAGATGATGGGCAAAAATGGCAACACAGTTACGAGCAACCTATTTCGTATGCGCCCCTAGTACAACTGGCTAATAAAAATTGGATTGTTCCGCAGCATTTTTTGCGTTACAAGCATACGCTGGCCAGTGTTAATGAAGTGCTTAACGACATTAGTTTTTCCAACCACTTTAGTGTGTTAGCAGCTGAAAAAAACAGTGATGTTTATTTGCAAGTAGCAGTACTTAGCCCAGACAATTATCGCGCTGATAATAAAGCAAAAAAACTATTGTTTGGTCGCCGTTGGCCGGTAGAGCAGAACCTGCCTACCTCGGAGCTTATTCAAACTGCATTTTTAGCGTTAAAAGTGGCGCGTGAGCATGAGGTAAGAGAGCTTTTTCAGCTGCAACACCAAGGCGCAACCAGTACGCCATTTAATAATCATCATGATTTACCCGTTATGGCACAAAATCCCGAGCTTGTTAAAAGTACATCGTTTAAAAATATTTCATTGAACGAGCTGATAGATCGCCTTGTGTTTGCGGATAACCAAATAGAGCTAATTAACTGCCAAGCTATAATCACCTGTGAGCAGGTGTATACGGTAAAACTTCATTGCGATAGTTGCCAGCTGAGTGAGTTTAATAACAAAACTTTGTCATTTTTAGCTCCGGATACAACAACAAATAGCTTTTTACATAGTTTTATTGCCGCATTGGTTGCTATAAGCAATGATTATGTGAGCGAGCATTTTAAATACCAAGGTTTTGCACGTTTTTGTAAGCATGTACAGGCGGAGCAAATAGGCGAGTTAAGTGTTTCTATGCGTTCGCCAAGTTTAGTTAGTTTGTGCTCAATGGGCAAACAAGAGGCGAATCAGTTAAATTTTGAGATAGACAGTGGCCGAGCGCCACAAGGGTGTGGTCAAGCAATTGGTGGTTTTTTAGCTGCCCATGGCATTGAGCAGCCTGAAAACGCACATTTATACCCAAATTACTTGTAACGTATACATTAAAGTTTGTTTATTTCTTGTTTTACGTTGTAGCTTGAGTCGGTAACAATGGCTTCAAGTGTTTGTACTCGTTGTTTAAGTTCACTCACTTGAGCGGTTACCTCAGCTAGTTGTTTGTGTGCGTCTTGATTGTTGTCCTGTACTTTATGTTTAAATTCAAGGTGCTTTTTATACATATCGTAAATAACTCCCGAACCTACAGAAATAAGTACAATGAGAACTATCATTGTTGTGCCAGACATAATTACTTCCTTTAACTTTTCTTTAAGCTTAAATTATAACCATAATTAAGCGCTCATAAAGCTAATTAATTGTAACTTTATTTGTATTTATAAATATTCGATAAGTCATTGTTATTATTTGTGACGCCACCATATAGTAATTATGAAGTTTTTTAATCGATACAAGGAGTAGGTATGTTAAATAATAAAATTCCACCGGTTGTGGTTGTGGTGTTTTTTGCTGCTGTAATGGCACTGATTGCACATTATACCGTGATTGATTTTAGCGCATTTATTACTTATCTCTCGCTAGCACTTGTCGCTACTGGGTGTATATTTTGTATTGCTGGGGTCGTGAGTTTCCGGTTTGCTAAAACAACAGTACTACCTAACAAACCAGAACAAGCGTCTAGTTTAGTTACCTCAGGTGTTTATAAATTCTCTCGTAATCCGATGTATTTAGGTTTTGCGTTTATATTAGCAGGCTGGGGCGTGTGGCTGGGTTCAATGTGGGCTTTTTTAGGTGTAGCAGGGTTTATTGCTTACATTACCTTATTTCAAATAATCCCAGAGGAACGGGCGTTACATCAGTTATTTGGTGAGCAATTTGACGATTATAAATCACGAGTAAAACGCTGGCTTTAACGTTTTATCGCAACAAAAAAGGCTACCCTTGGTAGCCTTTTAGTGTATTAACGTTAAACTTTACTCATATTCAAGCGGGTCTGTCACGTTGTTAAGCTCAAAGGCCTCTAAACGTTCTTGGCAGGCACCACATTTACCACACGCTTTGTCACGACCATTATAACAGGTCCATGTTTGGCTGTAGTCTAAGCCCATTTTAATACCGTCGGTTAAAATATCGATTTTAGTATTGTTTAAATACGGGCTAAAAATTTCTACTGCATCGTAATTTGCAATACGACATACATCATCCATCTTTTTAACAAACTCAGGACGACAGTCAGGGTAAATTGCATGATCGCCTGAATGCGCGCCGTAATATACTTTGCTCGCTTTAAGCGACACTGCATAACCTACCGCTAAGGAAAGTAAAATCATATTGCGGTTAGGCACAATGGTGCTTTTCATGCTTTCTTCTTCGTAATGGCCTTCTGGCACATCAATATCGTCTGTTAACGACGAACCACCAATAAGCTGATTAATTGCTGATATATCAACAATTTTGTGCGGGACATTTAGCTTTTCACATACGTTGGCGGCAACTTTAAGTTCTTTAACATGACGCTGACCATAATCAAACGAGAGGGCATAAACATCATGGCCTTGCTGCAAGGCTTTATTTAATACAGTAAATGAGTCCATACCGCCGGAATAAATAACAACTACTTTTTGCGTCATACGTGGTTTGCTCTTTAGTTTTGATAGAGGTTTATATCAGGGCGCGATATACTACACGGCCAAGGCATAAATGACAATTTTTGCACCGTGCTTTGCGATTTTTAATAGTAACAATTTTGCCGTCAGGTTGTAAGTGAGATTTCTTTTGTACAAAATTAATGAAGTATTTGAAACCATTCAAGGTGAAGCGAGCTTTACCGGTACGCCGTCTATATTTTTACGCCTGCAAGGTTGTCCTGTGGGATGTTCGTGGTGTGACACTAAACAAACCTGGGATGTTGATAATGTATATAAAGTATCACTAGATGACACGGTAGAAAAAAAGCCGACTCTGATCATTGGGCTGAGGCCAGTGCCGCGCAGGTCCTGGAGTTATTTAAATCCCGTGGCTATACCGCCAAGCATGTTGTGATCACCGGTGGTGAACCTTGTATGTATGATTTAAATCCAGTGTGTAATTTATTGCATGATAATGGCTTTAGCACGCAGATAGAAACCAGTGGCACCTTTGAAATTCTCGCCCCAGCAAAAACGTGGGTTACGGTATCGCCAAAAATTAATATGCGTGGTGGTTACAAAGTATTGAGCAGTGCTATGCAACGCGCCGATGAAATTAAACACCCGGTTGCTATGCAAAAACACGTAGAAGAACTGGAAGAGTTATTTGCCGCCACGGGTGTAAACCCAAAACTGGTATATTTACAGCCAATCAGTCAAAAAACGTCGGCAACTAAATTAGCCATTGATACTTGTATCGCTAAAAACTGGCGTTTATCAATTCAAGTACATAAGTATTTGGGTATTAGTTAAAGAGAAAGCGCAGCTGTAAGCGATTAGTTGCTCGGCGTTAAGTTATTATGTAGGTTGGGTTGAGTGCAGCGAAACCCAACGAAAAAGTTTCTCAAATTGTTTTAAATGGTGCTTTATAGACTATAAAGTGCCACGAGCGGACATTGTTAGCGTTGTTTTAAGCGGCGAGAAGTAGCTCGTTAAAACACAAAGTGAAGTGGCGCTTAGCAAACTATACGAGTCCGACTGGGTAATACTTTTTATGTTTCGCGACGTCTAATGTGTCTTTATTTTAAAGACAAATAACGAATTACCTTTACCTGTCGCAACCAACAAGTGACGATTATCATCGGTAAGAGTAATAGATGAGATTCCATTTAATTCATCATCGTGTACATTTACTAGCTTATTTTTATAGCTAAGTCGCCCATCAGCTCTTACACTAAATAAATATAGACCGCTACCCGACTCCCCAGCTGCATATATTTTTAAGTCATCTGACGATATCGCTAAGCTACTTGCTCCCTCTAAGCCAGAACCGCCAATATCCGAATTATTTATTGCCTGTAAAAATGTAAATTGTCCGGTATCTAATTTGTGAAAAACAACAATAGAATTACTCCCAGCACAGGCAACATACAAAAATTTTCCATTTTGTGAGACAACAATTTTTTGTGGATTAATAAATTGCTTAACACCTGCAACGCCATTTTTTAATACTTGTTTTACCAATAGGTCACCGCTATGGTCTCTATCATAAATGGTTAATTGATGACCATCAAAACCTAGGACATACAACTCATTATTTAGTGGAGATAAAGCTATGGCTATAGGTTTCCCCAAATCATTACTAAGTGGCTTAGCGTCTTTTATAACTCTATTAAAAATAACCTTTTTATCCGCCATTACATCTAAAATAGAAATAGCGTTACTCATATAGCTTGCAACGAAGAGTTGCTTTTCGTTATTAGTCTTGACGATATCCCAAGCGCCTAAAAGACCAAGGCTATCAAGTTCGCCTATCGGCAAATCACTATCAAACACTCTTTCATAGCTTAGACCGTCACTAATAAATTGATTAAAACGGTAACTACTATTACTTCTAGAGAATTTGGTTAAGGCACCATCATAGAATCCAGTAACGACTATTTCATTACCTAGATCAAAATAGGTAACACCAGAGGCGCCTTCTAAACCGTTTATGTTAGTGGCGGTATTTTTGAACACTTGGCTAAAAGTTAGTTTAAAATTTTCGTCTAAATTAAAAACAGCGAGAGCATTATCGTCTCCACTAGAAACAAAAACCTTTGAATTATCTGAAATAACCTCAACACTCCTAGGGTTACCTAAGCCATCAAAGTCGTTAACGTCATCTTTTAGTATTTGGATGAGCTGAATGTCTTCTATACCACTAGCATAAGAGGCACCGGTGCTAACAAGCACTACAAAGAAGAAAAGTGCAATCATCTTTTTATTATTAAACATTAACTTTAAACTCTTTTAGGAACATAGCGCCTAAATAACAGGCTTAAACTGTTTTCTAGAATAAGCGACGCAGGAGCAAAAGCCAACTGTCTTAAGCCCTTGTTTATTTTTTTGTTATAAGGAAGTTGACTAAAAATAATTCAGTTGTATTATAGAAAAAGGGTTGGGATATCCTGCGTCCACTGCTAAGCCTCTGGCATAAAATTAAACTTACATGGCTAATATAACGCCTAAACCTTTTTTTGAGTGGAAATGGTTTATTAACAGGATTATATTATGAATATGCAAGATCATTCGGATTCGTGTAAACGTCAAGCACGCAAACTAAAAAAACAATACCCCGAACTTGGTTATAACAAACGATTAGACCTAGCTGCTAAAAAGCAAGGTTTTAAGCATTACACCTCTTTAAGTCATTTACTCAAACTTTTAGGTCCAGATAAAAGCCCAAGTACTATTCAAATTGTTTTAGCCGGTGGCGATGCAAGAGAGTGCCCTTATAAAAAAATTTTAACAGAGACATCTGTATCTTGGAGTAAAGCTACGCCTGTATGACGTATAACATAGGAAAGTACGCAGGGAGCGAGTGTCCCTTAAAAGCCAAGAATTTTTGTTCCGTTTAAAGTGCTTGTTAGCTAGCTTTAACAAACAGGGTGAACATTTTGGACTCTATTGATTATTTCATGTAAACAATCATTAGGTGATCTATTTTCTTTAATTTCTAATGCGTAGTCAAACAACGAATATGCATACGAATTATTTATCTTGTGGTTTAATCCTCCGTACGTATGAACAATCGAAGCATGATTACCAACTAATTCACTGATCTTCTTTCGTTTGGAATCTAAAAAACTATTCCATATTAAGCTTTCACCAGATTGACCAATAATCGTCAGATCTTCATTCCATTTAGAGTTTCTTATATACGTTGGGGTTAAATCAATCGCAATTATTCCAAAACCTTTATGCAAAGATATTTGCTTTGAAGCCTCTTTGATTCGATTAAGAATTTTTTTGCACTCTGTGGTCGCTTGCAAGCAATGTTGTATCTATTTTCTAAATGATAAAAATATAAGTCAGGTTCACCAAATT
The DNA here is from genome assembly GCF_055808145.1 of Pseudoalteromonas sp. KJ63-1. The sequence continues at coordinate 2,061,124 of NZ_CM147855.1, read as the reverse complement.
TTACATCGTAACCAGCTCGTATATATTTTGATGCAATAAATAGTTCAAATTGAGTATTTCTGCCTTTTTTATTTTTTCCAGAAAACTCATCAACATTATCCTTCGTAATTGATTCAATTATCATCTCATCTTGAGAGTTTTCGAGTGTATAAATAATTTCAAAGATCTCTAGTACTTCGTGATAAATCAGTGTTCTTGGTAGGTTATCCCAACTTTTCGATACCTGCTCTTCAAATAAACTTAGCATTTCCCAAACTCTTGTAGAGCGACTAACCTCGTGTTTCTCCAGAAATGACTTAATTGATTCGATTATATGTTGTTGATTAGTAATAGCACGTAAGTCAAAAAACTTTCGTTTTAAAGAAGTCATTTAGAAACTCATATTTATTGTGAAAATAATGCTTAATAAATTAAACACTGTTAGCTAAACGCCACATTAAGCGGAAAAATAGTGGGTTAAAATGTGAAACGAAACTTAACCCACTGTTTTTTGTTTAAATTCCTTATTGTGTGCCTTTAAGAGATGACAAAAAAGTTATAACTTCCAGTCTATTTTCTGTATCTTTTTTTCTTGAAGTGTTTTTGCAAATTCTAATGCTGTCATATCGTAGTCGTTACCAACCAAGCGAATGTTAGCACCGTTATTAACTAAAAATTTGACGGTTTTAATGTCGTTAGACAATATAGCACTATAGAGGGGGCTGATATCTTTTGATAAAAGGTGGTTAATGCCATTAACATCAAGACCTTTTGAGATTAATATCTTTGCTATTTTATATTTATGCGGATGATTTACATTTAAAACGAAATCAAGTCCTGGGCCTCCACTTAAAAAATCAACATCCTCTTTAGTCATGCGATAGTTAACCATATAATATTCACAAAATTCATTTGGAATAATAGACTCTCTTTCAGTTAAGCTACATATAATAAGGTCTGCGATGTCCATCTTCTGTATTGTATAAAACATGGAGCCAAAAAAAGTTAATACAATTAAAGAGCTCGCACCTAGCAGTGATAGTGTTTTTTTAGTCATGATTATACCCATAATTTAGCGGAAGCATGCTTGGGCACTTGATATGCAACAAAAGCTCCAGCTCTATTAGTCTCATTTTTAACTAAATAAAGTTGCAATTCAGATTTGAACGCCAATGCAATTCTATCTCTTATAAAATCAAAAATTTTAACTTTTTGTAGGTCATGAACCGATGCATGTTTGAACCAGTGGTTTGCTGCTTTTTTGGCAAACGTTTTAATAATAGCCATTGCTCCTTTTGTTGGGTTAGCCGTACTTTCAAATATAGCTTTAACATAACCAACTGAATATGACGCATCAATTGCTTCAACCAATAATCCTTGTGCGAAACCTTTTAAGCGATCATTTATTGGAAGAGAATCAATTAATTTATGATCTGCTGGCTTAAAAATAAACTTTAAAACTACTCTTGTTTCTTTTTCATCGAAAAGTAACTCATCCTTACTAAATTTTCGCAATTGTTTAAAACTCATAGTATTTCCTTATAATTAGTAGGTAAAAAATTAATGGTGCTACATTAAACAGACGCATAACGCCGCATTAGCACTACGTATCCAGCATATCCCAATCTTCGCCAAGTACCCAGCGTAATGCAGATACTTTTCCATTTAACATTGCCCACTCAAAGTCATCACACCCAGGATTTTCTTTACCAAATTTTGTTTCTACTTTCTTTGCAGAAGCTAGAGCACCTTTCCAGATTTCAGGATCAACTGAGTGATACTGCTCAGATTTAAGGATATGAGCAGATATTCTTTCCGCTGCTTTCTGACCTTTTGTCCAATTTAGTAAACGAAACTAAGTTTCGCCACTTTCTAACGATCTTCTATTACTCAACGGTGACTCCAATGAAAGTAGTGCTAACAGCTTTATCAGAGGACACTTTCCCCATTTTAGTGCGAAAACGTCCTTATTTTGTGAATTTGCATTAATAGCAAATAGCTTAAGTTATTGCCAGCTACAAATATTATAATTTCTGTAGCTTATATAAACACGTAAAAAAGAGGAAAGTTTTCTCTTATTCTTACTAAGTTAATGTCGACTCATTTGAATGACAGGTTCTCGCTGTGAGCTCAGCTGGCTAATATGCCCGCCTAGGTAATCAAATTAATGTGCAATATAAAAATTAAATACGTTTCAGGGGTTAAGTAAATTACTAATTTTTAAATGTACTGTCATAACAATAATAATTTTCTTGAACAGCTTAAAACTTAAAACTTAAAACTTAAAACTTAATGCTTAATACTTAATGCTTAATACTTAATACTTAATACTTAATACTTAATACTTAATACTTAATACTTAATACTTAACGTAATTTTTAATCGCTAGGGTAGGCGTATTTATTATTGAAATAATAAGCCGAAGGTAAACATAAAAACGTTACTATAAAGTAGATTTATATAAAGCTGAACCGCTGTTTCTGAAAATTCAAACAATGGCACTGACAAGTGCGCCAGCGTCTGTAATACCTGCATCTTTCATGGCTTGGCTAATCATTTGCACCAGCGCAATTACCTGAGATTGTGTTGATGAAACGATGTTTGCTTGTGCTTCAATTTGTGCTTGTATTGCTTCGTCTTCTTGGTCCGATTGAGCTTGTAATTGAGTGAGTTGTTCTTTTTGTTCTTCAAGCAGCTGTTTGAGCTCTTTAAGTTGCTCTATCATTTTTGCAATATATTCAGGCATTTCTGAATTTGTGGTTTTTTCAACGTTTTGCTCAGCCTCTTTTCCCGAGAGTTTATTACGCTCTCTGTCTGATAATTGATAATCAGCGTTGTCCTTATTTTTAGTTGTTTCTTTTGTTTGTTGTGCAACATTTATTTTTTCTGCTGCAATTTTAACGTCAAAGGCTAAGTGTTTATTTAGCTGTATCACGGTTTATTATCCATAATGTTATTCGTTACTAATTTAACTATCGGCAGGAATGCTAAAGTACTAAAGCGATAAATACAAAAAAGCGTTGCCTTTGAGCAACGCTTTTATTTTATCTTGTTTAGCCTTTAGCCTTTAGCCTTTAGCCTTTAGCCTTTAGCCTTTATTCAGCAGCTAAATAATCCAATACCACTTGATGGTGATCTTTGGTTTTAAATTTATCAAACAAGTGTTTAATTTTACCGTCTTGACCGACTAAGAAAGTGAGGCGGTGAATACCATCATATTCTTTGCCCATAAACTTTTTGTATCCCCACACGCCAAATGCCTCAGCAATGGCATGATCTTCGTCAGAAAGTAGGTCAAAGTTAAGCTCTTTTTTAGTTTCAAAGTTTTTAAGGCGTTTAATTGGATCTGGGCTTATACCAACCACGTGAGTGTTGAATTTAGCAAGCTCGGCTTGTTGGTCACGCAGGTTCTCGGCTTGTACGGTACAGCCTGGCGTTGACGCTTTAGGGTAAAAGTATACCAATACTTGTTTTTCTTTTAATAACTCGCTGAGCACGACGGTTTCGTCATTTTGGTTTTGTAAGCTAAAAGCCGGTGCTGTGTCGCCACTTTGTAATGGGGTAATTTTGTTCATGCTAAACTCCTTAGCGAATACGTCGAAAGATGTAATCTACGTTTAAAACGTGCGAAAGGTTTTCAAAACTAATTTTAAATTGGTCAATGTCAACGTCAACGGGAATATTAAATTCAAGTTCACAGCGCATTTTAAGTTCAGTATCTTCTTCGTAAGTATCTGACTTTAATGAGCAAATATTAATATTACTATCTGCAAAAAAGCGCGTTACTTTACTCAAAGTGCCAGGGGTGTCTATGCCAGTATATTCTAGGGTGTAACCTGCACAAAACTCGCTTTGATTATGGCTTGAAGTGCGTTTCATCATAGTAAGCAGGCCAAGTTCCATACCTTTGGTAGGCAGGGTATGCTCAATACGGCTAATGGCTGACATATCACCGCTAAGTAGCATAATAAAAGTAAGTTCGTTGCCTAAAATAGCAATGCGGCTATCTATAATATTACAGTGGCAATCACTGACGAGTTGCGTAAGCTCACTAACGATACCCGATCTATCTTCGCCAATTGCGGTTAAAACAATTTGATGATTTGAAAATGCAGTCATGGGTTTTAAAGTACCTAAGTTACTTGGATGATAACAACCGACTTGGCAACAAAAAATAAACACGTAGCGTTGCACGGCGGCAAAGTTTAACACAAAACCCGCGTTAAACTACAGCGACGGTTAATTTTAGGCGGTTAATAGTGCAGTGTTTCTTGTTTTTACAAGCTTGTGAAAGTACCATAGCAAAAATGTGTCTATTTGTAGCCTAGTCTGTCGGTCATCTTGTTGGCTTAATGCAGTTAGATAAGCAAATTATAAATGTAAAGTTAATATTGATTTTACACTGAACCAAATCGGTATTACCCACTCATATATTTGTTAAAACAATTAAGGGTATGCTAAGGAGAATTATCTGTGCAGTATTGGATCCCAAAAGCACTAGCAGTAAGTGTATTGGTAAGTTTGTCAGGGTGTAGTGTATTTACAAGTGATGCCCATAATGAGCGTAATTACCGCGCCCATGAGCCGGTTAAAGCACCTGCTTCGTTATCACAACCCGCTCAAGATCCTGTTTATAAGATGGATGTGGGTCAATATGATAATAATCCGGAGGCAACAAACTATCGTCCGCCGGCGCAAGTATTAACGGTTGCTAAAGGCAGTTGGGTTGAGGAAGCAGATAAACAAGCACGTATTTATTTTGATAAAAATGATGGCATTGACGATTTAGATGTATTCATTTGGGACTCGATTCAAGCAGTGCTTGCTGACAACAACATTAGTGCGACACAACAAAACAAAATGCAAGGAACACTTGAAACAGATTGGTACGCTATTGTTAAGCCAGAGGAAAGCTGGTTATGGGGCGATGATGAAAGTGTTGATTTAGAACGTTTTAAATTTACTATTGAAGAAAAAGAGCATCAACGTACGGCGTCTTTAACTGCTGAGCTTATTGATTTTAAAGGCGATAAGCCTTTGACTGATTTATTAAAGCAGCAGCTAGAAGTACGAGCACTTAACCAAGTAGTAAGTGAGTTTGATTACCGCTATCGTCAACTTGAAGTTGATATGCGTAAGCGTAAAGGGGTAATTTCATTAGAGCTTGGGTTTGATAACAAAGGCAATGCAGCACTTGTTACTGAGCAAGCCTACGATACAGTATTCGATCGCTTTTCTGGATTCTTAGAGCGCTTATCTTTCACCATTGTTGAAATAAACCAAGAGACAGGTTTAATTACAGCAGATTACGCCAAAGTAGAAAGTAGCGTATGGGATTCTATTTGGGGCGATGAACCAACAGAATTACCAATTGATGAAGGCCAATACCAAATTTTGGTTAGCAAAACCAAGCAAGGTGGCACCAGTCTTACGTGGATGGATGACAAAGGCGAAACGCTTGAACCAGGTACAATGAATGGTTTACAGCAAGCATTAGAAGCGGCGTTAATTAAGCGCGGTATTAAAATTTAATAATTATAAATACTTACCACAAAAAGAGCACTTAGCTCTTTTTGTGGTTTTTACAGGTTGAAAATATGTCTCAGTTAGATTCATCACGCCCAGCATCCGTTCAAAAAAGTTATGATTTGAAAGTATGGTTGGTTTTTTTAATTCCTTCTTTAATCGGCGTTTTTTTGTTCATGACGCCAGTACCGTCTGGCGAAATAATGACCATACCTATCGCGGTAATGGCCAAGGCAATCCAAGCCTCATTCAGTGAGATAGCACTAGGGCTAATAGCTACCATTATTTGTATTACTGGTGTAATGTCGCTGGTGCTTAGTGTCTTTAAACCGAAAAGCTTAACCAAATTTCGCTTATTAAATCATTTGTTTAATGTGAGTTGGATTTGGTTAGTAACACGGTTATTTGGTATGGCGTTTGTGCTTTTAACTTATTTTCAAGTGGGGCCGCATGCTATTACCTCAGAAAATACTGGCTTGCTAGTATTAAAAGATTTATTACCTGTGCTGTTTTCGGTATTTATTTTAGCGGGCTTATTACTGCCGTTATTACTTAATTTTGGTTTACTTGAGCTGGTGGGTACCTTGCTTACTAAAGTGATGCGTCCATTATTTGGTGTACCAGGGCGCAGTGCAGTTAACTGCGTTGCTTCGTGGTTAGGTGATGGTAGTGTGGGTATTTTGATGACTGCGCGTCAGTACGAAGATAAATATTACACTCAACGTGAAGCTGCGATTATTGGTACCACTTTCTCAGCTGTATCAATTACCTTTTGTTTGGTTGTTATTGGCCAAGTAAAGCTTGAATACTTATTTGCACCTTTTTACCTAACTGTGTGTTTAGCGGGTGTAGTGGCTGCGATAATTGTTCCGCGTTTACCACCACTGCGTTTTAAAAAGGACGTGTTTATCGATGGTGAACAACCTGATGGCAACGCCGAGCTAGTACCTGAAGGCAAAACATTATTTAAGCACTCTCTTGATGTTGCATTGACTAAAGCAGAAAAAGCGCCAGGCTTGAAGGGCACCTTAGAAGAAGGTATACACAATGCATTTGATATGGTGTTTGCAGTATTACCAGTAGTCATGGCTGTGGGTACATTTGCACTCATTATTGCTGAATATACCCCGATATTTCAGTATTTAGGTATGCCGTTTATTCCGTTCTTGGAGCTTTTACAAGTACCAGAAGCTGAAATGGCGGCACAAACTATTATGGTCGGTTTTGCAGATATGTTTATTCCTTCTATTTTAGCTGCAGGTTCAATTGAAAGTGATGTAACACGTTTTATTATTGCAGCCATGAGTGTAACGCAACTTATTTATATGTCTGAAGTGGGCGCACTTTTATTAGGAAGTAAAATACCAGTTAATATTTTTGAGTTGTTTGTTATTTTCATTCTCAGAACATTAGTTACATTGCCTGTTATTGCCTTAATGGCACACTGGTTAGTTGGCTAGAGTAAAAATTTAAACGAAAAAAGCCCTGATTATTTAGGGCTTTTTTATGTCTTTTTTATGTCTTGTCCTGAAATGTGTTTACACATTTAGGACTTATTTTATGAAAACCACTAAAACTAAAGACGTTAAGCGTACTCAACGAGATTATACATTAGGCTTTAAATTATCCATTGTTGAGCAAGTAGAAAAAGGCGACTTCACATATAAACAGGCGCAAAGTCATTACGGTATTCAAGGTCGTAGCACCGTTCTGGTATGGCTGCGAAAACATGGTAAATTAGATTGGTCTAAACCAACTTATATAGCCAACATGCCTAAATCAAAAGAAACCCCAGCACAAAAAATTAAACGTTTAGAGCGCGAGGTAGAGGAGTTACGCCTAAAGGATTTAATCAAAGATGAAATGATTAATATTATGGATGAAGAATATGGAGCGGGTTTGCGAAAAAAGTACATATCCGAGCTATCACGCGCGCAAAAGAAAACCAGCAAGTAAAGCTTACTCCTTTATGCCGTGCATATGGCATAACGCGACAAGGTTACTATCAAGCTATGCGCAGAATAGATTCTCGGAATAAAGCGTTGAAGCCAGTCAAAGAGTTAGTGATGTATTGGCGGCAATTCATGCCTCGTATTGGTGGGAAGAAACTTTATCTGATGATAAAGCCAGAGCTGCAAGAGCGTGACATTAAACTAGGCCGAGATTGTTTTTTTGACTATTTGAGAGAGCATGACTTGCTTGTAAAACCAAAGAAAAATTACACTAAAACAACAAATAGTAATCATTGGATGCACAAGCATCCCAATTTACTAAAAGAATACAAACCTACTGCGGCCGAGGAAGTCTTCGTTAGTGATATTACATACGTAAAGTCATCGCAAGGCGTGCATTACCTGTCGTTAGTCACTGATGCTTATAGTCGAAAAATAATGGGTTATGAGCTCAGTGATGAAATGAAGGCAACTGATGTAGTCAAAGCGTTAGAGATGACGATTAAGCAGCGGGTGTATAAACGTGATGCTATTCATCATTCAGATAGAGGTTTACAATATTGCTCTGAAGTATATCAAGGTATGCTATTAAAGGAGGGAATTAGGCCATCTATGACCGATGGATATGACTGTTATCAAAACGCATTAGCTGAGCGTATTAACGGGATATTAAAACAAGAGTTTCTACTGTATAAATGTCGTAATATGGCAGAGTTAAAAGAGCTCGTTGAAGAATCGATATTTATATACAATGAAATGCGACCGCACTTAAGTTTGAATATGAAAACACCAAATCAAGTGCATAAAAAAGACCTGGCGCTTTCGCACCAAGTCTTTCATTAAAACCGTCAACCTATTTCAGGACGGGACATTATGAGTAATAGAGGGAGAGGCTTTAAACTCGCTTTTTGCACTTAAACGCAGCAATGCTAAATTACCGATAACAATAGCCAGTACAATCGAGATAACGAGTACGATTTGCCAAATTTGCATGTTGTTGACCTTATTGTTTTTTAAGCAGTAATTATGACCGCTTTCAATATAAGCCGCAACATTTTGAGTGTTTATTACGGGTGTTTAAAACCGTTGTGCTACCGACAATGTTAAAAAGTTTATGCCTGGATTAGGTGCTTTAAATCCTGCGTTTGAATAGTGAATAATACGCAGTGCTACGTTGGTTTCTCCAAAATCGGCCACTAGGCCTATTCTATCTTCAAACTGATAGTGAGTACTTAGGTTTTTACCTGCAAAATGGTGCTCATCAAGTAGGGAAAAGCCAATACCAGCCTCCACATAGAATGGCGTATTGTATACGCTAAATGCCGGAAACTGCACAACTGGTGAAACAGCTAATACTAGGTTGGATTGTGACTGTTGATCATGGCGGTAATGCCATAGGTTGAGGCTGCTTTCAAGGTAAAAGCGGGCATCGCCAACAAGGTTTTGTGCACCCTTGGGATGATATTGATACGCAAGCTTTACCCCAGTCACATTACCTTCGCCTTTTAATAAGTCCACAGCGTAGCCATGGCTTGAGGATGCATAGGCTGCATTTGTTGGCAGTAAAAATAAACAAAAAACAATAATTGAAATCATCTCAAATGAGGTTTTCATAACGACCTACTGGTAGGTAAATTTAAATAGTAATTAAATGATAAGGGCGGTGAATTACTGTTTTCAATGAGGACAAAAATCCGCTTGTAGATGGCTTGTTAACTAAGGTTTTTAACTAATTGAATTTATTTAATTAATTTTATTGGTGCTAATTGGGCATTAATAAGTTGCTTATTTATGCCTTTTTTGTTGCCTGTTATTTGCGTAGATTACACTAAACTTAATTATTTAAACTATGCATTTATTATGAAACTTATAAAGCTTTTAGTGGTTATTGCTGTTTTTTTTAGTAGCGCACTCACTGCACAAACGCAGCCGTCACCTAAACAATTATTGCAAACTGTAGCCGAGTCATTATTTAACGATATTGGGCAGGTAAATGCGCAAGGTAATGCCAGCAAAGAAGCGATGTCATTAATTGTTGAGCAGCGTTTGATGCCACATATTGATATTAAGTTTGTGTCGTTTAAATTATTAGGTAAACATATTAAAGGCATTAACCGTGAACAAGGCGTTGCGTTTATAGATGCGGTAGAGCATTACTTAACGGGCACTTATGCTAGTGCATTAATGAAGTATACAGGGCAAGATGTACTATTTGAGCAAGACGCCGCTGCAAGCGACTCTAAATTTGCTACAGTTAAAACGCAAATTATTGAAGCTAATAAACCTACCATAGATTTACACTTTAAACTTCGCTTAGGAAACGATCAGCAATGGAAAGTATACGATATTGTTGCTGAGGGGATTTCATTACTTAGTGCTAAGCAAAAAGAGATCATTCAACGCATTTCTGATGTGGGTTTAGATCAAGTCACAGCAGAACTTCAGCAAAGTTAGTACCTTTGTAATTAAAAGCTCCAACCGTAAAAGCAGCTAATGGCGCATGTCGTTAGTTGCTTTTGTATTTTGGCCTATATTGCACGAGTTTACGCTAGCTTGGCAACCTAGCTGTGTTAGAATATCGGCTTCTTTGATTAAGCGTGGTGTCAGCTAAAAACTGTTATAACTGACCACTCACCCGAGCTACACTGGAGTTGTGTTGTTTTAATGGAAAATGTACTAATTTGGCCAAAGGAATACCCGTTACTGGTCAAAGGGCTGGTTGAACAAAACGGTGCCTTCATTTTAGATGCTTTAGAAGCTTGGCCTGCTTGTCGTTCTACTGAAGAAGATGATGGTGTTTGCACCACGGTTTTGCCCCCAATTTATTATTTAACCTGGTTAACCCCCCTAGAGCCGTTTGAAGAATGTTACTTTCAGCATATTTGTGAATATGATGAGGATGCACAAGTCTATATTGCAGCACTTAAAGAGCACTATTTTGCTAATGACTACAGCATAGAAAATATTGTGTTAATGCTGTGTCAGCGACTTGAAAAATACGCAAGTGTATCGGCACAAAATAATATTGAAACGCCGCTTTCATTGATTAGTCTATTTTTTAGTAAACGCTTTTTTACTCTAATAGAGCATGCGCTAGAACAGAGTGCCAAGTTGTCGGCAGCAGATACCCTATCTATTTGGCAAGAAGTCGATTTCAGAGAGCGCTTAAGTGCTTATATTCCTCAGTCGATTGCAGACATTGACTATTTGGCAGAGCTCACCAGTGAAAAGGTAGCTGCAGGCAAAGATTACTTTACTTTATTAACTCAGGTTTCGCCTGATGTTGATTCTATTGTGTTGTTAGAAAATGCTTTACTTGCCCATTTAAACAAGAAAAAAGCTAAGCAAACCATGGCGATGCGTTTTATTGAGCAGGGCGCTACAGGCGCTTTAACCGATGAAGATAACAAAACAGCATTTATGTGGGCAGCAGAAAAAGGCTATGTAAATGTAGTTGAAACACTCCTGCAGTACCAAGATAAAAAAGCCGTCGACAATAAAGGTAATACGGCGCTGCATTACGCAGTAATGAGTAAAAATGAATCGTTAATGATTTTACTGCTTAAAGCGGGGTATGACTTTAGAGCGCGTAATAACGATGGATTAAGTTGTTATCGTTTAGCGGTAAGTATCAAAGCCAGTAACTTAGTTAAGTGCCTTGAACGTGATTTTGGAATTAAAGAGTTATCACCTGAAGGGCAGTTAGAGCGAATTAAAAAGGTACATGTATTACACGCGGTTGTGGCGTTATTGCTACCGCTTCAGTTGTTTTTCTTTTTTGATGAAAACATCACTATAAAAAGTGAGCTTACTCTTTTTATGACCATGACAGCGGTGGTGTGTTTTTTCTTTGCCACAAATTTAAAGCGTTGTTCGTTGTACCCGCATATTAAACATCCTTGGGGATTGTTTTTATTAAGAGTGGTATCGGTTTTTAGCCTTATAGCCCAGCTAGGTTTAGCTTGTATAGTGGGGTTAGCTGCTTTAAGTGAGTTAGTTTAACCATTTATTTAATTACAAAAAAACGCGCTAATAAAGCGCGTTTTTTATGTTTTGAGCTGCTAGCTATGAGTTGTTTTTATCGTGTTCATGCGCTGCTTTTTCTTCAGCAAGTTCATCTTTAAGCTTGCGAATCTTAAGTCCAAGCTCTTGTCCCCTATGGCGTGCATAGTAAGTACAGCCAATAAACATAGAGGAGGCGAAAAGTAACTCTAGTAATACCCATACAAGCTCATCTTGAGCAACCCATAGCAATGTAAAGCCATGAATAAAATAAAACATAACGATAAAATTAGCCCACGCATAAGTGTAGGTTTTATCTTGTAGTATGCCTTTTAAAGGTAATAACAGTGGTAGTACATAGACTAAAAAAAGAAATGCGTTACTGTGGCCTTCTCTGGGGGCTAATACAAACATCCATAGTGGCATTAAAATAAGCAGGCCAAAATAACCAAATAAGGCTAGGCGCTGAAATTTTACGGTCACTGGCTTTTTAGCAGACTCGCTCTTTTGGGTCATTTAAGTTTACTCGCTACTTGCGTCAAGCGTTTGCCTACGCTTTGACATATTTTAATTTCATCTTTACTTAGGGTAGAGCTGTTGCTGCTGCCAGCAACGTGGGAAGCGCCGTAAGGTGTGCCTCCAGTTTCGGTGCCAAGAAGTTCTGGTACATCGTAAGGTACCCCCATTAACATCATCCCGTGATGCAATAACGGCAGTGACAAGTTAAGTAGGGTTGCTTCATTTCCCCCATGCATACTACTCGATGATGAAAACACACAGGCAGGCTTATCTATAAGTTGGCCTTTAAGCCACAGGTCACTGGTGGTTTCCCAAAATGTCTTTGCCTGAGCGGCCATCATGCCAAAGCGGGTAGGTGTACCAAATGCAAGCCCATCACAAGCAACTAAATCGTCTTTATTTATCACAATGTCGTGCGGGTTCTTAGCCACAAACGTGCGCAGCAAGGCGGTTGCGCCTTGTTGTTCTATCGATTCTGCAATTTCATGCGCCATGGCTTCTACAGAGCCATGGCTTGAGTGGTACAGCACCACAATGGTTGTGCTCATTATAGAACGCTTAATACGTTTTCAGGCGGGCGACCCAAGGCTGCTTTATTATTGCTAACAACAATGGGGCGTTCAATTAATTTTGGATGTTCGACCATGGCAGCAATTAGTGCAGACTCATCATTTTCATCTTTTAAATTAAGGGCTTTGTACTGCTCTTCTTTGGTCCGCATTAAATCTCGGGCAGAATTAAACCCAAGTTGAGAAACTAAGGTACTAATTTGCTCATGAGAAAGCGGTGTTTTTAAGTATTCAACAACACTCGGTTCAATGTTTTTACTTTGTAATAGGTTAAGTGTTTCGCGTGATTTTGAACAGCGCGGATTATGATAAATAGTAACTGACATAAAAATATATCCAAAGTATAAATTGTGGCTATTTTAGGTGAACTCGCCAAATACTTAAAGCCTTGCAAGCTCTTTTTGTAATAACCGATATTGTGTGAGTAACGCTTTTAAACGCTGTTGTTTCACATTTTCAGTTGGCTCAACAAAATTAAGTGCTTTTTGTATTTCGTCAGCCGCTTTTAAATATGCGCCATATTGCGACAACACATCGGCGTTTGCTTCGTGATACGCGGCTAATTTTTCTTGCTTTTTATAGGCATCGGTTAAAAGCTGCTTACCTAAACTATGATCTGGCTTCTCTAATAAAAATGACTTTAGTACATTTTCGGCTAACTCATATTGCTCAGCTTCCAACGCGGCGTTTGCAAAATTTAAAGTGATTACTTGGTTGTTTGGCCGATAGTTATTTAACTCACTTAAATAACTAACTGCTTCAGCAGCTTTTTTTTGTGCAATTAGCAAATCTGTTTTTGTATCAATATAAAATAAATTTTTAGGATCACTTGCCAATAGCTCATCTAGGATAGGCTGCGCTTCATCCGTTTTCTTTTGATCAACTAAGCTAATTGCTAAACCATACTGTAGTGCTACGTTGTTATAGGTATTTTCGCGCATTAACTTTCTAAATAAGGCCTCTGCATTTTCCGGCTCGTTATCGTAACGCGCTAATACACGGCTTTTAGCTAAATTAAAATCAAGGCTTGAACCTATTTGGCGTTTTGGATATTGCTCGGCACGCAAGCGTACATCCGACACGCGGCTTTCTGGCAGCGGGTGAGTGAGTAAAAACGCCGGGGGTTTATATTTATAACGAATTTGCGCTGCCAGTTTAGTTAAAAATTCACTAGAAGCTCTTGCATCAAATCCTGCATTGTTAAGAGTTTGCATGCCAATTCTGTCGGCTTCTTGTTCGGCAGAGCGGCTATGGGTGAGTTGGCTAAATGCCGACTGTGTTTGGCTGGCTGAAATAATTGCTATGCCTGCATCTGGGGCTACAACGGCTGCTAAAATACCGGCTATCATACCAGCAATGGTGAGACCGCTATTATCTTGTTGTTGCTGAATGCGCCGTGCCAGATGGCGCTGTGTTACGTGCGCGATTTCGTGACCAAGTACTGAAGCAAACTGACTCTCGTTATCGGCTTGAGCAATTAAGCCTGTGTGCACACCTACATGACCGCCATAAAATGCAAATGCATTAATTTCTGGGTTATTTAACCAAAAAAATGAAAAACCGAAGCGTACATCATTGGCGTTCGCAACTAATTTTCGGCCTAAGGTTGTTAGGTATTCATCAAGCACCGGATCGTTAATTAATGGTGAAGACCCTCTGATCTGCATCATCATCACTTCACCAATCGCTTTTTCTTTCTCCAGTGGTAATGCCTGCAGCGCAGACGTGCCTAAGTCGGGCAGTTGAAGATTTGTTTGTGCCTTTAACGGCTCACTCATTAGTAGGCTAAATGTAAGCACTGCACTGCATAAAGTGATAAAGGCGGATTTTAGTTGCATTATATTCCTTGTTTATTTTTTATCAGGGGCACTTGTTGGATCATCTGTATATAAACGGCTGTCCTTTTCACATAATTGATAAAACGACTTTATTGTGACCCCATCAACCTTAACAATGTTCAATTGAGTTTGTAAAAAAGCAATAATCTTATGAACTACTTTATGTGAATGCAATATAAGCGCTTTGTCTGCTTCATCGCCTTGTTCTAAATAAAAACCTATGAATTTATGTAGTTGATTAATACGAATCACAGTTTTCATGGTTAATGGATCCCATAATATAAATTCCATTGACTCATCATGTCGAGCGTATCTATCGATGGTAGTATCATTAGAAAAAGGAAACGCCTGTAGTTCAAAGCCGCGTTCGGTAAATACTTGATGCAACGAAATTCGTGGCTTGTTATTACTCTCTTTCTCAAAAAGCTCGTTTGGGTCGATACCCAAGGACTCAAGGTTCCAATTGCGTTTGTCGATGATACGCTTTATAGCATTATCAAAGCCGTGATCTAAAATACTTTCACATTCACTTACCGACGAAGCCACTAAATGATAAAAATGCGGCAGCTCCCCCAATTAATTTGCTTTTTAAACCAATTTATTTCTTTGAGAGTTGGATTGCTAGGCAATTGCGCTTTATTATGCGAATTAGGCATTAACGTATCCTTTTAGCTAACTATGCTATAAGGATAAACCATTGCAGAGGTTGTTTTAAGAAAAAGTTAAATTTAACTGTGGTTAATCTTAGTTAGCCCAGCTATAGGACTTATTATTAATGTGAACAGGTAGTGAAACGAGTATGCTAGAGCTAGATTTGCGCGCTTATAAATGCCCTCAGCAATTTATTCAGTTTAAATTAGGGTTGCGTGAGGCAATATCGTTAAATCAAGCAATTACTTTTAATATCTCAAGAGAGCAAAACACAGATGATATTGAACGATATTTGCAAAAAAATGTATTATTACAAGTTAAATAAACAACAAGCGTTGTTATTAGTGGAGCCGTTGCGTGTTTGAATATGTAAAAGCATGGTATGAAAAAAAGTTTTCTGATCCTAATTCAGTTACTTTACTTTTTTTGTTATTGGCACTGGTTGCCATGTTGTATTTTTTGGCCCATTAATTGTGCCTGTGTTAGTGGCACTGATCATTGCTTATTTACTAGATTGGCCCGTAGTTCACTTAGAGCGGTTTGGCCTTAAGCGTTTTACTGCCACTAGCATAGTTATGTTGATATTTATTGGCATTATGCTCACCTTAATATTAGTTATAGGCCCGGTACTTTGGCAGCAAAGTAGTAACTTAGTGCAAGAAACCCCGCATATGGTAGAGCAAGGTAAATCGTTTTTACTCGACCTACCAGCTAAATACCCCAGCCTTATTAGTGCAGAGCAAGTACAGTCTATTGTGGTAACGGTAGAAACCAAAGTGCTCGAATTTGGCCAAGTGGTGCTGTCGGCATCGCTCAATTCATTAAAAGATGCTGTTGCGTGGTTAATTTATCTTATTTTAGTACCACTACTGGTGTTTTTTATGCTTAAAGACAAAGTAGAGCTCAGTGCCAGCATTGCTAAACTGATCCCGCGCCAACGACGCTTAATTTTGCAAGTGTGGCATGAAATGAATCAGCAAATAATGAATTATATTCGGGGTAAAGTATTCGAAATTTTAATTATTGGCTCGGTGTCCTTTATTGCCTTCACGGTATTGGACTTACGTTATGCGGCTCTGTTAGGTGTATTAGTTGGCTTTTCGGTGCTTATTCCATTTGTTGGCGCAGCCTTGGTGACTATACCTGTGGCGGCGGTGGCGCTGTTTCAGTTTGGTTTAGAAACCCAGTTTTGGACCATTTTAATTATTTACGGCATTATTCAAGCGCTTGATGGCAATGTGTTAGTCCCTTTATTGTTTTCTGAAGCGGTTGATTTAAACCCGGTGTTTATTATTGTCGCCGTACTATTTTTTGGTGGGCTGTGGGGTTTTTGGGGCGTATTTTTTGCTATTCCATTAGCATCATTGGTAAAAGCGCTGATTAAGGCGTGGTCATCCACACATGAAGAGCTCGCAGAAGAGCTCGGTAACTAAAAAGTATAGTAAACGCACTTTAATTACTAAAGATTATTACTCATTCCTATTAAAACTATGTACTATTGGGAATAAGATATATTTTTTAGTAATAAGGTGCGTTTTTAATGTCAGAGTTTTTATTGCAAGATGAACCTAACAGCCAAGTTTATCTTGATGCAAATGCGACCACACCTGTATTGCCATGTATTGCAGAGGTGGTGAGTCATGCGATGCAGATTTGTTTTGGTAATCCTTCAAGTCCACATATAACCGGTATTCAAGCGAAGCACTTGTTAGAACAGACGAGGCAAAAAGCGCGCACCGTTATTGGTGCGCAGCAGGGCGATATATTATTTACCTCAGGTGCGACCGAAGGGATTCAAACCGCTATCGTATCAACCTTAATTAATGCAAAACACCACACTAAATCTAAACCTGTTTTATTGTATGGATCAACTGAGCACAAAGCGGTGCCTAATACATTAAAACATTGGAATGCCGTGCTTGAAATTAATGCTGACATTATTGCTATTCCGGTTAATCGAGACGGTATTTTAGATTTAGACTTTATTGCTCAGCATATTGATAACGCCCTGATGATTTGCACTATGGCTGTTAATAATGAAACCGGTGTATATCAAAATTTAAGTGCTATAGAGAAGGTGATTCGTAGTCGTAATAATGATGTCACTTGGATGGTCGACTGTGTGCAGGCACTGGGTAAACAACAACTCAACTTAAGTGAAACAACGATTGATTATGCACCTTTTTCAGGGCATAAACTCTATGCACCTAAAGGCATCGGCTTATTGTATATCCGTCAAGGTAGTCCATATACGCCGTTTATTGCTGGTGGCGGCCAAGAAAGTGGTATGCGCTCAGGTACAGAGAACCTGCCTGGTATTGCAGGACTAAATAAGCTGTTTAGTTTGCTGCTTGATAAACAAGACGATACTTTTAAATCAGCAGATGTACTTAATTTGTATCGCGATAAACTACATAGCGCTTTAGTTGATACTTTTGGAAGTATTACTTTTAACCATGACTTTACCTGCTCAGTACCCACAACGTTAAACTTTGCGGTTAATGATTTAACCAGTAAAGAAGTTATTGATTTATTTGACGCTGCAGGTATTAGAGTCAGCGGTGGCTCAGCCTGTAGCACGGGCGCAACTCAAAGCTTTGTACTTGATGCGATGGGAGCCTCACAGTGGCAAAGTGAAAATGCGATTCGTTTATCGTTTGGACCTGCCGCCACTATGGCGCAAATAGACTATGCATGTGAACAAATTCGTGCACTTAAAACAGTGTTACAAGCAAATTGTTTGGTTATTTCTGATAGTAGCTTGGTAGCTCAAGAAGTATGTGCCTTGGGGCTTACCCAATTTAGACATCAAGGTGCTTGCAGTTGGTTGTATGTAGCTGACGATCAACAGGCATTTGTTATTGACCCAATTATTGAACTGATCCCTCGATTTGAAAAAATAGTGAAAACGCAAAATCTAACTATTACCGCTATTTTAAACACGCATGAGCACCAAGATCGTCACTGCGCTCTTGATTTAATGCGCAGCGTACTTAAAGAAAACTTAGTTGCTGGCGAAGTTGATCAATTAGGCTGGCCTATTAACTGTGAACAATTGCAACTAACCGAACAAGTACTTGAAAAGCTAGCGACGCCCGGGCACAGCCAAGATAGCGTGAGTTATTTATTAAAAGCTAATAACGGCGATGTACAGTACTGCTTTTGTGGTGATTTAATTTTACCTGCTGGGCTTGGTAATACAGTACTTGATGGGGGAGATGCGATGCAAATGGCACACTCTCTTACTCATTTAGCGGCAGAGCTTAATCCAAGCAGTGTGGTGTGCTCTGGGCATGATTATCAACAGTGTTTTGCCATGAATTGGGCTGTGCAACAGCAGCAAACACCTTTATTAAAAGCGCTTATTAAAGGTGATATCAGCCATACTGAATTTGCAATGCAAAAACAACAAGCGGACTCGCAACAACACACACCAGCAAATACGCTTTGTGGCTATGTTAATGCAAAGCCTAAAGTCGAAACTTCGCAGCTTAGTTTTAATCAAGCTAAAGAATTGCTCTCACATAACAATGTATATTTAATTGATACGCGAGAGTCTTATGAGCATGGCGCTAACAATATCAGTGGATTGCTCGATGTGCCTGTGGCTAAAACTTTAAATATTCCTTTAAGTCGAATGGCTTATGCACTTACCCAAGGCCAACTAGATAAAAAAATAAATATATATTGGTGTGTCGCAGCGGAAACCGTTCAAAAATTGCGGCAGCAAACTTAATTGAACTTGGTTATAACCGTGTTTTTAACTTATCGGGTGGTTTAGCTTTGAGTAGTTAATAGTCTGATAATAGAAAAAGGCCGACATGTGTCGGTCTTTTTTTGTCTGCTTTAATTGAATATTAATCAAATGTTCATTGTTCAGAGGAGGCGAACAGTTGTTAAATTCAATTTTTAATTTTATGATACCGGTGTCAAAAGCAAAAAATTGCGCTATTATCTGCATCAAAGCCCATAAAAATAACGCAGTTTAGAGCATTTAAGTTATAATGTCGGGCTTTGCTTTTTACAAAATTCGCTTGTTTAGTGTCGTAAAAAATAAAATAAAACGCTTAAAATCAATAGATTAATTAATTAGGGGATATTTACATGGCGAGCCGTTCTGAGTTAGTAAGTTGGCAAGCACTAGAAAATAGTGCACAAAAGATGACACAAACGCATCTGAAAACTTTATTTGCACAAGACGATTCTCGTTTTTCTCAATTCTCTACTCAAATTCCAGGTGTGTTGTTTGATTACTCAAAACAACGCATAGATGAAAACGTATTTGGTCAATTAATTTCATTAGCTAAAGAATGCGACATTGAAGCTTGGCGTGAAAAAATGTTTATCGGTGAAAAAATTAATATCACCGAAGACCGTGCGGTTTTACATACTGCGCTCAGAAACCGCGCTCATACACCGCTTATTGTTGACGGCGAAAATCTTACAGAAGCGGTCGATAGTGAACTTGCCAAAATTAAGATCTTTGTTGAAAAAGTGCGTAGTGGCCAATGGCTAGGTTATACCGGAAAAGCGGTAAAAGATGTGGTTAGCATTGGTGTTGGTGGTTCAAACTTAGGGCCGCAAACGGCAACTGAAGCACTTAAAGCAGTGGTTGATAAGCCATTAAACGTTCACTATGTTTCAAACGCAGATGGTGTACAAATTGCTTCAGTATTAGATAAAGTAGATCCTGAAACCACGTTATTTGTAATTTCGTCAAAGACATTTACTACCTCAGAAACCATGACTAACTCAAAAACAGCGGTTGATTGGTTTTTAGATAGTGCAAAAGATGACAGCGCTATAGCAAAGCATTTTGTTGCGGTAAGCACCAATTTAGAAAAAACGGCTGCATTTGGTATTAGTGACGAAAATGTATTTACCATGTGGGATTGGGTTGGCGGTCGTTTTTCACTTTGGAGCGCCATTGGCTTACCTATTGCACTTTATGCTGGGTTTGAAGCGTTTGAGGCCATTTTAGAGGGAGCATTTGAAGTCGATGAGCACTTTAAATCGGCGCCGCTTGAACAGAATATTCCTTTGCTTATGGCGCTACTTAGCATCTGGAATACCAGCTTTTTAGGATTTGACTCGCAAGCTATTTTACCATACGACCAGGCACTGCATATGTTGCCAGCGTATTTGCAACAAGGTGAAATGGAAAGTAATGGTAAGCATGTAACATTTGATGGGCAGACAGTGCCTTACACTACTGTACCAATTATTTGGGGTATGACAGGGATAAACGGTCAGCATGCGTTTTATCAATGTCTGCATCAGGGGAATGTAATTGTTCCCGCTGATTTTATTGGCTCTGTAAAGCCACAGGTTAACTTAGATAAGCATCACGATATTTTATTATCGAACTTTTTTGCACAAACCGAAGCACTAATGAACGGGGTTGATGCACAGCAGATAACGGCTGATTTAACAGCCAAAGGCAAAACGCCTGCGCAAATTGAAATGCTGCTAAAGCATAAAATTCACCAAGGGAACCGCCCAACAACGTCTATATTATTAGACACGATTGATGCAAAAGCAGTAGGTCGATTAATTGCACTGTATGAACATAAGATTTTTTGCCACGGTATTCTTTTACAAATATGTTCGTTTGATCAGTGGGGCGTTGAGCTTGGTAAAGGTTTAGCCTCTAAAATTGAAGCTGAATTAACCGACGATAACGTGGTTAATGAGCACGACAGCTCAACACAGGGCTTAATGGCGTACTACAAACAACACCGTACGCAGTAACACATTCACTTATTACACAATAAGTAACCAAATACCTTTGAACGGGTAGCGCTGGAGTCCTAGGGCCTGTATTTTTGTGAGAGGAATTACAGTGTCCCTAGACCCATTTTTAATCGCGCAGATAACTAACAACAACTTAGTAGACCTTGCGCTGAGGTCTACATTATCCAGATAATAAACCGCTATAGCTGATTACCAATACGGTAGTGGCAGGTAGCATAAACGTAGAGAGTAACTATGCTTAATCCTTTTGATATTATAATTTTTGGGGGCGGTGGTGATCTTGCGTTACGCAAATTACTTCCTGCAATGTATCGAGCATATCAAGAAGGTAACTTACCGCAAGGCTCACGTATTTTGCCTACCGTGCGCGAACAAAGTAAATGCGATGAATACATCGATACAGCACACAAAGCATTACAAGAATTTTTAAGTGAAGGCGAATATAACGCCAAAGATTGGAAATCGTTTTCAGACTTTTTAGTACCCGTGGTGAGCAATGTTACCGAAGCGGATGATAACTGGGATGTACTGAAAAAAATTCTAGATGAAGATGACAGCGATAAATCGCGAGTATTCTACTTATCTCTTCCACCTGCTGTTTATGGCACCTGTTGTGAAATATTATCAACTAAAAAACTAATTACTGCCAACTCGCGCGTTGTAGTCGAAAAACCAATTGGTTACTGCGGTGAGTCAGCCGAAGTGATTAATGCGAAAATTGCACAGTATTTTAACGAAGAACAAATTTTCCGTATTGACCACTACTTAGGTAAAGAAACGGTTCAAAACTTAATGGCATTGCGTTTTTCAAATTCATTATTTGAGAACATGTGGGATGCTAAATCGATTGATAATATTCAAATTAGCTTGTCAGAAACGGTAGGGCTAGAAAGCCGAGCAGGTTTTTATGACAAAGCGGGTGCCTTGCGTGACATGGTGCAAAACCACTTGTTACAGCTACTTTGTTTAGTGGCTATGGAGTCACCGCATAAGTTAAACGCTAACAGCATCCGTAACGAAAAATTAAAAGTATTAGAAGCATTACGTCCACTTGAAGACACCGATGTTGATAATAATATTATTCGTGGTCAGTACGTACCCGGTGATTTAAACGGTAAAATAGTCCCAGGTTACCTTGAAGAGCTAAACGAAGGGGCGAGTAAAACCGAAACTTTCGTTGCTATTCGTGCGCATATTGATAACTGGCGTTGGGCGGGCGTTCCTTTTTATCTGCGAACCGGTAAACGCATGGCGAAGCGCTGCGCTGAAATTGTAGTGCAATATAAAAAAGTATCACATAACGTTTATGAAGACAGCGTAGGTAATATTGAACCAAACCGTTTGATTATTCGCTTACAGCCCCAAGAAAGCATTCAGTTAACGCTGATGTCAAAGCGTCTTGATAACTTAGATATGCAACTTGAACCTGTAACGATGAATATTGAATTGTCACAAGCGTATAGTAACGGTTTCCATTCAGATGCTTATAAACGTTTAATGCTTGATGCAGCCGCTAATAACCCTTCGTTATTTATTCACCGCGACGAAGTACGCCAAGCTTGGAAGTGGATTGATCCAATTATTGAGCGTTGGCAAGAGAAGGGTAAACCTTCATTGTACCGAGCGGGTAGTTGGGGTCCTGAAGACGCTGATGATTTATTAGCAGAGAATAACCATGTTTGGTTTAACACCGGTGATAAGGCATAAGTAATGGCAACAATAGTAGAAAAGTTTTTTGACGATAAAGCCGCTTTAACTGATGAATTATCTCAGTCATTAGAGCAGGCCTTACGTGATGGTATTGAAGCTGATGGCCGTGCAGTGCTAATGGTTTCAGGTGGCTCTTCACCTGAACCTGCGTACAAGCATTTATCAACCCTTGATTTAAACTGGGCTCATGTTGATGTTGCTATGGTTGATGAACGTTGGGTTGAGGCAAGTCACGAAAAGAGTAATGAAGCATTCATTAAGCGTACTTTGCTACAAAACCATGGTGCAGCCGCTAATTTTATTAGCATGAAAAATGCAGCAGCCACTGCAGAGCAAGGTGTTGATGCGTGTGAAGCGCAGTTTCAAGCATTAAAGCGCCCGTTTGATGTTACTATTTTAGGGATGGGCCCTGATGGGCATACTGCTTCGCTATTTCCACATGCTCAAGGGCTGGAAAACGGCTTAGATTCAAACCAACTTGTGTGCGCCATTAACGCAATTGAGAGTGATGTAACAGGTAGTATTACCGAGCGCATGAGCTTAACGCTAAATGCAATTTCACAATCTAAAGTAGTTAAATTACTCATTAGTGGCGATGAAAAGCTGGCTGTGTATAAACAAGCTTTAGCGGGTGGTGATGTGAATGATATGCCGTTACGTGCAGTACTAAATCACCCTGAGATCAACATTGAAGTGTATTGGGCACCTTAATTCAGTCTAAACTAGCTGCTTTAAAACCACGTTAATTGATGGTTTAATGAAAGGTCAGTCGCTTTTGCTACTGGCCTTTTTTATTGCGACATGTTTTTGTCGTTAATCAATTAATAACAAAGTGCTGTAAAAATTTGAAGTTTAAAATCCTCCTTAACCTAAGTATCTTTTAAATGCTCTTATATTTTTGAAAGTTACTAATTTAACTTATATTTATCAATAAAAACAGCAGGTTAATTTTGTTTCGGCGCGGAGTTATATAAGCCATTAATTTCATCTGCTATTCGCAATCTCTCTTATTTTAAATACATTAAGTATAAACACGTCATTATTTACATACCTAGTATAGAGAGTAATTCTTGGGCGAACTCTGCTTTTTTATGAAATAATTAATCAATTTAAAATCAATGGCTTAATAATAATTAAGTTAAATTTCATACAAAAAGAGCGGAAAAATGTAGCAAAATTGTAATTTAGCATGTATGGTTTGTTACTACTATGACAGCGCTGTCATGGCGGTTAGGCAAAATGATAAACAAAACCAATAAAATGATTCGAGGGGAATCCTGTGTTAGCTAAAAATTTTAAAAAAAGCTTATTAGCAGTAAATATCGGCTTAGTTGTGGGAGCTGGGTTTACTGGTGCTGCATTCGCAGCCGATGAAGTTAAAGTTCAAAATGATGTTGAAGTTATTGAAGTACGCGGTATTCGTGGCTCTTTAGAAGCATCATTAAATACTAAGCGCTTTTCAGATTCTGTGGTAGACGCGTTATCATCTGAAGATGTCGGTAAGTTTCCTGACAGCGATGTAGGCGAAGCATTAGGTCGTATTTCTGGTGTTGCTGTAAATAGAGCATTTGGCCAAGGTCAACAAGTATCTATCCGCGGTGCATCAGCGCAACTAACTCGTACATTACTAAATGGCCATTCTGTGGCTTCAACTGGCTGGTACGATCAACAAAACATTGATCGTAGTTTTAACTATACATTATTGCCGCCTGAGATGGTTGGTAGTATCGAAGTATACAAATCATCACAAGCAGATATTGTTGAAGGTGGCATTGGTGGTACGGTTATCGTTAATACGCGCAAACCATTAGATTTAGATTCAAATACAGTATTTGCAAGCATTAAAGGTGATTACGGTTCAATATCAGAAGAGATTGATCCAGAGATTTCTGGCCTTTATAGCTGGAAAAATGATGATGAAACCTTTGGTGCGCTTGTGTCAGCAGCATTCTCAGAAACTAATTATCAGCGTAACGGTATTGAATCGCTAGTTGGCTGGGGTGACATTGTTCCTTCAACATTCCAACAAGAGCGAGAGCGTACAGCTATTAACGCAACATTCCAATACAGACCCAGTGATGAGTTAGAATTTGGTTTAAATATCATGAGTCTAGATTTGTCGGCAGATAATGCAAATACATCGTTATTTGTTATGTTTCCAGATGACAAAGATGCAGCGTGTGAGCAAGTAAATGTAGATGGTACATGTACTTTTTATCGTCGTTCTGGTAACGGTGCCAACCCTGGTTGGGCTCAAACTTGGGCTCGTGCGGGTTCAATGACGTCAGAAACTGTTGATTTAGACTTTAAGTATGTAGGTGAAAGTTTTGAGGTTGAAGGCCGAATTGGTAACACGCAATCAGATGGCGGTACAGATTTAACAGCTAACTATGGTTTTTGGTTAGGTACTGCTGCAGATTACGCGGGTACCTATGATGCAACTGGCGATGTGATAAAAATTGATGTTGCGAATAAATCTTTCACACCCGATGACTTTCAAGGTGAATTATCATCTGCGGGCTGGGCACTCAAAAAGCAACCAAATACGGATGAAGAAACCTATGCACAGCTTGATTTTACTTTCCCTGTAGATTTTGGTGCTATTACATCAATTAAAACAGGCTTTCGTTGGGCTGATCATGAAGTAAAACAAGAAACGTACACGGCAAACTTAGTTGACTCTATTTCAGCTTATGATGCCTCACGATATTATTCGGGTACAGTGACATCAGGTGCTGGTTACGTGTTACCAGAGCCTAATTTAGGACAAATGATCAGTGATGGCTATGCAGCAATTACAAGCTTCGATAACACCTCAATTGCATACAAGTCTGGTTACGGTACGATCCAAGAAGAAAATATTTCTTTGTACGCGATGGCTAATTTCTCAGCAGAGGGCATTCGTGGTAACTTCGGTATTCGCTATGTGTCAACCGATGCGGAGTCTGATTACTATGCCCTAGACGCTACGGGTAGTTATGGCAATGGTTTAAGCACAGAGAAAGCAGATTATAATGAAGTGTTACCAAGTGTAAATGTTGCATTTGATTTAACCGAAGACGTTATTTTACGTTTCTCTGCGGCGCAAGTTATTTCGCGTGCTAATTACACTGACATGTTTGCTGCATCATCACTATCAGGTTACGAAGATGGCACTGTAGGAAATGAAGTTATTTCTACTGGCAATATCGGCCTTGAACCATTTAAAGCAACACAGTCAGACTTAGGTGTTGAATACTACTTTGATGGCGACGGCATGGTAAGTGCGACTTACTTTATTAAGAATATTTCATCATTTACCAAAGTTGATCAAATCCTTAATCAAAGTATTGGGATCGTTGACCCTGATTCAGGTGTAGATAACTGGACAGTGGCTACCAAAGGCACAGGCTCAGGTGGTGAAATTCAAGGTATTGAACTTCAAATCCAAGATGGTTTTGATAGTGGCTTTGGTTATCAAGCAAATTATACATGGGTTGACTCAGAAGCACCTGCAGAAAACTTCCCAGACCGTATCGAGTTATTTTCAGATTCATCTGAACATACAGTGAATTTGGTAGGTTACTATGAAGCTGATAACTACAGTGTTCGTTTAGCATATAACTGGCGTTCAGAGTATATGGTTCGTGAAGCACCTTATTTCTACGGTAACCGTGAACACCAAGACTACGGTACACTTGATTTAACTGCAAACTACGCTGTAACTGACTACTTAGACCTAACGTTTGAAGCTGTTAATATAACAGAAGAAGATAGTATTCAGGTAGGTACAGCAACAGGTGATGCAGAAGTTAAACCTGAGCTTCGTAATGGCTATCCAGCGTGGAGTTTTGAAGGTGAAGCACGCTATAGAGTGGGTATTGCTCTTCGTTTCTAACTCGGTTTAGATGACAAAATGAAAGCCCAGTTAATACTGGGCTTTTTTATGAGCTAATCAATAAAGTGGTTTAACTATGATAAGAAAAATAGCAATTGTTGGTGGGGGGACAGCCGGTTGGTTAGCAGCCAATCATTTAGGTCACTCATTATTAGAAACAAATACTGAAATTACATTGATAGAGTCTCCGACAATTCCCACCATTGGGGTAGGAGAGGGAACGGTGCCTTCAATTCGTAACTCGCTTCAAAAGTTTGGTATTCGTGAAACTGATTTTATTCGTGAGTGTGATGTAACCTTTAAGCAATCTATTAAATTTGTAAATTGGTTAGATAAAACGAAGCATGGTGAAAATTACTATCATCATTTATTCGATCATCCACATATATTTGGTGAAGAAATGACTCAACAATGGCTAGCAGGTGAATCACAAAACCGTTATGCCAATGCGGTGTCTAAGCAAGAAATTTGCTGTGAAGAAAAATATGCGCCAAAAACAATATCTACTCCAGAGTATGTCGGAATTAATGGTTACGCCTATCATTTTGATGCTAAAAAATTTGCTGCGTTTTTAATGAAGCATGCCCAAGATGCGTTTGCTATTAAGCATTTATATGCTGACATTATAGATATTGCAATTGACGATGATGGCTTTATTAGTCACTTAATAGATAGCAATAATAAACATCTAGCTTATGACTTTATTATTGATTGTTCCGGATTTAGCGCTGCCATTATTGGTGAAAAATTAAATGTTGATTTTATAGAACGCTCTGATGAATTACTTACAGACACAGCACTTACATTGCAAGTACCCACCTCATTAGATGATGAAATCCCTCCTTATACTATTGCCACAGCGCACCAAGCTGGCTGGATATGGGATATAGCACTTACCAAACGTCGTGGTGTTGGTTTTGTTTATTCGTCTAAACACATGGATGAAGAGCAAGCGGTAAAAAAGTTACATCATTATCTTGGTAATAAATTTACCGATTTACAGCCACGTAAAATTCCTATGAAGATAGGACGTAGAGAATTATTTTGGCATAAAAATTGTGTTGCTATTGGTTTATCTCAGGGTTTTGTAGAGCCTCTTGAGGCGACAGCTATTTTGATAACCGATTTCTCAGCAGGTTTATTATCAAAGCGTTTTCCTCGGTATAAGGCAGATATAGAGCATATAGCACCTGACTTTAATAAGCATGTCGCGCATGTCTGGGAAAGTACCTTTGATTTTATTAAAATGCATTATTGTATTTCAGATAGAAGTGACTCTTTGTTTTGGCAGGATAATCGCAAGGCGTCAGGGGTTTCAAGTAAGCTTACAAGTAATTTAGCGCGATGGAAAAGCTTTGCGCCATTGCGAGAAGACTTCAGCAGTAAGTTTGATTTATTTGATTTAGAAAATTATCTTTACGTGCTTTATGGTATGAATTTTTTACCTCGCAAAAAAGCTGTGACTGAGCAAGTGACAGTTCTAGCTGATAAGCAATGTACTTTTAAAAACAAACGGATAAAACAGTTATTAGCAGAATTGCCAAAACACAGAGAGCTTATTAATAAAATACATCAGTTCGGCTTACAAAAAAATTAAAATTGATGCGCCATTAAAAACTAACATTTGGATTATTGGGCTGTTGTCTAGGGTCTGTTGATCTTTCAAGTTTAAATTTGCAGCAGTCTGTTTGGTATTTAGACAAGGCAGAGCCTATGTGGTGTGTTATTCCCCATAAATAGGCGATAACGCAGCATCAATGCCAAACAGGCGCTGCCCGAAGGGTTCTGCCTAGGGGCGATTTACTCTTTGTTGCCTACATGGATGTAGGTAAGGGGCGTGAGCAGGACGCGGAAGCTTTGCTCGGTTTTTACTTATTCTTACATGGATGTAAGCCAGTAGAATAACGCAGGAGCAGTTATCGAGCCCACTAGGTTACAAACCTCGCGCCGCGATTAAACCGCCCCTAGTTTGAACAAATTTTAATCCGCAAAGGTCAACAGACTTTAGTCAATTCTAAAAAAGAAGAGATTGATAAACGGCCATTTTTTATATCGCCTGTGAATTCATAGTCATTATCTAAGTTAGCACAATGAAGTAAATTGCTTTTATATAACACCACGCGGTTTTGCTTTGCTTTAATATTAATGACTTGCTCGAATAAGGCGGTATTACTGTTTAAATACCCTTGATGTTCTGATTCATTATTTTTGGTTTGTTCTATTACATCGCTAAAAAGGTGTTGGTTTCGTGGCGTTATTTTAATTAGGTTTTCAGGAATATAGCGATAAATTGATGTGCCGTTAGACTCTTTACCAGCTATATAATGCACTGCTGCAAAGGTATTATCATCGGTCGAATCTATATGAGGTATACGTTGTAATAACTTAAGCTCACAGGCTTTTTGGGTAACTAATGATAATTTGCAACGATGAACATAGAGTGCTTTATGCTCGCGGTTAAAAACACCTCGTGCTTGAAGAGATAGTAATAGCTGCCTAAAAGCACGGTAATAAGGTTCAGGCATTACATCACGCTTACCGGGAAATAAAGTACCATCGCTGCCAACGGGCTCTAAATACGCTACATGAGTAGCAAAATTAACCACAGGTTCAATATTTTTTAGAAAATTATCGATGATGATCACATCTTCGTTTTCAGTTTCAAGATGAACTATTTCAACCCTAAAATCGGGGTTTAACTCGTAGTGTTCCATTTTAATTCAACTGATATTAATCGCAATATTGTTGAATATACTAACAAAAGTCCATAATTATGAAACAAAAAACAACACTCAGCAGAGTGTTTTTTACACTACATATTGTACAAATAATTACCTTCTTTATTTGTTAATTAATAACGTACAAAATGACACAAAATTTTCACTTCCTTTTTGTCACCAAAACCATTAGCCTTAGGCTACTAACAGTAAAAAATCAAATTTATAAAATAACGGAGCAGTAACATGGCGGAGCAACAAGTACAGCCTTTACACAACGAAAAACATGCCAATACTAAAATTAAAAATGGCATCAACATCGAATTTATGAAAACTCAACACTTAGTGCCAGTGGTTGCACATGAGTTTGCGCGTATTGCTAATGAATTCCCAATGTCTTTTGTTAAAAATAACGAAACAGGTACTTTCCAAGCGGTTGCTATGTTTGGTCTAGAGCCAGGCGAAAATTTATTTATTGATGGCGACAAGTGGACAGCAGCATTTGCACCTATGGCAACAACGCGTTACCCATTAGGTTTAGTAAAGCACCCAGAGCAAGATCAATTTGGTATTGTAATTGACGAAGCAAGCCCGTTAGTAGGCGATGAAGGCAATGCATTATTCGAAAACGGTGAGGAAACTGACTACCTGAAGCGCCGCAAAGAAGCGTTAGTATCATTCATTGAGTTTTCTCAAGTAACTGATGCCTTCACTAAATTCCTTGCTGATAAAGAACTACTGGTAGCACAAACGCTAACAGTTGATATTAAAGGCGAGAAAAAAGACATCAACGGTATTTACCTTATCGATGAGAAGAAACTAAATGAGCTAAGCGATGCAGACTTCCTTGAGCTTCGTAAGCGCGGTTATTTAGCACCAATCTATTCTTTCTTAACGTCTACGCACCAAGTAGCACGTTTAGCACGTTTAAAAGCTGAACAAGCGTAATTTTAAACAGAATTAAAAAAGCGCCTTAGGGCGCTTTTTTTGTGCCATTAAACTCACTTCACTTGAAAAACGCTTCATAACCATTCACATTGGTTTTACTCCTGTATTTATAAAAGAACACACAATGAAAAAATCATTATTAGGACTCATTGCAACAAGTTTAATGGGGTTGAGCACGCAGGCATTAAGTGCAAATACAAACACGCCGTTTGCCATCGCAATTCATGGCGGCGCAGGCACGATTGAAAAAAGTAAATTCACGACAGAACAAGAGCAAGCTTACCGCAATAAACTAGCAGAAGCTGTTGAGGCCGGGTATAAAATACTTGAACAAGGTGGAAAAAGCCTTGATGCAGTGACTACTGCCATTGAAGTACTGGAGCAATCGCCTTATTTTAATGCCGGGCGTGGTGCGGTATACACCTATGATGGTAGTCACGAATTAGATGCCTCTATTATGGATGGTCGCAATCGTCAAGCAGGCGCTGTGTCGGGTATTAAACATATTGAAAGCCCAATTAAACTTGCCCGATTAGTGATGGAAAACTCAGTGCATGTGATGCTAAGTGGTCAAGGTGCAGAAGAGTTTGCGAAAGAGCAAGGCGTGAGTCTAGTAGAGAACAATATATTTGATACAAAGCATCGTTATGAGGCTTTATTAAAAGCAAAAAAGAAACTCGAGGCGAGCAAAAACACCAATAAAGATTACCAGGCAGCGCACAAGGCGTTACCGATTAATTATAAAGTGGGCACGGTGGGTGCGGTGGCACTGGATAAACAAGGTAATTTAGCGGCGGGCACGTCAACCGGCGGAATGACCGCAAAACGTTTTGGTCGTATTGGCGATGCGCCGGTTATTGGCGCAGGCACTTTTGCTGAAAATGCCTCATGTGCGGTTTCGGCAACTGGGCACGGCGAATATTTTATTCGTTATAATGTGGCCAGTGACATTTGTGCGCGAGTAAAATACCAGGGTAAAACTATAGGTGAAGCAGGTAATGAAGTAATAAATGAGGTGCTTAAACCGATAGGGGGCACAGGCGGTGTTATTATTGTTGATACAAAAGGCAATATTAGCCTGCCGTTTAATACTTCAGGCATGTATCGTGCGAGTAAATCGAATACCCAAGCAACTTATGTAGGTATTTTTAGCGACGAATAATCGCTATGAGTCAGTGGCTGGTGGTTTATATAATAATCCGCTGATTGTTATATTCTTTACAGGATTAACCCCAGCCATTTAATTTGCTACAATCGGGGCTCTTTGACTAATTTTTATAAGGTATGCAGGTGGTAAACCTAGGTCAGTTGTTTGGCGAGCTAAAAACGTGCTTAAAAAAAGATCAATTCAGTTTTAAAAAGCGTCTTCATGGCGTTAAAAAAATCACCGACGAGGCAAAGCTTACCAGTGCGCTTGAAAAAATTGCGGCTGATATTAGTCGTAGTCAAACGCTTCGAGAGCAGCGCTTAGCTGGGCTACCTAAAGTTACTTATCCTGAGCTATTACCTGTTAGTCAAAAAAAAGACATCATTAAAGAGGCCATTGCTAATAATCAAGTGGTGATTATTGCAGGTGAAACCGGCTCAGGTAAAACCACACAAATACCTAAGATGTGTTTAGAGCTAGGCCGAGGCGTTGAGGGCTATATTGGTCATACCCAACCAAGGCGTTTAGCAGCACGCAGCGTTGCCAACCGTATTGCAGAAGAAATGCAATGTGAGCTTGGTCAGCAAGTCGGTTTTAAAATTCGTTTTAGCGATCAGGTATCTAATAACAGTTACATCAAACTGATGACCGACGGTATTTTATTAGCTGAAATACAACAAGACCGATTTTTAAATCAATACGACACCATTATTATTGATGAAGCGCATGAACGTAGCTTAAACATTGACTTTATTTTAGGTTATCTTAAAAATTTACTCCCAAAACGCCCCGATTTAAAAGTTATTATCACCTCAGCAACAATCGACCCTGAGCGCTTTTCTAAGCATTTTGATGATGCACCTATTATTGAAGTATCAGGAAGAACGTTTCCAGTTGATGTACGCTATAACCCAATTAGTGATATTCAAAAAGAAGATATGGAAGCCGAAGGCGACCAACTTCAGGGGATTTTTGATGCGGTAGATGAACTTTGCGCCGAAGGTCCTGGCGATATTCTAATCTTTTTAAATGGTGAGCGAGAAATTCGCGATACCGCTGATGCACTAAGCAAGCGTAATTTAAAACACACTGATGTATTACCTTTGTATTCAAGGCTATCGAACGCTGAGCAAAACCGTATTTTTGCACCGCATTCGCGCCGTCATATTATACTCTCTACCAACGTCGCTGAAACATCACTAACAGTACCTGGTATTCGTTATGTTATTGACCCTGGAACTGCGCGAATTAGTCGTTATAGTTATCGCACAAAAGTGCAACGTTTACCTATAGAGCCTATTTCGCAAGCCAGTGCTAATCAGCGAATGGGCCGGTGTGGCCGTGTTGAGGCGGGTATTTGTATTCGTTTATATTCAGAAGATGACTTTTTATCGCGTCCTGAATTTACTGATCCTGAAATATTACGTACTAATTTAGCATCAGTTATTTTGCAAATGTTAGCCCTTGGACTGGGCGATATGGCGCAATTTCCTTTTGTGCAAGCCCCGGATAGCCGCAATATTAATGATGGTTTAACGTTGCTTGAAGAATTACAAGCAGTAAAAGCGGCTAAGCGTGATCAAAAAACCAGCCTAACACAATCTGGGCGGGAGCTAAGTCGTTTGCCGGTTGACCCGCGTTTAGCAAAAATGGTGCTAACTGCACATAAACTGGGTGCATTGCGTGAGGTGATCGTCATTGTCGCTGCGCTCTCAATTCAAGATCCCCGCGAGCGACCACAAGAAAAACGCCAAGCCGCAAATGAAAAACATGGTCGCTTTGACGATCCAGACTCTGACTTTATCGCCTTTTTAAACCTGTGGAATTACCTTGAAGAGCAGCAAAGTGAGCTGACCAACAGCCAGTTTAGAAAGCTATGTCAAAAAGACTTTTTAGCCTATATGCGTATTCGTGAATGGCAAGATATCGTTTATCAAATCAGCACTGTGTGCAATGAAATGAAAATGAAAGCCACCACTAATGTTGCAGACAGCGAGCTTATTCACAAAGCACTCTTAAGTGGCATGCTCAGTCACATCGGTTTTAAAGACGAAAAGCAGCTATATAAAGGTGCGCGTAATAGCCAATTTCATATTTTCCCAGGCTCGGGATTATTTAAAAAGAGTCCAAAATGGATGATGTCGGCTGAGTTGGTGGAAACCAGTAAACTCTATGCTCGTATTAATGCCAAAATTGATGTGAACTGGGTAGAGCCGTTTGCTCAGCATTTAGTAAAACGCAGCTACACAGAGCCTCATTGGGAGAAAAAGCCCGGTGCGGTGATTGCCTTTGAGCAACAAACTTTGTATGGCTTATTAATTGTTAATAAGCGCCGCTGTGTTTACAGCAAAATTGACCCAAAAGTGAGCCGTGAGTTGTTTATTCGCACAGCGCTGGTTGAACAAGAGCTGGGGCTCAATGAAGGGTTTTTACAATATAACCGCGAATTAATTGAAGATATTCAAGTGCTTGAGAATAAATCTCGTAGGCGCGATATTTTAGTTGATGAGCAAACCTTATTTGAGTTTTACGAGAAAAAAATACCGAACGACATTAATAATCGTGCTGCGTTTATTAAGTGGTATAAAACACAAAAGCAGCAAGACAAACACTATCTGCACATGACGCGTGAAGAGCTCATGCAGCATGGTGCAAGTAGCATTACCGAATTTGACTATCCAGATACATGGCAACAAGATAATTTAATGCTGCCGCTTACTTATCATTTTGATCCTGGCCAAGCGGTTGATGGCGTTGCAGTACAAATACCGGTTGCGCTATTAAACCAAGTACAAGAAAGTGGTTTTGATTGGCATATACCGGCATTTCGTCATGAGCTAATTTGTGGGTTAATTAAGTCATTGCCAAAATCACTTCGCCGTAACTTTGTCCCTGCGCCTAATTATGCCGACGCGGTGTTAGCGGCCATAGAGCCTCTACAAGGCTCGTTAATCGACTCACTAAGTAATCGATTATTGCGCATGACTGGCGTGCGAGTCGACCCTGAGGCGTGGGATTTAACAACCCTTGCTCCTCATTTAAGATTGCAGTTTGAAGTACGTGATGAAAATGATCAACTTCTTGCCCGTGGGCTCGATTTAGCTAAGCTAAAAGCGCAGCTTCAAGGTAAAGTGACAGACACCTTATCTAAAGTTGCCGACAAAGGCATAGAAAAAACCGATTTAACCCAGTGGGATTTTGGTGAGTTACCAACATCCTATGTGAAAAAGCAAGGTCAATACGAAATTAAAGCTTACCCAGCGTTAGTGGATAAAAAATCAACGGCCGCAGTAGAGCTATTCGATAACGAAATAAAAGCGCAATTAGCGCACCAGCAAGGTTTACGTCGTTTAGTACTGTTAAACGTGCCATCACCAATTAAATACCTGCAGCAAAACCTACCAAACAAAGCTAAATTAGGGTTGTACTTTAATCCTTTTGGTAAAATTGCCGATTTAATTGATGACTGCATCGCATCAGGCGTTGATAGCCTATTAGTTAAATATGGTGATATTCGCACAAGTGATGCATTTGAAACGGTTAAAGAGCATATTCGCGGCGAGTTAGGCGATATCGTTGTGGCCATTGCTACCCAGGTTGAGCAAGTACTGAGTATCGCGCATGCACTACATAAAAAAATGAAAGGGCGTGTAGATTTAACTATGATCACCGCTCACGGGGATATTAAGTCTCAGCTAGAGTCACTTATTTTTAAAGGCTTTGTCAGTCAGCATGGGGCAGACAAACTAGGCGATTTAATTCGTTACTTAAAAGCGATTCAAAAACGCTTAGAAAAACTACCTGTTGACCCAAATCGTGATAGATTATGTGTGCTAGAGCTTGAAAAAGTAGCGCAAGAATATAAAAAACTGACAAATAAAACACCTAAAGGAATACCATTGCCTACAGATGTTGAGGCTATTTTTTGGATGCAGCAAGAATTACGCGTATCCTTATTTGCACAAACCTTAGGTACACCTTATCCGATTTCAGCAAAACGTGTATTAAATGCGATAAAAGAAATTGAATAATCTCTTTATTCTCTATTAAGCTAAGTAAGTTAACAGAGGGACTGACTTGAGAAGGAAATGACATAGCTATGTCCTCATTACTAAAACACAAAGCGCGGCAGTTGTTAGTGGTTGATGATGAGTATTTCAATTTTGAAATACTCAAAGCAGGGTTAGCATCAACATTTGATTTGAGCTATGCTGATTCTGGTAAAAGTTGTTTAGCATCTGCGATTGCTAATCCGCCCGATATTATTTTGCTCGATGTGTGTATGCCAGGACTCGATGGTTATGATACCTGTCGCATACTTAAGCACACGCCAGAGACAAAAAACATTCCGGTGGTGATGATATCTGGACTTGAGTCGGAGCTTGAACAACAAGCTGGCTTTGACGCAGGGTGTGATGCTTACGTTGTAAAACCTTTTTCTATCGCCGTACTACGAGAAAAAATTAATAATATTGTGTAGAGGGAATTATGTTTACCGAAGATAAGCGAAACTATAGACGTATGCAGGTTAACACGCCAGCGAAGTTAACCTCAATAGAGCCTGTTGCTGGGCTTAGTTATACTGGCACCTGCCTTGATTTAAGTGCAACGGGTCTTTCATTACAACTCGATGATTTATTAGAGCTTAACTCAATTTTATCGGTTGATATTGCATCAACACATCCGAGCATTGCACCGTTAAAAGCCACCGTTAAGGTAATACGTGCCAGCACAGAAGAGGATGGCACGATAACCGCAGGGCTCGAAATTGTAGAGTTTAACTAACTACTTAATTAGTTTTTAGTAAACCTTACAAATAAGCCCTTTAAGGTAAAAGCCTTCAGGATAGCTGCCTGCAATAGGGTGGTCAGCTGCTTGATTTAAGCGCTCCATGATCAATAAATCCTTACCTGCATCAAGGGCTGCATCTGCGACTACTTTTTGAAACAAGTTTTGTTCCATTAAACCAGAGCATGAGAATGTTAGTAGCGTGCCACCTGGCTTTAAAATTTGCATCGCAATCATATTGATGTCCTTGTAACCGCGACACGCCCCAGTTAACTGCGCTTTGTTATCGGCAAATTTAGGCGGGTCCATGACGATCGTATCAAACATCACCCCGTCTTCACGGTATTGGCGTAATAATTTAAAGACATCTTGTTTTACAAAGTCGACTTTATTTAAATCAAGGTTGTTATGCTCAACATTGCGCTTTGCTGTATCAAGTGCTGGTTGTGAAACATCAACATTGGTTACATGTTTACAGCCACCGCGCAGGGCATAAAGAGAAAAAGTACCTGTATAACTAAAGCAATTTAATACGGTTTTATCTTTTGAAAAACGCTCCAGTGCAGCACGACTATCTCGTTGATCTAAATAAAAGCCAGTTTTATGGCCTTCCATTATATCAACTTCAATCTTTAAGCCATTTTCTTCAATTATGACAGGTTCAGTAGGTTCGTTCCCCCAAAGCACGCCCTTAATAGGCTCAAGCCCTTCTTTGGTTCGAACATCTACATCTGAGCGCTCATAAATAGTAGAGCCTGGGAAAATAGCCATTAAAGCGCCAACAATTTCACCTTTGTGACGTTCTGCACCTGCGCTTAGTAATTGACACACAAGAACATTATCAAACTTATCTATAGTAATACCGGGTAAGTAGTCTGATTCTGCTGCACATAATCTAAAGCCGGTAAGTCCACCTTCTTCAATTGCATGGCTGCGAGCTTCTAAAGCACGGCGAAGACGGCGCTCAAAGAAATGTTGATCAATCACTTCTTTTTCGTCAAAGCTCCAAACACGAGCACGTATTTGTGAATGAGGACTGTAAGCTGCGGTGGCCAAAAACTTACCTTCACTGTCGTGTATGGTTACCGTGTCACCTAATCCAGGTTTACCTTTAATTTTTTTGATGGCTTTAGAAAATAACCAAGGGTGTTTTCTTTTTAATGATTTATCGCGACCAGCTTGCAGGTAAACGGCAGATGACATAGGGCTTCTCTGTAGTAATAAATAAGTGCTGTATTTTAGTCAAGGCTCGCGCAACATACAATGAATGTTTTGCAAGGGGCTTATAAATCGCGGTAAAGTAGCCATTATTAACTCGTTTAAATAGATTTTTGGAAGTTCGGTGGACAATTCAGCTCTTAGCCCCTCATTACAGCAACTTAATCAGCAATGCAGAGACTTTATAACATCCTTAGTACATGCCGATGTAGCCCATGATATTACCCATATTGAACGGGTAGTACGTGTTGCAGTGCAGTTATGTATGGCAGAGCAAGCTGATATGGCCATTGTATTGCCTGCAGCTTGGTTGCATGATTGTGTTGCGGTGGCAAAAAATCACCCAGACAGAGCAAAAGCATCAACGATGGCAGCCGATAAAGCGATTAACTATTTAGCGTCTATTGGCTATGATGAAGCGCTATTTGATGATATTCACCATGCCATTGCCGCACATAGTTTTAGCGCCAATATTGCTATTAAAACGGTGGAAGCACAGATTGTACAAGATGCAGATAGAATGGATGCCTTGGGTGCTATTGGCGTAAGCCGCTGTATGAAAGTAGGCGGCTCTATTAGCCGATTATTATACAACCCAGATGATCCATTTTGTTTAAACCGAGAAGCAGACGATAAAAAGTACACCCTAGATCATTTTTTTATTAAATTACTGCATATTGCCCAGAGTATGAATACTCCTTCTGCAAAAGCCGAAGCACAAAGACGCACTGCGTACATGCACGACTTTTTAGCTCAGCTTAAATCTGAAATTGGTGAACAACGCGATGACACCTAAACTTTCGGGAATTGATCATTGTCATTTAAATGTTCAAAGCCTCAACCAAGCTGTTGATTGGTATAAAAAGGTGCTCGGTTTTAGCGTAGTAAGGGAATTAGCATTTTGGAATGCAGAGGGAAAAGGCCCTTTGACACTCGAAGATGAAAATGCCACTACACGATTAGCTTTATTTGAAGGCGATAGGCGAAGTAAAGGAATCGCTTTTGCTGCGACAGGGGAGCAATTTGTTATGTGGCTTAAGCATCTTAAGCAGCATCAAGTGAAAACCATATTGGCTGATCATGGCGTGACTTTTTCTATGTATTTTAAAGACAATAGTGGTAATAGCCATGAAATCACTTCTCATGATTATAATGTCATAAAAGCGCAACTCGAGAGCTAGCGGCTTTTTTAGTAAAACTTCAACAGTTAAAATAGCCAAGGGTAGATTTATGATCCATCGTTTAGCCTATTTAGTATCGAGCAATATTAAAACGATACCTACTAACTGGTTTTTTCTCTTACGAATTAACTTATTAAGCTAATAGAGAAAGTTTTATTTTATAATAACTTATAGGCACTTTAGATTGTTAGATTATACGTTAAGAAGAAGCCGTCGGCGAAAAACTGTGGCTATTAAAGTCGCACAAAAAGAGCTTACAGTTTATGCACCTCATTTTGTAACGAAAACACAAATTAATGAATGGCTGTTAAGTAAACAGGGCTGGATTGATGCTCAGTTACATAAGCAACAAATTCAAGCCGATACACGACAGTTTCCACTTAAAACCCATAGCATTAAATTATTTAATGAAGCTGTTAATGTGCAATTTGAAAACGCAGAACGCACTCAATGGCAGCAGCACAATGAAAGCCAAACACTGTTACTGAGTCTTTCTTCACGTGTGAAGCACCAAACGCAAATGTATCAAAGTTTGCTAGAGCAGTTTTTGCATGAGAAATTAGAAAGTTATATTGAAATGCGAGTAAATTACTATTGTAAGCTGATGAGTGAAAAGCTGCCGAGTAATATTCGTATTCAATTGTATAAGCGTCGCTGGGGCAGTTGTAACCGTAGGCGTGAGCTTACCTTTAATTTACAGCTTGCAGGCGCACCTACATGGATAATTGACTATGTAATTGTGCATGAGTTAGCGCATTTAAAGTATTTAAATCACAGTGCACAGTTTTGGCATCGTGTAGGATTATTTTATTCAGAACACAAAAAAGCAAGCGCTTGGTTAAATAAGTATGGTATGAGTTTACAATGGGTGTTTGAATAGTAAGAAAATAAACGAGGTAAAAAAGAGAAGTGGTGGAGGGAGCTGGATTCGAACCAGCGAAGGCTGAGCCGTCAGATTTACAGTCTGATCCCTTTGGCCGCTCGGGAACCCCTCCACACTAATTTTTATTGCATTTGGCCCCACTTAACTTAGCCTAAGAAAAGTGGTGGAGGGAGCTGGATTCGAACCAGCGAAGGCTGAGCCGTCAGATTTACAGTCTGATCCCTTTGGCCGCTCGGGAACCCCTCCAATGCAACGCGGCAGATAATAGCAAACTTCTTATTTAAGTAAAGAAAAAAGCTAAAGAAAATTCAAATTTAGCCGATAAATACTTATTAATTAGTTAAATAGGCTAAAGTCTATGCAGATTGGTGATTTGTTAATCACAGAGAGTCAATTAAAAACACGACTCAATAAAAGTGTGCATGAAAGCCGTCGGGGTGAATTTGCTCTTTTATTAGCAATGCTATCTCATGATGCGCTCGATTTTAGTGAGTTTCACTTACCTAAAAGTGATGCAAGTGGTTATCAAGCTGATGAAGAGACCTTGCGTAAACAATTAGGTGCGGGCCCAAAGCAGTCATTGGCGCCTGAGAGTTTTAATATGTTAATTGGCAAAAATAACACTGAGCTTTTAGCAAAAATGGGAAGCGCCGAAGGGATGAGTGAGATAAAGTTAACTCAGTGCTTAAAACCTGAGCCATTTAATATTCGTGATGATAAAAACCACATTCCACTTAACGTAATTGATAACTGTGAATTAGCGGTACGTCGACGAATTCAAAATACCAACACCGAGCTATCAAACCCTCAAATGGATGCGGTGGCATTTTATGATGATTTACAAAATGATGCCCTCCACCAGCCATTGCATTTGTTTAGTGCTTAATTGAATTTCATTAAATGCTATTTCTTAGGCGCCATTGGATTGTAATAAACCGTGTTTATATTAGTGGTTTTATAGGTGCTTTATGTTAATAACAGATTTAATATAAAAAAAGCATCCAAAATTTAAATGCAATTGCTATAATGGCGCAAATGGTATGACATTAAATGCCATTATCATTAAACCAAGGTAATTAGGAACGTAATGAAGAAAACATTCACGCTGAATCATGAGAAAATCAAATACCCTCGTATGGTTGATGCTGCAAAGCATGAAGTGAAAAAATATTTGAAAAGAGAACGTAATAAAACTTTACCTGTTGATGCCGACTACTGGGCATTCGATTGTAAGTTTGGTAACACGGCTGAAGAAGCCCAAGTTGTTCACGTTGCTGAAATTAACAATCACATCAGTGAAATAGAAAAGCAAGGTTTAACCTCTTTTTACTTAGAGATTTTAGCAAGACCTGCGCAGCGTCAAGACTTCGATGAAGGTGATGACGAATAAAACGCTAAGTTGCGTTTAGTGTAGTTTTTGAAAATGGGCCAAGTGGCCCATTTTTTGTGGCTGTTATTTATACACTATGACACTTTTTATACTTTTTATTACTGCCGCAAGGGCAAGTATCATTACGTTTTACTTTAATATCGGCAACCGGCTTAATCTCACCATCAAGGTATCGCCACTGTTCATCTTCTTTGATAAACCTTGAATGCTCTGCTAACTCGCAATATAGATCTTGATAAAAGTAATGAGCTTTAAACTTTACAAACCCAGTATCTTCATCAAAGCCAGAATCTAAAACGGTTAAGTTTACAAAGCGGCAGCTAGTTGCAAAGTCTTTAATTTCTGATAGTGAGTTTTCAGCTTGTTTTTCCTTTGCGTAACTATCACGAACAAAAGCTGCATTTTTAACAGCATAAGCACTATAGCGAGCTCGCATAAGTTGCTCTGGTGTTTGCGGCTGTTTGATTTTTAAATGAAAAGGTTCACAGCAATCAGCATATAGTTGCTGACTGCTACAAAAACATAGTAGGGCGTTAGAGGTCATAATAAATGTACTGTGTATTAAAACGCTAGTTTACCAAGCTTATTGCGTTAGTGAAATCTCAGCTTGGGCGCTTTTTTTGCTAAAGCAATATAGCTTAGTGCGTGTATGGCTCAGGTTTAATGATAACTGTGACAGCTGTTGATTATTTATTATGTCAGTCCAGGTGATCACCGCGGCAAAATTACCATTATGAAGTGCAGAGCTTAAAACATACTCTAAATTAACTAAGTGCTTTTGGCGTATAACTAGTAATTTACTGGTATCAATTGAGCATGAATCAAGTAACGCTTTACTAGGTACATGGTCTGGCGCAATTAAAAGTGTCCATGCATTTAAGCTATTGTATTGGTGTAATACTTTTAATAACTCAAACGTTGCTGAAATCTCATCTTCAATTTGCACAACGTTAACACAATCTGATTGGTCATCTTGTTGGTAGCTCTTAACTGTTCTTACGGTAATAGGCTGTAACATAATCGTCTCACTCACTGGGTTTTTATACAGTACACGTATACAGTAGTTTATACAGTTGTTTGGTGCAAGTGTTTTTTGCTATTTTTTGTACAGTTATTCAGTTGAGCACGATAATTAAATTATTTAAAAATAAATAATTCATATATAACAAAAAAATTATAAATTTAGGGGATAAATTCTTTTGGCGTTAGCTTTTTAATTTCTAACTAAATAAATCTTTAAATGCAGGGGATATACAGTAGTTAAAAAATTAAGCGTTGTTGCATTTAACTTATAAACGCTTAATTAATTTACAGATAGAATGAGTTACTAGGTAGTAAAACTATTTTTCGTGACTTATAGGGATCAAATGTGAAAATTGTAACTGATGAATTTGTTCATATAAACTGGCAGCATAACATTGGGCGTCTTTAAGTCGTTTAGTACTAATGTGCTTACGTATATCGCTCATTGCTTCTACTGCTGGATCATACCCTTGGCTACTAGCTAGGCTAAGCCACGCAGCCCCATGAAATACGCTTTGTGGTACGCCTTGTCCTTTAATAAAAAACAGCCCTAAGTAAAACTGTGCACGATAGTTTCCTGCCATTGCTGCTAAACGCATCCATTTTGCAGCTAAGGCGCCTTGTTCATTTTTAAGGTAATAAAGGGCTTTATTTAATGTGTCTTGATCTGTGTTTTTAGAGCTCGCAGGGAGATTTGCATCGCTTGGTTGCGTTACAAAAGAAAGAATGTTGTCTAATTGTTGCTCTAAATCTTGGCCACTTGGTGTCGTTTTGATCATGCTACTTCGTTTGTTATTTTAATCACTTAGCTAGTTTAGTATATAGCAAGGTAAAATGTCCTGTAAAAAGTTATTTTTATGCTAAAATCTCGCCACTTTTTACAACCACAAGTTTATTATGCTCGAAGCCTTATTCAAAATCCGTGCAAATGATTCTTCGGTTCGCCGTGAATGTATTGCCGGTATGACTACATTTATTACGATGGTTTATATCGTATTCGTTAACCCAGCTATGCTTGCAGAAGCAGGTATGGACCAAGGTGCTGCCTTTGTTGCCACCTGTATTGCCGCTGCAATAGGGTGTTTTATTATGGGTTTGTGGGCTAATTATCCACTGGCATTGGCACCGGGAATGGGATTAAATGCATTTTTTACCTATGGTGTGGTGTTAGGTATGGGCTATAGCTGGCAAGCAGCGCTGGGCGCGGTGTTTATGTCAGGGTGTATATTTTTAATATTGAGCCTGTTTAAGGTGCGAGAGTGGATAATAAATGCCATCCCGCTGGTGCTCAAACAAGCAATAGCAACGGGTATTGGTGCATTCTTGGCACTTATCGCGCTGAAAAGTGCAGGTATTATTGTATCAAGCCCAGCAATACTTGTGCAGCTAGGCGATATAACGTCACCGGGTCCGCTATTAGCTATTTTTAGCTTTTTTGTTATTGCAGCATTACTTTATCGCGACTTTAAAAGCGGCGTGCTTATTAGTATTTTGCTTGTCACCGCGATTGCAGTGTCGATGGGGTTAGTTGAATATCATGGTGTTGTTGCAATGCCACCTTCAATAATGCCGACGTTTATGCAACTTGATTTTAGTGCTGCTTTTGAACTGTCTATGTTGAGTGTTATTTTTGCGTTTCTATTTGTTGATTTATTTGATACCTCAGGCACGTTGGTAGCGGTTACTCAAAAAGCGGGCCTAGCAGATAAAAACGGCAATATGCCGCGCTTGGGTCGCGCATTAAGCGCTGACAGCACTGCAACCATTGCCGGTGCAATGCTAGGTACTTCAACAACAACGTCTTACATAGAGTCTGTAGCAGGGGTATCAGTGGGTGGTCGAACGGGCTTAACGGCTGTGGTTGTAGGTTGCTGTTTTTTATTGATGATGTTTTTTGCACCTTTGGCACAAATGGTACCCGCATACGCAACAGCAGGGGCAATCTTATATGTATCTGTTTTAATGCTACAAAACTTAAAGTTTGTAAACTGGGATGAT
Organism: Pseudoalteromonas sp. KJ63-1; assembly: GCF_055808145.1. Next base: position 2,017,454 of record NZ_CM147855.1, on the reverse strand, counting down.
ATGACCGACGCAATTCCAGTGAGTGTCGTATTATTAATGACACCATTGACCTTCTCAATTGCACACGGTATTGCACTGGGTTTTATTTCTTATACAGCGGTTAAAGTCCTGTGCGGTAAAAAAGATCAAATAAGTATTAGTGTTTGGATTTTAACAGCACTGTTTATTATTAAGTTTGCATTTTTATCTTAATGCTTCTGTTAAATAGCTAGATTTAGTCTGGGTACGTAAATTTATATAGTGACTAAATTTCAGCTATAAAAAAGCCCATACAATTGTATGGGCTTTTTTATTGGGTAACGAATTACCATTTCTTTTTCGGTGCAAACAATACGTCTAAATCATCTTGCTCTTGTTCGTTCTTTTTCTTCAATGATGTAGCATTTGATGCCTTTAGTTCACTGCTTATTGTTTCTAGATAACCTTCAACTTCAGCTCTTTTTGCAGTAATGTAATCATCATTAAATGACACACTGTTTAGCGTCGTCGATGCTTTTTCAAAGTACTGCCTAGCAGAGCCTATCATACCGGCTGTTTGTGCTGCTAGACCACGTTTTATTTGGCTTTCAATGTTGATTCTTAGTTGTAGCTTTTCAAGGCGTTTGTCTTCTGCAATAAACGCTTGGCTTTCAACTTTACCCTTGTTGTGCTCAGAACGGATAATAGTGCGTAATTTTTTTATGCCTTGTATCAGTGATATCAGTTGTTTGTCATTACCTGGTAATACAAAACCATCAGAGCCATCTTGAATCGGGTTTTGCAGTCGCTCTTTTGCTTCTTTTAAGCGGTTTTTAAGGGCGCTACCACCGCTTGAAATAGACACCATATTACTTAGTGCATCATGAATACGACGTTGTAATATTCGCTGAGTTGCCTCTGAGAGTGGAATATTAGCGCTATTCATTAACGCCTCTTCAGTTTCTTCAATGATAGCTTTTTGTTTTGTTAGCTCTTTACGTCGTTCAGCTTCTTGTTTTTCTTTATGTTGTTGAACAGCACTAACCCACAGTGCAATGACGATAAGCGCAACAATTAGTACAATTATAATGGAAACGATCATGTTATAATTCTCAAATTCTTAACCTTATCCTCTAATCTTACATTAAATATATAAAAGGTGGGAAACTTTGCGCTGATTAACTAAAAAAAGTACCAATATAAAGCGTTTAAATCTTAATATGTTATGTTTAGTTTACTGATAATCATTGCTACCTCAACTTTACTTATTGTGTTAACCTGAAATTTCAATAAATTAATTGTTATATTGTGTAACTTTAATCAGCCTTTTATATAGTTAGTTACCTATTAATTATAGGGTGCGCTTTAATCTGTCAATGTGAATTATAACGAAACTACATAGCCATGAAATTACAACAACTTAGATATATCGTAGAAGTTCAAAATCATAAATTAAATGTTTCAGCTACCGCTGAGAGTTTATTTACCTCCCAGCCTGGTATTTCTAAGCAAGTACGTATGTTAGAAGATGAACTAGGTGTACAAATTTTTGGCCGTAGTGGTAAACATTTAACTCACGTTACAGGTGCTGGCGAAGAAATCATTAATATATCGCGAGAAATACTCTCAAAAGTTGAGGGCATTAAAGCGGTGGCTAATGAACACACGCTGCCCGATCAAGGTAAACTTAATATTGCGACTACGCACACTCAAGCACGTTATGCGTTACCAAGCGTAATTAAAGGCTTTACCCAAAAATACCCAGCAGTGTCATTGCATATGCACCAAGGTACCCCGCAGCAAATATCGGATGCAGCTGCCCGCGGTGATGCAGATTTTGCCATTGCTACCGAAGCACTGCACTTGTATTCAGACTTAGTAATGTTGCCCTGTTATCACTGGAATCGCAGTATTGTGGTTGCTAAAGATCACCCCCTTGCGGAAAAAGTCGATAACTTAACAGTGGCAGATATAGCGCAGTATCCTTTGATCACTTATGTATTTGGTTTTACTGGTCGTTCTGAGCTTGATAAAGCATTTAACGCCTATGGGCTCGAGCCACATATTGTATTTACCGCCACCGACGCCGATGTTATTAAAACGTATGTGCGCTTGGGGTTAGGTGTCGGTGTGGTCGCATCTATGGCAATTGATCAGGTAAACGACAGCGACTTAGTGTGCATTGATGCTAGCCATTTATTTGAAGCGAGTACGACTAAAATTGGTTTTAGAAAAGGCAGCTTTTTACGTACCTACATGTATGACTTTATCGAACGTTTTGCACCGCATTTAACCAAAGAGCGAGTAGAGCGAGCAAGTTTGCTGCGAAATCAAGACGATGTTGATAAATTATTTGCTGATATCGAATTACCGGTTAAATAACAGCTACACAGTAATGAAAAAGCCGCTTAGTTTTGCAACTAAGCGGCTTTTTTATGCTTTCTAATTAACACTCGATAATATCAACACTCGATAATGTTAACAGCTAATCCACCGCGAGCGGTTTCTTTGTATTTTGTTTTCATATCGTTACCGGTATCGAGCATGGTTTTAATTACTTTATCAAGCGATACTTTTTGTTCTCCACTGCCGCGAATAGCAAGGCGAGAGGCATTAATTGCTTTAATAGCGCCCATTGCATTTCGTTCAATACAGGGTACTTGCACTAAGCCGCCCACAGGGTCACAGGTCAACCCTAAGTTATGTTCCATGCCAATTTCAGCGGCATTTTCCACGTGTACCACGTTACCACCAACAATTTCAGTCAGCGCACCAGCTGCCATTGAACAGGCAACACCAACTTCACCTTGGCAACCCACTTCAGCACCCGAGATAGAGGCATTTTTTTTGTATAAAATACCAATAGCGGCCGCGGTTAATAAATACCGAGTAGCAATGTCGCGATCAACTTCTTTGATAAAAGTATGATAGTACATTAATACGGCTGGTAGAATACCAGCTGCACCATTTGTTGGTGCAGTAACCACACGACCGCCTGCTGCATTTTCTTCATTTACTGCTAATGCGAATAAATCCACCCAATCCATAGCGCGAAGTGGATCGTTACTCACCTCTACATTGAGTTTTAAATATAAACTTGGTGCACGGCGTTTTACTTTCAACCCACCGGGTAAAATACCTTCGGTGCGCATACCACGTTCAATACAGGCCTTCATTACTTGCCAAATATTAAATAGCTCGTCTTTAATGGCTTCTTCACTACGTAAGGTTTTTTCGTTTTTCATCATTAACGTTGATACGCTATAACCCGATTCTTTACACATTTCGAGTAATTCTTTAGCCGACCCAAACGGGAACGGGGCAGGGTTTTCTTCACGTATATCTAACGCAGCTTGTTTCTCTTTTTCAAACTCTTCATCTGTAACAATAAACCCGCCACCAATAGAGTAGTAAATTTTGCTATATACTTTTTCGCCATTGTTATAGGCAATAATTTCCATTGCGTTGGAATGTTTAGGGAGTGTTTTTCTGCGATGAAAAACAATAGCGCCTTGTTTAGGGAATTTAGCTTTATGAGTTTGGTTAAGGTAAATAACCTGCTCACTTTCTATTTTTGCTAAAATGTCGTCCACCAAATCGGCATCTATGGTTTCAGGATCATAACCGGCTAGGCCAAGGATCACTGCTTTTCCCGAACCATGACCAACACCTGTTTGCCCCAGTGAGCCGTAAAGCTCTACTTTTACATCGGTCACATTTGCTAATAGCTGTTGCTCATCTAGGTCATTAACAAATAAGCGTGATGCACGCATTGGGCCGACGGTATGTGACGATGAAGGGCCAATACCAATGCTAAACATGTCAAATGCACTGATCATAATGTGTGTCTCTACTTAGTTTTCTCAGCATTAAGCTGTTCTTTGAACGGTCGACTATAATAACGTGGAAATGCAGGTGTGTAACCCTTATTAGCAAAGATTTAAACTGGTATGGCGAGTTGCTTTGTAAAGTTTTTAATAATACTGGCCGTTGCTCCCCACAAAAGCCCGTGAGGAGTGATGAAGCCATTTAAAGTTAGGGTTCTTCCATTACGTTCAAAGGGGATTGGTTGCCAATTAGCTTCATTGTTCAGCGCTTTTATAGAGAGTAAAAAGCTGGCTTGTACTTCGTTGTGATCGTTCTCCCATACGGTTTCTTTTTTAATCAAGCCCACAAAAGGACGTATGGTAAATCCAGTAAGGGTAGAGTATTCCGGCAGCTGACCTAAAACCTGAACATTATGCGGGGCAATGTTTAGCTCCTCATGTAATTCACGTAGCGCTGTGGTGCGCAAGTTAACATCATCAATTTCAAACTTGCCACCTGGTAAGCAAATTTCTCCTGGGTGATGATGTAAATAGGTTGGTCGCTTACACAATAAAATATGTGCTTCGTTATCTATATCAATTAAAGGCAACATCACTGCACTGGCGCGCTTTTTTTTATTATCTTTGAGCTGATCCACGGCTAAACTGCGGTTTAATAGAAAACGAGCCGAAATGGTTTCACTATTCAAAGCAACCTTCATTTAATATAGGGAGTATTTTATTTACTTTATCGTATGTTTCTTGATATTCCAATTCGACTTTTGAATCAGCAACAATGCCACCGCCAGCCCAGCAATGTATTTGTTGTTGATGAGTAACTAAAGTTCGAATGGTAATACTGGTATCCATATTACCGCAGGCGCTGATATAGCCAATAGAGCCACAATAAATATTGCGTCTGTGCGGCTCAAGCTCTTCAATTATTTCCATGGCGCGTACTTTTGGTGCGCCAGTAATAGAGCCTCCAGGGAATGCGGCTTCAAGCTGATCGACTGCCGTTTTTCCTTCATCAAGGGTTGAGGTGACCGTACTTACCAAATGGTGTACCGCTGGAAAACTTTCAATAGCAAATAATGAGGGTACAACTACAGAGCCCGGTTTTGCGACTTTACCTAAATCATTTCGTAACAGATCCACTATCATTACATTTTCAGCACGGTCTTTAGTGGAGTTTGCCAATAATGTGGCTTGTTTAGCATCTTCTAAAGCATCGGCTTTACGTGGTAGCGTGCCTTTAATAGGTTTTGTTTCTACCTTGTTGTCATGCACAGCAATAAAACGCTCAGGTGATATTGATAAAATAGCGCCTTGCGGATGATTAACAAAACTAGAAAAAGGGGCTTTATTAGCTTGCGTTAATTTAACATAAGCGGTCCAAGGAGAACCTTGAAAACGTGCACTAAAACGTTGCGCTAAGTTAATTTGATAACAATCACCACTTTTTAAGTATTCTTCAATCGCGGCAAATTTTTCGCTATAACTCCTCTGACTCATATTTGACTGCCACTGTGATGTAAGCGAAAAGCTTTCGTGCTTAGGTGGTTGCGTTAAATATTGCTGATACAGCCAAAGGCGGTCTACATTTGGCTGCGAAACATAAAACCAAGTATCCAGTTGTTTATCGTAAATGAGTGCATCAAGGTAAAGTCCAACGGCCATCTGCGGTAAATCAATATCGTTTAAAGCACTGCTTGGCAGTTGCTCTATGGTACGGCCTAAGTCATAACCAAAATAACCAAGCCAGCCACCATTAAAGGGTAAATTGTGAGCGGCTTTTGTTGTATCAAGCTTTGCTAATTCATCGTTCATTTTTTCAAAGCAGCTTTTAGCACTCGCTTGGTTATTAAAAACAGTTTGATTATTTTTAACTTCCAGAGTGCTTTGGGGCTCAATAGCTATAATGTCAAAACGACTGTTAGTGTGATCGCTATCACCCGAATCTAGCAAAATAGCGTAGGACAAATGAGCAAAATGCGAAAATACCTCTATACAATTTTGTGATATGGCTAATTCAACACAATTTTTTTTATTGTTTAGCATTTACTACCCCTTTAAGAACTGGCTCCAAACGGGCTGGGAGGGTATCATAAGTCAAATTTTTTTGGCAGCGTTTAGTGAGCGCTGTGGTTGAAAACAGTTCGAACCACCGTCACGGGTTTGATAAAGATTACGTGCAGCGTGCGTAACAACAACTTAAGGAACCACTATGAGTACAATTCGTCAGCAAGACTTTATTGATAGCATTGAAGATGCCTTGCAATACATCTCGTTTTATCATCCTCTTGATTTTGTTCAAGCGCTAGAAAAAGCGTATAACAAAGAGCAAAGCAAAGCCGCTAAAGATGCGATTGCGCAAATCTTAATTAACTCGCGCATGTCGGCAGAAGGTAAGCGCCCGCTGTGTCAGGATACCGGGATCATCACCTGTTTTGTAAAAGTAGGTATGGATGTTAACTGGGATAAAACCGATTTAACAGTACAACAAATGGTTGATGAGGGGACGCGTCGTGCGTACTTAAATCCAGATAACCCATTGCGCGCATCGATTGTTGCCGACCCTGCGGGAACACGTAAAAATACTAAAGATAATACGCCATCAGTGGTGCACATTGACTTAGTTGCTGGCGATAAAGTTGAAGTGATGGTGGCTGCTAAGGGGGGTGGTTCAGAGAACAAAAGTAAAATGGTGATGTTAAACCCATCTGACGATGTGGCCGAATGGGTTGAAAAAACGCTACCAACAATGGGTGCGGGTTGGTGTCCACCAGGCATGCTAGGCATAGGTATTGGTGGCACGGCAGAAAAAGCAGCGGTAATGGCGAAAGAGTCATTAATGGATCCGGTTGATATTCATGAACTCATTGAGCGCGGCGCAGAAACAACAGAAGAAAAACTGCGTTTAGAAATTTTTGAACGTGCGAATAAATTAGGTATTGGTGCGCAAGGCCTTGGTGGGTTAACCACGGTTGTTGACATTAAAATTAAAACGGCGCCAACTCACGCGGCTTCAAAGCCAGTGGTTATGATCCCAAATTGTGCTGCTACGCGCCACGTACACTTTACGCTTGATGGTTCAGGCCCTGCGAATTTAAAAGCACCTAAATTAGAAGATTGGCCAGAAGTGACTTTCGAAGTCGGTGAGGGCACACGCCGTGTTAATTTAGATACCCTGACTAAAGAAGACACTAAAGAATGGAAAATGGGTGAAACCGTTTTACTCTCAGGTACTATTTTAACGGGTCGAGATGCAGCTCATAAGCGTCTGCAAGATATGATTAACTCAGGAGAAGGTTTACCTGAAGGTGTTGATTTTGATAACAAGTTTATTTACTACGTTGGTCCTGTGGATGCAGTAGGCGATGAAGCAGTAGGTCCTGCTGGCCCGACAACGGCTACTCGCATGGATAAATTTACCGACATGATGTTAGAAAAAACGGGCATCGTGGGAATGATTGGTAAAGCTGAACGAGGCCCTGCAACGGTTGAGTCTATTAAAAAGCATCAGTCAGTGTATTTAATGGCTGTGGGTGGTGCGGCTTACCTAGTATCTAAAGCAATTAAAAAAGCACGTGTTGTTGCCTTTGAAGATTTAGGTATGGAAGCTATCTACGAGTTTGAAGTAGAAGATATGCCAGTAACAGTTGCCGTTGACAGCGAGGGTGAAAATGCCCACACCCAAGGTCCTGCAATTTGGAAAGCAAAAATTGAAGAACTAGACAGCAAAATGAAGTAAGTCTAAAAAGCAATCATAAAAGCGAGCACCGTGTGCTCGTTTTTTTTATTTTTAAAATTAGCAGACACTTAAACACCTCAGACCAGTTTGTCCTGCGCAGACAGTTATTATATAACCTATTGTATTTTATGATGTAGTGTTCTTTTTCGAGATGTATGATTATGTTTACATATAACTTCGAGGTGACGTTCACGTAAGCGTAAGCTCTAACTGTGATGCTATTTTTAGCTTTTATACTTAATAAAATGATAATTGTTGAATTTTTTATGCTTATTTATCGCAATAAATCGTTTTATTTTTCTGTTGAGTGCGGCTTATTTGGTTTATCTACTCATAGTGTGGCGAACCATTAACTGAAGTGATAAAGTCTCGTCAATTTGTAGCGTGCTTGCCCTAAAGGGCTCATTATTTTCGGAGTATTTAAAGTGGTTGTATTTAATCAAGTTGAATTTGATAACCATGAACAAGTGGTTTTTTGTTCAGACAAAGCGTCTGGTTTAAAGGCCATTATTGCGGTACATAACACAAACTTAGGCCCAGCTGTAGGCGGTTGTAGAATGTGGGATTATGCCAACGATGAGGATGCAGTTTACGATGTATTGCGCTTATCAAAAGGGATGACCTATAAAAATGCTGTGGCACGCTTGCCATTTGGTGGTGGTAAGTCAGTTATTATTGGTAATGCAAAAGAGATCAAGTCTGAACAGTTATTCCGTGCATTTGGTCGTCAATTAGAGCGTTTAAATGGCAGTTACTACTCAGCAGAAGACGTAAACATCACGTGTGATGATGTTGCTTTGATGAACAAAGAAACAAATTACGTGCTAGGCCTTGAAGGCAAAAGTGGTAATCCATCGCCATTTACAGCTTACGGCACGTTTTTAGGTATGAAAGCAGCGCTTCATCATCAACGCGGCATTCAAGATTTTTCAGGCATTAAAGTGGCTGTGCAAGGTTTAGGTGCAGTGGCTTATGGTTTATGTAAACACTTGGCTGAAGCTGGTGCAGAGTTATTCGTTACCGATATTAACCAAGCTGCAGTTGAGCGTGTAGTAAACGATTTTGGTGCAACAGCGGTTGGTATTGATGAAATATACGACTTAGATGTTGATGTATATGCGCCTTGTGCGTTAGGTGCAACTATCAATGACACAACAATCCCTCGCTTAAAAGCGACTATTGTTGCAGGTTGTGCAAATAATCAGCTTGCAGAGTCACGCCATGGTGAAATTTTACGTGAAAAAGGTATTTTATACGCACCAGATTATGTAATAAATGCAGGCGGTATTATTAACGTGTATTACGAAACAGCACCTGAAGGTTACAGTAAAGAGGCGTCTAATAAACACGTAGAGAAGATTTTCGATACATTAACTGAAATCTTTACCCGTAGTGAAAAAGAACAAAAATCAACGCATCTAATTGCTGATGAGCTTGCTCAAGAAATTATTGAAAACGGACTTTAAGTTTTTATTTAGTTCAACTAAGGAGCGAATATCGCTCCTTTTTTTATGCCTATATAAGACTTTGGTATAACTACACCCAAAGCACCATTTTAATTAATGCGAATATAGGCAAAGCGGGGTAAAATTTTACTTTTGCTCTGTGTATACTTTATGTCTTCTGCCGATTTATCTCTTCGGGCTATTGATTTTGATCAGTGGCCGCGCAAACAACATTTTGAATTGTTTCAAAACTTCACACAGCCTTATTTTAATGTGTGTGTAAAACTCAATGCTAAAAAGCTATATTCCGTGTGTAAACAAACTAATCGTGCTTTTTTTCATGGTTATGTTTATTGCTTATTAAAAGCATGTCATGAGTATGAGCCGATGATGCTGCGTATTGTTAATCAAAAACCTTATTATTTAAACACCACGCGCGCGAGTGTTGTCGAGCTTGCCGATGATGACTCGTTTCGCTTCAGTTATTTTAAACAGCAAAATTCGTTAAATGAGTTTGCTCATAAAGCAAAAGCGATAAGTCATGAAGCAAAATTAAACCCGCTGTTTTCTGATGCCTTTACCGCAACTGAAGGGCAAGCTGATTTAATTCACGTTTCTGTTTTACCTTGGTTAAACTTTAGCAGCTTTTCGCATGCGTTCACCCAGGGGAAAAGCTGCGGTATTCCTAAATTTGTGTTTGGCCAATACGAACCAGATACAGGCGAAATGCCACTCTCTATTGATGTTCATCATGCGTTACTAGATGGACTACATGTAGCTAAGTTTGTTCAACAATTACAACATATATTTGATAGTTTAAGTGATAATACTTAATGAAAAAGTTGTAAATATCATGTTATTATTTATTAGTGATGTTTTTTAATTAAACTTTCACCTCGAATTTACTCAAATATAAAAACTAATAATTATAAAGGCTGTATCTGATGAATCGCTTGGTGATTTTATGTTTCTTGTTGGTGATTTTTACTGTTGATGCTCAGCAACAGACTCGCCTGCCGTTGCGTGATTATTTTTTTGAAACGTGGAACACTCGTTCGGGTCTTCCTCACAATAGCATTAATAGCCTTGCACAAACGCAAGATGGCTATTTATGGGTGGCTACTTGAGAAGGGCTTGCCCGCTTTAACGGCCAAGAATTTAAACTATTTACCCGTTCAGAAATTACCGATTTGCCCGATTCAGGCATACGAGCGCTTACTCCTACATCCGATGGCGGCTTACTTATAGCTGGCTCACGCGGTGGTATAAGTTTATATCAGCACCGACAGTGGGACACTCAACCCAGTGCCCAAGCAATGGTTAATCACGTATTTAAAAGTAAAAATGAGGATTTGTGGTTAGCACTTGAAAATGATGGCGTGTTTTATCGCTCCGCTAATAGCAATCAGGATATCCCCATAATACAAAACGTTAGTGCTTACAGAATAATTGAAGATAAGCAGGGGGTTATATGGGCGGCAACCAGTGATGGCTTGTATAAAATAGTTAATTACACACCTATATTAATGACCCCACATCATGGTTTACCAGATGCACCGGTATATACTCTATTGATTACTCGTGAAGGTCGTCTTGTTATTGGCAGTGAAAGAGGTGCGCGAGTATTAAATGGCAATGTGTTTGAGTCACTCCATCCACAGCTTAATGCTGAGTCTATTTCTAGTTTATTAGAAGATAACCATGGTGATTTATGGTTTGGCACTATTAATAAAGGGGTATTTAGACTTAGTGTTGATGGCATAGAACAATTAGATGCTAAAAATGGCTTACCTGCAAACCGCATATTGTCGTTATTGCAAGACAGAGAAAACAGCATTTGGGTAGGCACCAACGCGGGTGTATTTAGGTTAAGAGAAGCCCCGTTTTCATCGTGGGGAAAAAAGCGAGGCTTATCTAGCGATTATGTACGCACGGTACTGTCACATTCTGATGGCAGTTTATGGATAGGTGGGAGTACAGGCTTAGATCGGCTGCAAAACAATAAAATTACCCATCTTAAAGGCACTAAGCAAGGCTCTCCTTATTCAGTATTGAGCTTACTTGAACAAAGCCAAGGTGATGTTTGGGTCGGTACATACACTTCAGGTGTGTTGAAGGTGGTTAATAACGAGCTTGTACCTTACTTAAATCGTGATAATGGCCTTGGTAGTAATGAAGTACGCTCGTTACTTTTTGACTCAAAAAATCGTTTATGGATAGGCTCAGCAATGGGGTTAACGCGGGTTAATACCGACGGCAGCTTAGACCAATTTACTAATGAAAAAGAGTTGCCGAGTGGTTTTATTCTAGCTTTGAGTGAGGATAAGAATGCTAATGTTTGGATAGGAACTGGCAATGGCGTAGTGGTTTACAATACCCAAAGGGATAAATTTCAACCAATCCAGTTCCCTAAAGCGTTTTCGGCTAAGTATGCGTTTGGCTTTTATATTGACGATAAATATACTTGGATGGCGACCGATAGAGGTTTATTACGTTATCAACATTCAAATGGCCACATGGCTATTTTAGGGCGGGAGTTAGGATTACCGGTCGATAAGCTTTTCCAAATTGTGCCGTTTAAAGATTCACTTTGGCTATCAAGTAACCGTGGTATTATTGAAGTTAATTATAAACAGGTTAATCAGCTACTAGATACACCTACAAGCAATAGCCAGTCGCTAGCCTTTCAATTATATGATGAGGGCGATGGCATGCTCAGTTCGCAAGCCAATGGGGGGTCAACGCCTTCGGCTACAGCGCATTCAGATGGTACTATTTGGTTTGCCACTGCAAAAGGGGTGAGTACGGTTAAACCCGCACGGTTAAAAGAAGCCACTGAAATACAGTTACCGACTATTGTTGAGAGTTTTTCTGTGGATGGTAAACCCATGTTATTGCCTGTTGATGGTGAAACGCTTATTTTGCCGCCAGGGGTTTCACGGCTGTCGTTCCATTACGCGGGCTTGAGTTTTATTATGCCGCAACGATTAAACTTCCAAACAAAAATGAAAGGCTTTAACGATGAATGGGTTGATCGTTTGCATATTTCGACAGCCGAATATACTAATTTACCCGCGGGGAAATATTCATTTGCAGTGCGTTCTGCCTATCCTAATACCGATTGGCAGCAAAATGACAAAGTGATTCATTTTGAAATTCAATCGCATTTTTGGCAAAAAACTAGCTTTAAGCTAATCATGTTTTTTATTTTTATTGTTGTTATATACAGCGCATATCGTTATCGCTTATATCGCTATAAGCAAGTAGAAAAAGAGTTAACCAGCCGAGTGGTGAAGCAAACCCAAGCATTGCAAGAACAAGCAAGTGCCTTTGCCTATCAAGCTACCCATGATCAGCTCACCGACTTACCTAACCGACGGGCATTTGATGGTTGGCTGGCCGACAACTTTACTGATTATAAAGCGCGTAATACCCCGCTTGCGATTGCTATTATGGATATTGACCACTTTAAACGAATTAATGATAGTTGGTCTCATTTGATTGGCGATCAGGTTATATGCGAAGTCGCCAATATTCTTAAAGCGCATTGTGAAGGCGAGCAAGAAGTAGCTCGTTGGGGCGGTGAAGAATTTACATTTGTATTTCCTGGCATGAATACTGTGCAAGCACAGCAATTATGTGAACAATTACGCAAAGAAATCGAAAATAAAGATTTTTCGTCTATTGCCCAAGGGCTTAGCGTAACCGTGAGCTTTGGTGTTTCTGACTCAGATAACGTCGATGATTACGATCGGTTATTATCTCGTGCTGATCAAGCTTTGTATAAAGCTAAAAACAACGGCCGAAATAGGGTTGAGTGCATATCTTCTATGAAGTCTAGCTGTAGCAAGCTTTAAATCCAAAACGAGTGGCTTTTAATGTGTTAAATCATTTTTTCCGACAGCTTTTATCATCACATATTAAAAAGTATGTCATAAAGATCATTTCAACTTCTTTATTATTTGTATAGGTTAAGTGAATTCATTAAGTAATTATATGTAAGCATAAGTAATATAAATTAACTTTATATTATCTTGGGTGCTATACCTTATGTACCCGGTAAGGGTTTTTTTGCTTTTTACTTAAGGAATATAAGATGAAAAACAAGATAATTAATATTACATTCGCAAGTCTTCTCGGAGCCTCAACCGTGGTATTAGCAGAAGGCGATAAGCACGATGACTTTTTGTTTACTAAACAGTCTTTAGCATCACTAAAGCTTAACTCTTTGCTGACTATTGATGATACGCAATTTGTGTTCAATGACTCATTATTAAACGAAGATTGGGATAACTTTTTTCTTTACATGCGTCAGCAGTTAAAGATAAAAAAGAGCTCATTTTACACTGGGCAGGTTATACCAGTATTAATCCAAAAGTAATTTTAGCGCTGATAGAGCAACAAAGTGGCTTACTTTCAAACCCAAATGCTGATATTAAGAATCCTTTAGCTGGTATAACAGACAAGCGTGGTTTTGATGCGCAAGTAAAAGACGTAGTGATGAAATTAAGCCAACGCTTTTATGCTTATAAGCAGTGGCAAGAGACACAAGATAAGTTAAAAAAACGAAATCAGGGAATCCAAACTACGAGTAGTACAGCTGCAACTGCGGCTCTAGTAAGTCTGTTTGCAGATAGTAATAAACTGGCATCAAACTCTAAAAATAATCGACAGACTTTGACTGAGTTTTTAGCTACGTTTGACCGTGTATTTCCTAGTCACACTAGTCAATTGCAACGTTCATTGAATAGTGTAGATAAAAATAATGCAAAACAACTTTTAGCGGCTAGTTTTGAAATGAATTTACCATGGCCGTCTGGCTATTGGTACAGTGGTGGTGCTCACTCAAATACGGGCTCTGGCTACCCATACTCATCACTTGATTTTAACAATGGCTCTGGTGGCTGGGGCGCTAATACTCCCTTTGTTCAAGCTGCACATGGCGGAACGGTAACTCGCTTTTCTTCCTGCAATATTCGAGTTACACACACCAGTGGCTATTCAACCAACTACTACCATATGTCAAACCTTCAATATAGCAATGGTGACTATGTTCAACCTGGTGCATGGTTAGGTCGCTATGCCAATAATTATAATCAAGCCTTGTGTGAGGGCGGCCAATCATCAGGTCCTCATGTTCATTTTACTTTATTGTATAATGGGCAACAGGTTTCTCTGCATAATAAATATATAAGTGAACATCGCATAGATGTTGGCTCAAGTAATTATGATACCAACTGTAATCGTTTCTATTTTGAACGATATGGCTATCGTACATGTGCATGGCAGCCTCTGTATCGTTAGAACGATTACAAATAAACAGTCAACTAGCTAAAGTAAAGGCCACGCTCTAACAGATGTGTGGCTTTTTATTTAGTGTTAAATAATTGAATTCTAGTTTTATGGACCAATTAATACTGTATAGATAATTATTGGGCTATTAAATGGTAAACGGATTATTGATTTTCTTACTTTTTGCGTTTGTCGTTATTTTTTGGCGCTGGCCTGATATTCAAAATACTCTGTGGCACCGTAAATACAGTAATTTATCTTTAAGCCCACAACAGCATGCGCTGTTACTGCGGGCTATGCCAATCTATCACAAAATGACTGATGCAGATCGAGCCAAGTTAGCATCTCATATTGTGTGGTTTTTAAATGAAAAGCGCTTTGTTGGCTGTGATGGGTTGCAACTAACTGAAGCAATGAAACTCATTATTGCCGCCGATGCTTGCCTGCTGGTACTAAATAAACCCTGGCCTTTGTATAAAAACGTGAAAGAAATTTTACTCTATCCCAGTGCGTACTACGCGCCTCAAGAAAGTCGCGATAACGCTGGACTTGTTAGTTTTCATAACACCGTAAGGCAAGGTGAGTCGTAGCCTGGAGGCACATTGGTGCTAAGCTGGCATGATGTACTTGAGGGAAACCGCTTACCCAGTGACGGGCACAATTTAGTGTTTCATGAGTTTGCGCATCAACTTGATCAAGAAACCGGTAAAACCACCGGCACGCCACTGCTGTCATCGCAGGCCCAATATCAACAATGGGGCAAGGTATTTAGCCGAGCATTTTCGCAGTTAAAAACGCACGTAGCCTATAGTATGCCACATGTTATTCATAGTTACGGAGCTACAAACGAAGCTGAATTTTTTGCGGTGATCACCGAAACATTTTTAGAGAAACCAGCGGATTTACGCCGTGAAGACCCTGAGATTTACCGTCTGCTGGTGGATTTTTATCAATTTGACCCTATTGTTTGGCATTAATTTTATGCACTTCATCCTATTACGCTGGTAACTTGCTAGCGTTTTTGTTGCAATCATGTAATAGAGCAACACACAGCAACAATAATAAGTGAGATAAGCATGAAAAAAATGCTGCAAACAGCGCTTGCGTTATCGGTTTCATTGGCATTAGGCCAAGTACACGCAGAGCAAACAGATGAAACAAAATGGCAAGTTGATTCACCAAAAGGGCAATTTGTAGATGCTTCTATTAGTGTAGAGCAAGGCACATGGATGAATATAGATATAAGCCCTGATGGAGAAACCTTAGTATTTGACTTACTGGGCGATATTTACACTATGCCAATGAGTGGTGGTAAAGCCACTCAAATCACCTCAGATATCGCATGGCAAATGCAGCCGCGTTTTAGCCCCGATGGCAAGCACATTGCTTTTACCTCAGACCAAGGTGGCGGTGATAATATTTGGGTTATGGACGTTAATGGCGAGAACCAAACCGCAGTAACGGATGAAACGTTTCGTTTACTTAATAGCCCGGCATGGAGCCCTGATGGCGATTATTTAGTTGCGCGTAAGCACTTTACCGCCAGTCGCTCTTTAGGCGCGGGTGAAGTTTGGCTTTATCATAAAGCGGGTGGTAAAGGGGTTCAACTGACTAAACGTGAAAACGATCAAAAAGATTTAGGCGAGCCGATGTTTTCACCTGATGGTCGTTATGTTTATTTTTCTCATGATGCAACCCCAGGTAAAACCTTTCATTATTCAAAAGACTCGGTTGCGGGTATTTATAAAATTAAGCGTTATGATCGCGAAACGGGTGAAATAGAAACGATTATTAGTGGTATGGGTGGGGCAATAAGACCGACACCGTCACCTGATGGTAAAAAACTTGCCTATATAAAGCGCGATGACTTTCAAACTAGCTTGTACTTATACGACTTAACCAGTGGTGAGCATACCAAGCTATATGACAAGCTAGAGCGCGATATGCAAGAAACGTGGGCTATTCATGGGGTATACCCAACAATTGCGTGGACACCTAATAACGAAGAGCTAGTATTTTGGGCTGGTGGCACCATTCATAAACTCAATGTCGATGATAAATCTGTCAGCGATATTGCATTCAAAGTAGATACCACGAAAAAAATTCAAAAAGCAGTGCGTTTTACTCAAAATATCGATACTGAAGAATTTGATGTAAAAATGCTGCGAAATGTACAAATTAGCCCAGATGGTGAAACAGCATTGTTTGAAGCACTGGGTCATATTTATAAACGCGATTTAGACTCAGGAAAAATCAAACGTTTAACTAAGCAAACCGATCATTATGAGTTATTTCCACAGTACTCTCGTGATGGTAAAAAAATTGTCTACACCACGTGGGACGATAATGAACAAGGCACAGTGCGCGTTGTTTCTGCTCGAAGTGGTCGCGGCGATACGATTACCGACGAACCGGGTAAATATGTAGAGCCTACCTTTAGTCCAGATGGCAAAACAGTGGTATATCGTAAAGCCAGCGGCGGCAGCATTTTAAATCCTAAATGGTCACTGCATCCAGGAGTTTATAGTGTCAGTGCTAAAGGCGGTAAGAGTGAACTAATTTCTAAAAGTGGCTACCAACCGCAGTTTGGCAGTGCCAACGATCGTGTTTATATTATGAGCCCATGGCCTAAACCGACGTTGAGTGTGGTTGAGCTTGAAAGTAAAAAAGTGCGCAAACTCTATGAATCAGAGCATGCCACTGAATTTAGGGTCTCACCTGATGGTGGGTACTTAGCATTTGCAGAGCGCTTTAAAGTGTTTGTAACACCGTTTGTTGAGCGTGGTAAAACCATTAATATTGGGCCTAAAGACAGCCAATTTCCAATTGAGCAATTATCTGTTCGTGCCGGTGAAAATATTAGCTGGAGTGCCAACAGCAATAAACTCTATTGGACACTTGGCCCTGAGCTATACCATGCCAGTTTAGAGGGAATGTTTGCTATTAATAAAGCCGATGACCAAGACGTTAAAGTCAAAAGCGGGACTAACATTGGTTTTAGTAAAAAAATGGCTGAACCAGAAGGCATGATTGCCTTAACTGGCGCAAAAATTATTACCATGGACGGCGAAAAGGTCATTGAAAATGGCGTTATTGTTACCGATGGTAAGCATATCAAAGCTATTGGCTCTGCTGCAGATATTAGCATTCCAAAAAATGCTAAGGTTGTTGATGTAACAGGCAAAACAATTATGCCTGGTATGGTTGATGCGCATGCGCATGGCTCACAAGCAAGCGATGAAATTATCCCACAACAAAACTGGAAAAATTTTGCAGGCCTTGCGCTGGGTGTTACCACCATCCACGATCCATCAAACGACACCACTGAAATATTCACTGCCAGTGAAATGCAAAAAGCCGGTATGATTGTCGGCCCGCGTATTTTCTCCACTGGTACTATTTTATATGGCGCGAATATGCCTGGTTATACTTCGCATATTGATTCATTAGATGATGCTAAATTTCATTTAGAGCGCTTGAAAAAAGTAGGGGCGTTTAGTGTTAAGTCTTATAACCAACCTCGCAGAGAGCAGCGTCAGCAGGTGATTGAGGCTGGTCGTGAACTTGAAATGATGGTCGTACCCGAGGGGGGCTCATTATTACAACATAACTTGAGTATGGTGGTTGATGGGCATACAGGGGTTGAGCATTCCATTCCGGTTGAACATATTTATGATGATATTAAGCAGTTGTGGTCACAAAGTGATGTAGGTTATACACCTACTTTGGTGGTTGCCTATGGCGGTATTTGGGGTGAAAACTACTGGTACGATAAAACTGATGTGTGGAATCATCCTCGATTGAGCAAATTTGTGCCTAAAAACCAATTACTACCACGCTCAATGCGTCGTGTTAAAGCGCCCGATCATCACTATAACCACTTTAACAATGCGCGGGTGGCAGCTGAACTACAAGATTTAGGTGTACTGGTTAATTTAGGAGCACATGGTCAGCGTGAAGGTTTAGGCGCGCACTGGGAAATGTGGATGTTTGCCCAAGGTGGTATGACGCCGCTTGAGGCTATTCGAGCATCAACGCTGGATCCTGCTAAATACCTAGGTTTAGATAAAAACGTAGGCTCATTAGAGGTTGGTAAGCTGGCAGATTTAATGGTTATTGATGGCGACCCACTGGAAAACATTCGTGATTCAGACAAAATTGATTACACCATGATCAATGGTCGTTTGTTCGACGCAGCAACGATGAACGAAGTTGGTAAAAAACAACGTGCCCCATTATTTTTTGAATAATATATAGGCTTACTGGTAAAAAAGCGGCTATTTAGCCGCTTTTTTTATATTGTATTTACTTATTTAACCAACTGCTACTATCGCTTTTAAAACATTATCACTAGGTGGAGCTACTGATATATCATGCATCACTTTTGCTCTACTTATAAACCCTTCTTTTAAAATGAGTAAATGGTGTGCGGCTTCAATTGCTTTTTCTCTATTGTGAGCAAATTCAGGGGTTTCTAAAAGAGCTGACAGTATAATCTCAAAGTTCGTTTGCTTATGCTGTTTGCAAAGTTTGGCAATAGGGTCATTCTCTGTAGGGTATTCAGCTGCAGTATTAATAAAAAAACAGCCATTAAAGTTACCTAACTCTGAAACCTCATTATTAATCCACTTTTTCAGTCCGAAAAAAATTGCTTGCGCGACTAATATAGCACTTGGCTGGAGACATATTTTTTTCAGCCAAGCGTTAAAGCGCATGTCACGTGCGACTAGGCATGCACAAATAAGCGCATCTTTGCTTTCAAAGTGCTTGTATAAGGTTTTTTTGCAATGCCGGATACAGCTAAAATTTCATTAATACCAACAGCGTGTATACCCTTTTTATAAAAAAGGCTCAGTGCCGTACTGATTATTTGTTGTTGTTTATCCATGATATTCCAAATTTGAGCAGTAAAAACACAGCTTGACATAGGTAGACCGACTTGTCTATATTGCAGATGTAGACAAGTCTGTCTACTTTTGAGGAGGTAATATGCATAGTGAGCAAATAAAGTCGGCATTAATCGCAGGTGTTTTTTCTACTTTTGTTTTGGGTTTTTTGGCGTGGCTAAATTATATGGGTGATTACGGTATTTGGTTAATGGCGCCATTCGGCGCAACAGCTGTACTTGTTTTTGGCGTACCACAGAGCCCATTAGCTAAGCCAAAAAACGTAATAGGGGGGCATATGCTGACCGCAATGATTGGGATTGTTTTTAGCTATTATAGTGCTGATAGTGCGATTATGATTGGGCTGGCTGTGGGTATTGCTATAACTTTGATGATGATCACTAAAACAATACATCCTGCTGACGGTGCAAACCCTATCTTAATCATAGAGTCTAGCCAAAGTTGGGATTTTTTAATAATGCCAGTACTTGCGGGGACAGTGTTTATTGTGTTGTGTGGTTTAGTTGCGACCTGGTTTTTGCAGCTATTGATAGAAACTAAACATAAAAAAACCGCTTAACGCGGTTTCTTTTAAACTGAGCTCTCAGTAAATTACACTACACCGCGCGGTAGGCGACAGTCGTGATCTTTACGAGCAAGCTCTACTATCCAAAGCTCTTCTGCTGTGTAACCTTCTTCGTTCTCAGTGATCACGGTGAAAGGCGCTTTTTTCTGTGCTTTTACAGGAGCAGCTTTTTTAGTTTTTTTAGCAGGTGCTTTTACTGTAGCTTTTTTTGTAGACTTTCCAGAGCTTAATTCTTTAGTCAGCTCTGCTACATCAGCTAGGCGCATATTCTTGCCGCCATCAACGCTGTACCAGCCAGGTTTAGTTGTTATTTCAGGTTTTTTACCGTTGGCAGCTTCATATGCAGCTTCAAAGGCAGATAACACTTCTGTTTTGTCTAGTTTGCTCATCAGAGACCCTATACGTTGTTTTCACAGATAAAGAAGAGGTATTTATACCTATTTTAGAACTGTTTTTCAATTTTTTGCGATTTTCCTTTCATTTTTAGCGCATAACCGCCAAAATTTGTACAAAATTCAGTGCAAAGTAAGGTAAGTAGTATGCAACGTAGAGAATTTAATCAACTGTTAAACACGTTATTGAAACCAGAAACCATTAACGATTTTTGTCCAAACGGACTTCAGGTAGAAGGTAAAGATGAGATACGCACCATAGTAACCGGTGTTACAGCAAGCCAAGCACTTATTGATGCCGCCATTGAAAAAAATGCCGATGCTATTTTGGTACACCATGGCTACTTTTGGAAAGGTGAGTCGCAACCAATCACTGGCATGAAAAAACGTCGTGTGGCTGCGCTTTTAGCTAACGACATCAATTTATTTGCCTATCATTTACCTTTAGATATTCACCCTGAAATTGGCAACAACGCTCAGCTAGCGAAATTACTTGATATTGAGATCGAAGCAGGCTTAGAGCCAGTCAATAACAGTGTCGCAATGAGAGGGCGGTTAAAAACGCCGATAACGGGGTGCGAATTTGCTAAAAAAATAGGCCAAGTACTCAATCGCGAGCCACTAAAAAGCTTAGTGCGTAATGATAAAATTGAAACCATTGCGCTGTGCACTGGTGGTGGGCAAGGGTATATTGACTTAGCAGCCGAGCAGGGGTTAGATGCTTACTTAACCGGTGAGGCATCAGAGCAAACTATTCACAGTTCACGCGAACAAAATATCGACTTTTTTGCTGCAGGTCACCATGCCACCGAGCGATACGGTATTAAAGCGCTGGGAGAGCTTCTCGCAGAGCAATATAGTTTTGACGTAACATTTATTGATATAGATAACCCAGTGTAAACGCTTGCCGTAAAAGCAATGTCATTAATGTAACCTACTCATCATTTATCCTGAGTAGGTTATTTAAAATCTTCAAAAAAACTAACTACTTTATCAAACCACAGGAAGCTTCTATTACATTGGTACATAACAGATCTTTCGCTGCAATTATCCCGTTTAAATTAAAATGTTATTTTCTCGCCGCCAGGCAATCCAAAATAAAGGTATAAAATGGAAGGCATGTTAGCTTTAATACAGCAATATGGGTTGTTGGTTTATCTGTTACTTTTTGGCTATTGTGCTTTAAAAAGTGGGTGGTTACCCTTATTTGCAGGCTATGCTGCACATACCGGTGCACTTGATGTTGGCTATGTTGCTCTGGTAGCTTTTATGGGCGGATATTTGGGGGATGAATTACGATTTGCTCTCGCAAGAACATATGGCACTACATGGCTTGAAAAGCCAAACCGACTAGGTCGGTTATTTAAAACAGCCTCTGAGCTTGCAAATCGTTATGGCACTGCCTACATTTTTTTATATCGGTATCCAAAAGGGCTTCGTACTATTGGTGCTCTACCGATTGGGCTCACCTCGATTAGTTGGCGCCGTTTTAGCCTATTAAATACATGCTCTGCACTGGCTTGGGTCGTTGTTTTAGTTGGTGGAGGCTTTACTTTTGGCGCTACCTTTGATTCTTTTGGGGTTGAGAACCTAACAGCCCTCAGCTTATTATTTCTTTGTGTATTCTTGCTCACACTGTATCGTCTTTGGAACCAAGCTGCAGAGGTTAAAACCCATCAACAATAACAAATATAGATTTGTTTATAGCTAATAGTGTTTTTTATTTTTTAATACCCCCTGTTAATAAACTAATCACCGCAGTTTTTCAGGGGGTAATATATTTAGCTAAATAAAGATTTAATAAATCAAAGAGCTTCCGGATTTATTGTACGACGTATTTTTATCCATGCATCACCGACAACTTCATGGGCAAATTGAGTTACCACTAATAATGCTTTTACGTTGGGTATGAGTTGCTTGTACCACGGGTAAGCGGCAAAGTTGTGGTAGTCAGTTGCTGCAGGGATCACAGTGATACCTTGTGCATTAAATAAATTTATTGCTCTGGGCATATGGCTTACAGAAGTAACTAAAGCGGTATTATAGTCGACAAGTTTTGAGGCTAAAAATGCGGCTTCTTGCGCTGTGTCCATTGCGTTTGGATTTTGTACAATACGATTTTTATTAATACCCAAGCTAATTGCCGTTTTATACATGAGTGCGCTGTTGGTGATTTTTTCATAACCCCCACCCGATACAATTAGCTGAGCTCGCGGATATATATTTGTGAGCCTAATGCCTTCCACTAAACGTGTTAATGCACAATTTCCTAGCTGACTATTAGCGCTGAGTGCCGGGTTAGGGTTTATATCACAGCCAAGCACCACAATTTTGTCTATTTTGGGGTGCTTAAGGAAATTAAAAGCCAATGAAGTAGGTTGATTATGTTTAATCAATAAGTTGGCAAACCAAGGCGTGCTGGCAAGTAGTAAGGTTGCGAGACTCAAAAAAGATAAGGTAATAACAAGCTTTCGTTGTTTGAGTGCAAAAATAAGTAGTATTAGACTGAGCAAGCCCAGTAATGGTAACGGCATAAGTAAGCCGCCCAGTATTTTTTTAAGTTCAAACATAATGAGTAACACGGTTGAATATATTTACCAATATGTTACTCATAAGCTTAAGATTTATCGACCGTTATTTAATTTACAGGTGTTTAAAAAGTGACGGTAAACAGGGTTGTCTTTCATCTCTTTTTTCATCGCTAAGTACATCGGGCGGGTTAAACCAAGCGCGCCCAATGGAATTGACTTAATTAACCCCTGGCTTTCATAAGGGGTAACTAGCCAGTCGGGTAGGGCCGCTACCCCCATACCTGCACTGACTAATTGAAATATAAGTAAACCTTGATCAACTGTTTTAAGCGTGCCATCAAAACGCGCATTTTGAATAAAATGCTTAAATATATCTTGGCGCTCACGCGGAATAGGGTAAGAAATAATAGTTTCGTTTTTTAAATCAAGCGCAGTTACGTAGGCTTTTTTAGCTAAGTCATGATCCGGCGCCACTATTAGCTTAAGTTTAAAGTCAAATAGGTGGGCGTATTCTAGTTTGTCGGGTTCACGCACATCTGATGTAAGCACTAGGTCTAATTCATCATTTAATAAGTCTGGGATGGCGTCATAGCTAAAACCACGCTCGTAATCAATCTTTATGTCAGGCCAAAAATTATTAAACTCTTTAATAGTAGGCAACAACCAATGAAAACAGGCATGACATTCTACGCTTAGACGCAACTGTGATATTGGCTGATTTAAACTTTCTTTTAATCGGCATTTAGTTGCTTCTAATTTAGGTAATATGTCGTGTGCCAATTCAAGTAACAACATACCTTGAGGTGTAAATCGGACGGGTTGAGTTTTTCGCTCGAACAACTGACAGTCTAATTTATTTTCTAAGTCCTTGATTTGATGTGATAAAGCTGACTGAGTTAAAAATAGCTCGCGGGCTGTATTAACTAACGATCCCGTTTCTTTGAGGGTCGCTATAGTTTTCAGGTGTTTAATGTCAATCATCTTTAATAAATCTCATGGCTATGGTGAGTATTGCTTAGATTAACTACATACTACGCCTATATAAAAATCGTTTCAACGTCTAGATGGCTATAATAATGAGGTTTGGTGTGTTTTTTACTACAAACATTAAATTTATTAACTTTACACAGTCAGATGATCTTTTGTTATTTTTTTGTTGTTGAATTTAGCTCATGTTAAATAAGGTGTTAAATGGGGGCTTGTCGATGATTGTGAAATCAATAGGTCCTAATGTTATCTAAAAATTTGTAATGAATTTTTATATCGGTGAATTACATAAATTAGGTTTAATAGTTAAACAGAAATTAAAAACAGAGTAGGGTGAGTTTGGTTATGGAATAAGTTATGTTTTTAACAATTACTATGTTGTTGTAAAACATGTTGTTAAGGTTAGCATCAAGGCTTAATTGGTATGCTCTTACAAACTGGGTTAAATTATTTAAGAGTATTAAAGCGAGTAAGCACAGCGG
Organism: Pseudoalteromonas sp. KJ63-1; assembly: GCF_055808145.1. The sequence goes on along the minus strand of NZ_CM147855.1, from coordinate 1,993,335 downwards.
TCAGTTTAATCCTGAATACTTGAGGTTGTAAATTCCAGCTGTGCTTAGCTTCTTAAAGAGGGGTGTGTATTAGTGAAATAGCCTCTTTTGCTGTAACCGGTTTTGATTTTAAAAAGCCTTGCCCGTAATCACATTGGGTTTTTTGTAAAATAGTAAGTTGTTCAGCAGTTTCTATTCCCTCGGCTATAACAATAAGATCTAAAGAAATAGCTAAGGTTAAAATAGCATCTATTAACGGGTTGGCAGTAGTTTTTAAATTATCAATAAAGCTTTTATCAATTTTTAGCACATGAATAGGCAGTTGATGCAAGTAACCTAAGGCAGAGTAGCCAGTGCCAAAATCGTCTAGGCAAAGCAACACTTTTAAAGGCGATAATCCTTGTATAATTTGCGTCGCTAATTCTAAATTTTCAATTAACCCCGACTCTGTTATCTCAAGACACAATGAGCCTAATGGTAGTTGGTGTTTTTTATAAATTTCATGGAGCTGCTCTACAAACTCTAAGCTGGCAAAGTGTCGAGACGATACATTAACCGTGACACGTATAAAGCGATGACCTTGTTGTTGCCACAAAGCAATATGTTGCGCTGCGAGGTCGAGTAAATGCAAGTCTAAGTTAATAATTTGCCCGGTCTTTTCTGCAATTGGAATAAAGTCGCTCGGTGATACAAACCCTTTCTTTGGATGATGCCAACGTACGAGAGCTTCAAACCCTATAACTTCACTACTGTTAATAGTAAATATAGGCTGAAAATACAGTTCAAATTCATTATGCTCAATACCGTGCTGTAAGTCGTTTTCAAGATCTGCATGCGTTTTTAGCTTATTACGCATCACATTATTAAAAAATTTAACTTGACCACGTCCTGATGATTTTGCCTCATACATAGCCGCATCGGATTGTTGTAATAATACAAATGCTTCATCATTTACGTTGTCACTAAATGCTACGCCAATGCTGGTGGACGGCTGCAGTAAATGGCCATCAATATTAACGGGTTCAGATAGTGCCGTTTTAATACGAGTCAGGGCAACGTTTACTTGATCACGATGACTAAGATTTTCCATGAAAATAGCAAACTCATCGCCACCTAAGCGAGAGAAAGTATCGGTATTGCGAACGGTTTCAGTAATAAGCTTACATATAGCAATTAAAAAGTGATCGCCTACTTCATGGCCTAATGAATCATTAATACTTTTAAAGCGGTCAAAATCCAGATAGAGCAGGGCATGAAATGTGCCTTTTTTTGCGCGATTTAGGCGTAAAATTGCATGCTTCATCCTTTCTATTAACAGCGAACGGTTTGCAAGCCCAGTTAGCTCATCGTGCAGCGCTTTGTGCTCAAGCTCTTGACGAGCTAAATGCCTATCTATAACCATGCTTATTTGTCGACTTACATAGGTTAGCAACGAGCTATCATGTTCATTGTAATAATGTTGATTGTCATAGCTTTGCACGACAATAACGCCACTCATGCGCTCATTAACTTTAAAAGGCACGCCTAGCCATGAATCCGCTTGTTCACCTACTAGCTTAAAATGACCTTGTGCAATATGTTCAAAGTATTGCTGTTTATTGAGTAACAGTGGGCGTTCATTAATCAGCAAATAGTAAGAGGCTGTTTCTTTTAGTTGCTCTTTTGAAATAACTTTGTGGGTATTTGTTTGTACACCGCCTTCAACAGTATAAACAAAGTCGAGCGCGTCTTCTTTTTTGTCGTACAGCGCAATAAAAAAGTTACTCGCAGTCAATAAGCTGTCAATAATCGCATGCAAAGATTGAAAGAAGGTGTCTAAATTTTGTGCTTTATAAGTTAAATTAGCTATTTGCAATAGGCTGCTTTCTAATTTTTGTGCATTGTTTAGCTGCATAACAGTGTCTTGCAAACTATTAACGGTATTCACTTGATTGATTTTTGCACTTAGTAAGTGAGCTACGGTGGTTAAAATCTCTAAATGTGAACTAGTAAAGTAATTTTTTATTGGGTGCTCACAGTCTATAACCCCTAGGACACGATCTTTGTATATCAAGGGTACGCATATTTCTGATTGAGCCGGGCGCTCATCAGCTATATAACGGTTGTCTTTAGTTACATCGCCAATTATTAAAGCTTGCCCTGTGGATGCTGCATAACCTGTAATGCCTTCGCTAAAGCGAATGATTTTTCGCTCAGATTGATAACTGATATGCCCGTTTTTAATACCCATAGAAGCTACTTGATTTAGCAAAGACTGACTGTCATCTGCTAAGTAGATAACACAATCTACAAACCCAAGTCGATTAACAACTTGTGTGGTGACGTAACTAAAAAGCGTTTCTAACGTATTCAGTTGCAATAAACTTGATGAGAACTGATTAATTATACTCAATTGATCCGTTTTAGTTTCGAGCGCTTTAGTGGTATCGATAGTATTCGACATAGGCAGCTTTGGGAGGCCTTATAATTATTATTAAAGGTACATACGTTAACCTAATATTAACGTTTCTACAAAATAAAACGGTAAATGAGAATCATCAAGTGTAAAGTTAACTTTATATGTAGTATCTGAGGATTATTTCTAATAAGCCCTTTACTCGAAATCACCATATGCCTATGATCAGTTAACTTAAGCATTAGGACTTTACGATGACGAGCAAAATGACAACTTTAACGATTACTAGACCCGATGATTGGCATGTTCATTTACGTGATGGAGATCAGTTAAAAGATACGGTGCGTGATATTAGCCGTTATATGGGCCGCGCGATTATTATGCCAAATTTAGTTCCGCCAGCAACGTGTACAGAAACCGCATTATCGTATCGAGAGCGAATTATGGCTGCAAAACCTCAAGGGCAGTTTGAACCTTTAATGGTGCTTTACCTTACCGACAAAACGACGCCTGATGAAATAAAAAAAGCAAAAGCGACAGGTAAAATTTTTGCAGCTAAACTCTACCCAGCGGGCGCAACAACTAACTCAGATTCTGGTGTAACATCAGTAAAAAATATTTATCCAGTATTAAAAGCAATGCAAGAAGTTGGCATGCTTTTACTCGTACATGGTGAAGTTACTGACTCTTCTATTGATATATTCGATCGTGAAAAAGTGTTTTTAGATACTATTTTAGGCGACGTTGTCGCAGATTTTCCTGAGCTTAAAATTGTCCTTGAACATATAACAACAAAAGATGCGGTAGAGTTTGTTGAAAATGCTTCGGCTAATGTAGCAGCTACAATTACTGCGCATCATTTGTTATATAACCGCAACCATATGCTAGCAGGGGGTATACGCCCACATTATTATTGCTTACCTATATTAAAGCGTAATATTCATCAACAAGCGCTCATGGCGGCAGCTACAAGTGGTAGTAAAAAATTCTTTTTAGGCACGGATTCAGCCCCGCATTACAAAGACAAAAAAGAGGCAGCATGTGGCTGTGCGGGTGCTTATACTGCGCACGCAGCTATTGAACTTTATGCTGAAGCTTTTGAAGAGGCTGGGGCGCTTGATAAGTTAGAGGGCTTTGCAAGTCACTTCGGCCCAGATTTTTATGGTCTAGCGCGTAATAAAGACACTATTACCTTAGAGAAAGCACCTTGGACAGTGCCAGCAAGTTATTCGCTAGGGGACTCAGAAGTTGTACCAATCAAAGCAGATAGTGTTATTGACTGGCAAGTTAAATAATTAGAATTTAAAACCACCTAAAACTAAGGTGGTTTTTTTATTTTAAGTTAGCAAAAAGCTGTGCAGATCGGCCATATTTTAAAAAAATACACTCTGTTTATAAAAAACACAAATTATGAACTGTTTATCCCGTTAAAAATTAGAAACTTACAAAGAAAGTAATAAATCGATGAATCTTCAAAAATAAATCCCAATTAATAGAGCTAAAAAAATATTAATGTGTTAACCTTAATTGGCTTTGAGTTTTTGCGTATTGAATTACGGTATTGTGCTGCGTTTAAGGTTACCGGTTTGGTTATTACTTCTTCCTGTACTATCACCTCCAGTTTTTTGGGCATTGACTCAGGGAGGATATTGCCATAATAATATGGCTGAATTTTAATTATTGACTTACAGGAAAATTTAGTATGTCGGTTACTGGTAAAGTAAAATTTTTCAACGAAGCTAAAGGCTTTGGTTTCATTGAACAAGAAAATGGTCCTGACGTGTTTGTACATTTCAGCGCAATCACTGGTTCTGGTTTTCGCACTCTTAGCGAAGGTCAAGCAGTGACTTTCAGCATCAAGCAAGGTCAAAAAGGCCCAGAAGCTGAGAACGTAGAAGTAGCATAATTTATTATGTGAACCTAAGTTCATCGTGGTGAAGCACTAACCTGTTTCACCATAATTTATTAAAATCTGCACAACTTATTGAACTTTCTAAACCATTCCTTTTTTATACCTTTCTTCAGTTAAACTTCTATCTATCTATCTATCTATCTATCTATCTATCTATCTATCTATTTAATTTAAACCTTGATGATTTAAATATTCTATCGGGCATTAAAGATTCTTTATTTAACCTTACGATTAGTCTATCTGACTCTAATCCTTCAGGGATGATACAACTGCTTAAGGTTGAGATTGGGGCTTGGAAAAATATTAAAAATAGATAAGACCTTTAGGCCAATAAAGATAAAAAACACAGGTGTTAATAAAAATGATTTTTTGTAATCATCTTCCCCTCCTTTGTATTGCTTTTTATTAAATCTGCACGTCATTATTATTATGCGATGAATAACCTAATAATAACGATTAGCTGTATTTTTTGTGTAAAAAGCGTTAAAAAACCTTCGAAATGAATATTCGGGACAGAAAATTAGCTTATTTTTAATTTTTTTCAGCAACGATTAAGTTAATTTTAAATGTTATATTTTTGTTTACATTAACAGTGGTGGTTATCGTTATTCTTACTATATCAGGGCTTACAGAAATTGTGTTTATCACGTTAGTTATAATAATGTTAATTTTTTTGTTCAAGCCCAGTAAATATCTTACAAACAAGCTGATTTATTTATAGGTTATGCTAAACATGAAGTTGACATGACATGATGCATTTAGCATTATTGGTAAGTTGATATCTATTAAAAGATATCAGGGTTGTCTTCCCCATAGCGGGTTGATAATTAAATTATAAAAGTAACATTACTTAATTGGTTGGGAACTATGTCTGTTAAAATCAGAAAGAGTCTTGTAGCAACTGCGTTGGTTGGCGCTTTTGCATTTGCAAGCAGCAATGTGATTGCAGATCCTTTGAATGACGTGCAAAAAGCAGGTCAAACAATTCAAAAGGCTGCGGTTAAGTCTCAAACTAAAATTGACAATGTATATGGTCAAACTCAGGAGCTAATCGCTGAGTACCGTAGCATCGTTGATGAGACTGAACTTATGAAAGTGTACAACGATCACGTAGCACGTTTGGTCGCAGACCAAAACGCGTCTATCGCATCGTTCGATCGTCAAATCGCGACTATCGATAACACTAAACAAAACGTTGTGCCTTTGATGTATCGCATGATCGATACGCTTGAGCAATTCATCAAAGCGGACGTTCCATTTAACCTTGAAACTCGTCTTGGACGCGTTGAAAGATTACGTGAGATCATGGCATCTGCATCTGTAACAACGTCTGAAAAGTTCCGTCAGGTTCTTGAAGCATACACTGTTGAAACAGCATACAGCTCAGCTGTAACTGCTTCTCAAGGTACTTTAGATGTTGATGGTCGTAGCATTAACGTTGATATCGGTCGTTTAGGTCGTATTACTTACGTAGCGCAATCATTCGATCTAAAACACGCTTGGGTGTGGGATAACAACACTAAACAGTGGAAAGAATTAGGTGAAGAATACCTAAAACCTGTTAAAGAAGTGATCCGTATGGCACGTAAGCAAGCGACACTAGAACTTGTTAAACTACCAATTTTTGGCGCGGAGTAATCAATAATGAAGAAACTATTTAAAGGTTTTGCTGTTGCAGCAGTACTGTCTGTTTCTGCCGGTACCGCGCTTAATGCACATGCAAATACTGACGCTTTAGATAAAATTCTTGAGCAAGTAAAGCAAGAGCGTATCTCTGAAGGAAAAATCAATAAGCAACGTGAACAAGAGTTCTTGTCAGATCGTGCTGATAAGCAAGCGTTACTTAACAAAGCGAAAAGCCAACTAGCTGCTGAAAAAGCACGTGGTGATCGTCTTAGCAAAGAATATGCACAAAACGAAAATACTTTAGCGGAAAAAGAGCAAGCTCTTCAAAACGCTCAAGGTACGTTAGGTGAAATGTTTGGTGTTGTTCGTCGTGCAGCAGCAGATGCGATTGGTTCAATTGAAGCATCTTTAGTAAGTGCTGAAAAACCAGGTCGTGCTGAAGTACTTCGTTCATTAGCAGCAGCTAAAGAACTTCCAACTGTTCGTGAATTAGAAGAACTTTGGATTTCACTTCAAACAGAAATGACTGAATCAGCAAAAGTTTCAACGTTTGAAACTGAAGTTGCTGGTCTTGACGGTAACCCGTCTATGAAAAAAGTAACACGTATCGGTAACTTCAACTTAGTTACAGACGACGGATACTTAATCTACTCACCAGAGACTAAATCTATTCAGCCTCTAGGTAAGCAACCTGACAGCTATATCCTTAAAGGTATTTCTGATTTAGAAGGTACTTCAGCTGATAACTACGCTGGCGTATACGTGGATCCTACACGTGGTGCAATTTTACGTATTAACACTCAGAAAAAGTCTCTTATGGAGTACTACGAGCAAGGTGCTGAAGTTGGTTACATCATCACAGTATTACTTGTTGTAGGTCTTTTAATCTTCTTAGTACGTTTCGTTGATTTAGCGCTTACTACTTCTAAGATCAAAGGTCAGCTTAAGAACTTGTCTACACCGAATACAAATAACCCACTGGGTCGTATTCTTAAAGTGTACTCTGACAACAAAAACCAAGATGTTGAAAACCTTGAGCTTAAACTCGATGAAGCGATTCTTCGTGAAACGCCACGCATCGAAGCGGGTATTAACATCATCAAGATCCTTGCTGCTATCGCACCATTACTAGGTCTACTAGGTACGGTAATCGGTATGATCCTAACGTTCCAAACAATCACATTGTTCGGTACGGGCGATCCGAAGATCATGGCTGGTAACATCTCTCTAGCACTTGTAACTACAGCGCTAGGTCTAATTGCAGCTCTACCACTTATCCTACTTCACTCTATTGTTGCAGGTCGTAGTAAGTCGGTATTACACATCCTTGATGAGCAAAGCGCGGGTATCATCGCGACTCACGCGGAGAAGGAGAAAGCCTAATGCTAGTCCTGATGGAGATCTGGGAATCTATCAGGGATTTTGTTGGCACAGGCGGCCAGGTTTTATACGTGGTCGCGATAGCACTCTTTCTTATGTGGGTTTTAATGATTGAGCGCTATTGGTTCCTACTTGCTGAATTTCCTCGTTTAACGAAGGATATTGTAGCCAAGTGGGATGCCCGCCAAGACACTACGTCTTGGTACGCACACAGAATCCGTGAAGCATGGATTTCTGAAGCGTCTGAAAAATTAGATCAGCGTATGTTGTTGATTAAAACATTAGTAGCTGTATGTCCTTTAATAGGCTTACTTGGCACTGTTACGGGTATGATCGCGGTTTTTGAAACCATGGCAACCCAAGGTACAGGTAATGCACGTTTAATGGCATCAGGCATATCAATGGCAACAATCCCAACAATGGCTGGAATGGTTGCGGCACTATCTGGGGTATTCTTTAGCTCACGCCTTGAGGCAAGAGCGAGAATGGTGAAAGCCAAACTTGTAGATAGTATGCCTCATCACTAGAGAGAGAATTAAATATGGCACGTAAACAACGTTTTCGTGAAGAAGAAGAAGCAGCGGTAGATATGACGCCAATGCTTGACATCGTATTTATCATGCTTATTTTCTTTATCGTAACTACATCGTTCGTTAAAGAGGCTGGTATCGAGGTCAATAAACCAAAAGCTGCCCAAGCTACGAAGCAAAAAAATGCTAATATTTTTATTGCTATTCGTAATGACGGTGCAATCTGGATTGATAAACAGCAAGTTGATGTTGAACGTGTTTCAGCAAAAATTGAAAGTTTATTAGCAGAACAACCTACAGATGTTGTAATTTTGCAAGCTGATAAAGAAGCAAAACATGGCACAGTGGTTAAAGTGATGGACCAGATTAAAGCGACAGGTGATAACCTGAGAATTTCAATAGCTGGAGATCAGTAATGATTCGTTTTCTGTTTTCACTGATTGCAGGTGGGGCAGTTACTTTCGGCTTGTTCTACTTCATGGCATACCTCATCTCTGGTGGGGCTGACCGTAATACGGAACAAAAAGAGCAGATCATAGTCGAAATTATGACGAATCCGCCTGAATCTAAGGTGCAAGAGAGGAAGCGTGTACCGCCTCCGCCTCCGCCACCGCCAAAGCAGCCGCCTAAACCGCAGCCGCCACAGCCGGAAAACAGCAACCCAAGTACGAGCTTGTCGTTTAATATGCCAAGCATCGATGTGGGAAGCACGGCTGGTGGACTGAGTGGTCCAGGTGCATTTGGACGAGATGGTGATGCGACACCGATCGTTCGTATTGAACCAAAATATCCAACACAAGCAGCACGTGATGGTAAAGAAGGTTGGGTTCAACTTTCATTCACAATTGATGAGTTAGGTGGTGTGATTGACGTTGATGTAATCGACGCAGATCCAAAACGTATCTTTGACCGTGAAGCTAAACGTGCATTGCGCAAGTGGAAATACCGTCCTAAGATCATTGACGGCAAACCACAAAAGCAAGTTGGTTTACAAGTTCAACTAGACTTTAAACTTAACCAAGGCAACTAAGGAGGCGAGTAATGAGAAATTTTTCTAAAGTAACTGCACTTGCAATTCTTATGTCTGTGTCAGGTGCAGCATTAACTGCACCTGTTTTAGCGGCGCCAGATTACGCGAAAATTGAAGAGCGTAAGAAAGCAAAAACTAAAATCATGGGCGAACGTACTGGTAAAAAAGTAATTAAAGCGTTTGATTTGTATAATGAAGATGATGTTGATGGTGCAATCGCTTTATTAAAAGAGTTAGATCCGTCTAACGACTTTGACAAAGCAACTGTTAATCGTTACTTAGGCAGCATGTATGCTCAAAAAGAGCAGTACAAAGTTGCTATTAAGTATATGAAAGCAGCGATTGCTCCAGATGTATTAAACTTTGCTGATCAGGCTCAAGGTTTAAAAACCTTAGGTGACATGTATGCAGGTACTGAACAGTACAATGCTGCAAAGCAAGCATATTCTGATTGGATGGACTTTACAGGCGAAGAAGACCCAAAAGTTTACACTCGTATTGCGCAAGCAAGCTATGAGCTTAAACAGTTTAATGAGGTTCTCGAGCCGGCAAACAAAGCAATTAAGTTAGCAAAAGAGCCTAATAAAGCTCCTTATCAACTTAAATTAGCTGCCTATTTTGAGCAAAAGCAATATCAAAATATGGTTAAAGTTGCTGAAGAAATCGTTCGTGTATGGCCTGAAGACAAAAAGTCTTGGGTAGGCTTAGGTAAGTATTATTTACAAACCGAAGAATACAAAAAAGGCCTAGCAACTATGGAAGTTGCTTACAAGAACGGTTACTTTGAAAACGAAGTTGAATACAAAGTTCTAGCTAATTTTTACTCTTTAAACGAAATTCCTTACAAAGCAGCTGTAACGCTTGAAAAGGCCGTTAAAGAAGAAAAAGTTAAACGCACTAAGCAAAACATGAGTGCGATTGCTAGTAACTACCATCGTTCGAAAGATATAGAGAAGGCTGCTAAGTACTACGAAGAAGCTGCTAAATTTGATAATGATGCTGAGCTTTATCGCAAAGCCGGTTCATTACTTCTACAATCTGAAAAATTTAGTGCTGCCGTTGTTCGTTTGAACAAAGCGTTAGAGCTTGGCTCTGACAAAAAAGGTACTATATATTCAGATTTAGCTGAAGCGTTTTACTACCAAGGCAAGTATAAGCAAGCACATGCTGCTATTACTAAAGCTATGGACGATCCAACCACACGTAGATTTGCAAAAGGTTGGGCTACATATATTAAAGATAAAGCCGCTCGCAACGGTGTTAAAATTTAATATTTAATGTACTCTAGTATTTTTAAAAAGCCCCATTGGGGCTTTTTTTATTGGAATTAACATGAACAAAACGCCTATTATTCCATTGCTCTTTTGTTTGCTTTTAGCATCATGCTCAAAGCCAGCAGATTTGTTTTCATCTTATAAAGAGGCACAAAGCGCGTTAATATCACTTAATACGGCTTTAAGTGCACAAAAGAACTTAAACAGTACAGGGCTCAGTAATGAACAACTGCCTTTTACTGATTCATATTTAGCGCGTCGCCACGCTATTTACCAGCAGCTAATGCAAATGAAGTTATCTGCTGCACAAACTCATCAAGTAAATTATTTGGTGATTGCTGAGCGGTTTCCAGAGCGTTATTTTGCATGGCCTGCACACACTGATGTGCTATCAAACATGCTTTCGATAGTTAAAAATGATGCTCAGTATAAAAACATTGAGCAGTGGCTGATATTTGTTAAATCACAGCTACAAGCCGCTGAGAAAAGTAACTTAAAGCTTAATAAAATAGAGCATAATTATTTAAAGCACTATGTGCAGCAAGCAATTAATAGTACTGACACACCTATTGAGCTTAATGAGTCTCTGAGTGTATTAAATAATTACTTAATGCAGTATAAGCCAAGAGGCAGCATTGGGTTGTCTGGTCTTGCTAATGGCAGCCAGTGGTACCAAAGTAAACTAAATTATTTTGCAAATGATGTACTTTCGCCGCTTGAGTGGCTAAGCCTTATAGATAGTAAATTTAAAACAATGCAAAGCTCAACCGAGCAATTAACGGTGGGTACGTCTGATGTATCGCAGCTTAGCGAAACATTTTTAAAAGAGACGCAAGTATTAGGTTTAGATTGGTCAACGGGTTATAGGCTACTACCTCAACTTGCTAGTACTAAGCAATTAACGGCAGCAGATAAGCGGCTCTATTTAGCGATGATGGAAACTGATCTTGGGGTGCATTACCACGCGTGGACATTATCGCAAGCGCGCTTAAATTTACTAAAACGTCTCAATATTAGTGAAGAAGATGCGAGAATATTAGTTGAGGATATTATTTTTTATCCAGGGCAATCATTTAGTTTTGCACCGCAATTACTCATTTAAACTTAAGTGCGCTACTACTTAGCGCACTTATCACACCGCTGAGTAGCAGGGTCTCTTTCTAAGTGCTGCTCTGATATTTTCTCTTCACAGTCACAGCAGTAGCCATATTGACCAATATCTATTTGACTAATTGCTGCTTCAAGCTTGTTCATTCGTTCAATTAACGGATTATACTCATTACCTAATTGTTGAGCGGCTAAATCAAGCCACTCTTCATTAGATGTTTGGGTTAGGATGCAGAGTAAGTTTTGATGTGTAGGGTGAGTTGATTGTGACAACAAACCTAATATCGTTGCTTTAACACTTTCTATTTCATCGTTTAGTCGTTGCTGATGGTGCATTAGCAGTATAACCCTTAAGTTAATTTGTAGTGATACTGCTATTATCTATTTAGATTTGTTTAGGTGTTATGATTTGCATCAAATTGTGGCGCTTTCGCATATTTCTTTAATACTTCGGCTACCTCATCCTTTGCTTTTAAACGACGAATTTCATCAAATAATAGCCCAGCTTGTGGATATTGGCGTTTTAAATAACCAAGCCATTGCTTTGTTCGAGATGCAAAATATTTATTATCTTTGCTAGCTGTTTGGTGCATAGATGAATGAATAATATGGTGTAAAATATTCTCCCAAGTGAGCTCGTTGTAGCTTTCGTTATTAACTTGCGCTTTAATTTTTCTTGCGAGATCAGGATGTGAAAGGGCGCCACGACCAATCATCAAATCACGACAACCACTGCGTTTTTGGCATAAAAGTGCATCTTGTATTTGCCAAATTTCGCCATTGGCGACCACTGCAATTTTTTTATCTTTGACCAAAGGAGGAATTTTTTCCCAATAGGCGGGTGGATTGTAGCCATCGCGTTTAGTACGTGCATGTATAGCAATGCTGTTAGCACCCGCGCTAACAACGGCATCGACAATTTCTTGGCTGTTACTATCATCATCAAAACCTAAGCGAATTTTAGCACTTACTTCATGCTCATCATCAACGGCATCCCTTACCGTTTTTATAATCGAGTACATATGTTCTGGATCTTTGAGTAATACAGCACCGCCTTTGCTTTTATTGACTGTTTTTGCTGGGCAACCAAAGTTTAAATCAACGCCATGAGAGCCTAAGCCAATTGCTTTTACAGCGTTTTCTGCTAATACGTCGGCTACTTGGCCTAATAACTGAATACGAACCGGAGTACCACTACGAGTGAGTCCCGCATTTTTAAGTTCAGGGCAATAACGGTGGAATACTTTATCTGGAAGGCAAGTATCTACAACACGGATAAATTCGGTCACACAAAGATCGAAGCCGCCTATGTCGGTAAGTAGTTGCCGCATTTTAAAGTCAACGACACCTTCCATGGGTGCTAAAATAAGTTTCATAGTGTGATTAATGTATTACTAAAAAAGGAGCGCCAGTTTACCTGTAAATCATAAATTGATAAAACGCTTATTAAAGTTCATGGTTAGTTAAATAACTTATTTGCAAAAAAAATAGAAAATTTGAAAGTTTTTAGTTTAATACCGGTCTACTTTTATAATGATGTTCAACAAGTTTAAAAGGTAATTAAAAATGAATACAATAAAGAAAAACTCAATTGCATTAACATTAGGCGCAGTGGTTGTTGGCAGCGCAAGTATGGCGAGTACTGATGTTCAAGCTAATCCATTTGAGTTTCAACAAATGGTAGCTGGTTATCAATTAGACGCTGGTGAAGGCAAGTGCGGCGAAGGCAAATGTGGCGGCGACGCTAAAGCGAAAAAAGAAGGCAAGTGCGGCGAAGGAAAATGTGGCGGCGACGCTAAAGCGAAAAAAGAAGGCAAGTGCGGCGAAGGTAAATGCGGCGGTGATGCTAAGGCCAAAAAAGAAGGTAAGTGCGGCGAAGGTAAATGTGGCGGCGATGCTAAGGCTAAAAAAGAAGGCAAGTGCGGCGAAGGTAAATGTGGCGGCGATGCTAAGGCTAAAAAAGAAGGCAAGTGCGGCGAAGGTAAATGTGGTGGCGATGCTAAGGCCAAAAAAGAAGGCAAATGTGGCGAAGGTAAATGTGGTGGTAGCCACTAAACTTTTCTTTTTCAGATAAGTGAGAGGGCCATTAGGCCCTTTTTATTTAATATGAGGTTTTATTATGGCTCAAAATCAAACGCCTAACTTTGGCATGGTCGGTTTAGGCTTGCGAAGAGAAATGCTTGATGAGCTTGAGCATGCTATACCAAAACAAATTGAGTTTATGGAAGTGGCTCCAGAGAACTGGTTAAAGCTAGGTGGGCGCTTTGAAAAGCAATTTAAACAGTTAACTAATAATAATCACTTTGTTTGTCATGGTTTGTCACTTTCTATTGGCTCGCCTGAGCCGCTCGATATTGAATTTATAAAGTCGTTAAAATCTTTCTTTGATCACCACAATATTAAGGCCTATAGCGAACATTTAAGCTATTGCTCAGGTAAAGGCCATATGTATGACTTAATGCCAATTCCTTTTACTGAAGAAGCGATTAAACATGTCGTTTCCCGGGTTAAGCAGGTACAAGATATATTAGAGCGACCACTTGTGCTGGAGAATGTGTCTTATTATGGGGCCCCTGGCCAGCAACTATCAGAGCTTGAATTTACCAATGCTATTTTAGAAGACGCAGACTGCCAGCTGCTATTAGACGTTAATAATATTTATGTGAACTCGATTAATCATGGTTATGATGCACAAGCGTTTTTAAGTGGGCTACCAACTAATAAAATTGCCTATTGCCATGTTGCAGGTCACTACAATGAAGCTGATGATCTCATTATCGATACGCACGGTGCTGATGTTATCGACCCTGTCTGGCAATTGCTCGATAGCGCATATCAAGCACATGGTGTTTTTCCCACACTGCTAGAGCGAGATTTTAATATTCCGCCTATTAATGTGTTAATCAAAGAGTTGGATATAATCCATCAATTACAAGCAAAGCATCTTAAGTTGTTATCAACAGCACAAAGCGCTTAGCTTTTTATGCTTAACAAGTACTTGCTATTTTAGGGTTTCAAAAGAGTTGTTGTTATGAGTTTTATTGATGTACAAAATGAGTTTATGGCCCATATTCGAGAGCCTAATAAGCAGCCCTGTCCAACTGATGTTGAAGACAGACGAATGGCCATTTACCGGGATCTGTTTTTTAATAATATTAATGGCTTTGTTTCATCGGCATTTCCAGTTTTAAAAACACTCTATAGTGATCAACAGTGGCTATTACTGGTTCGTCAATTTTTTAGTGAACATGATTGCCAGTCTCCTTATTTTTTAGATATTGGTGAAGAATTTATTACCTATTTAATGACAAGCTATGTACCTAAAGAGTCTGATCCGGTATTTATGCTGGCGCTAGCCCATTATGAATGGATTGAACTAGACGTGTCTGTAATGAAGGCTGACCCCCTTGAGGTTGTTCTGAGCGACAACAAGCTTACTCATTCTCCTTTGTATTTATCTAAAACAGCGCGTAACTTAAGCTACGACTATCCCGTGCAACATATTAGTGAAGAATTTCAACCTCAACAGCCTTCAGAGCAGCCGTATTTCTTTGTTGTTTATCGCGATGAGGATGATGAAGTGCAATTTTTGGCAACCAACGCCATGACCGCCATGCTACTGTCTATTATTGAAAATGATGCGGGGATTACGTTTGAGCAAGTTTGCCAACAGGTTAGTGAAAATGCACCACAATTTAATCTAGAGCAAATAACACAAGGGGCACTGAGTACCTTAACAGCTATGGCACAGCGGCAAATTATAGTGACAAAAAATCAAGACTAAGCTCTTTATTGATTATTTCACATCGTCTATTATAGCGCCTTTATTTGTTGTGCTTAATAAAAGGTTGTACCCATGTCAGATGATAAAGACTTTAAAGACCCGTTCAATGCGGCTTACTTTTTTGCATTCTTAGCCGTATTTGCTGGAATAGGGTGTTTAAATGCCATTTTAGGTTGGATCACCAGCTTAACTTAATCAGGTTTTATTTTAAGGCTGTTGTTTTTCATCAGCCTTACATTTTTATCACTTCCCTCTCCCGACACTTTATAATTATCGCAAACTCGCAATTTACGACCACTTAAGGTTATAATCACCTGCTTTGTAATATTAATCATTGAGCAGTTAAAATTATGACTCAAGTAACACCAGCAATTATCAAAAACAGCATTACTACAATTGCTGATTATCCTAAAGCGGGCATTATGTTTCGCGATGTAACAACCCTAATGGCAAACCCTGAAGCGTTTAAAGCAACCATAGATGCATTTATTGATGCTTATAAAGACCAAGGTTTTACTAAAATTATCGGCACTGAATCACGTGGCTTTATTTTTGGTGCACCGCTATCTTATGCCTTGGGTATCCCTTTTATCCCTGTTCGTAAACCCGGTAAATTACCGCGCGAAGTTATTCGCCAAGATTACCAACTCGAATATGGCGAAGATACACTAGAGCTTCATACTGATGCGATTGTAGCCGGTGATAAAGTATTATTAGTCGATGACTTGTTGGCGACCGGTGGTACAATTGAAGCAACAGCCAAGTTGGTTGCAAAATTAGGCGGAAACGCCACAGATGCTGCCTTTGTTGTATCACTTCCAGAGCTTGGTGGTGAGCAACGCATTGAAAAAATGGGCATCAATATTTTAAAATTGGTTGAATTCGAAGGCGAATAATCGATGAGTTATCAGGTTCTAGCGAGAAAATGGCGTCCTCAAACCTTTCATGAATTGGTTGGGCAGTCTCATGTAAAACAGGCGTTGGTAAACGCGCTGACTCAAAATAGACTGCATCACGCTTATTTATTCACTGGAACCCGTGGTGTTGGTAAAACCACCATTGCTCGTATTTTTGCCAAAAGCTTAAATTGTGATGAGGGGATATCTGCCACACCATGTGGTCAATGTAGTAGCTGTGTTGATATAGAGGCAGGGCGCTACATTGATTTACTCGAAATAGATGCGGCTTCACGCACCAAAGTTGAGGATACGCGTGAGATCCTCGATAACGTTCAATATGCGCCAACGCGCGGACGTTACAAAGTATATCTCATCGATGAAGTACACATGTTGTCAAAGCACAGCTTTAATGCGTTATTAAAAACGCTTGAAGAGCCGCCTGAGCATGTGAAGTTTTTGCTCGCAACCACCGATCCTCAAAAATTACCAGTGACTATTTTATCTCGCTGTTTACAGTTTAATCTGAATGCATTGTCGCAAGCTGAGATTAAGCAACAGCTTGAGCATGTGCTTACTCATGAGCAGCTTAACTTTGATAATGATGCGCTAAGTATTATTGCCAAAGCGGCCGATGGTAGTATGCGAGATGCATTAAGTCTGACCGATCAGGCGATTGCTCAAACAAATGGTGATATTAAAAATCAAGCGGTACAAGACATGCTTGGTTTAATGGACACGCATTACAGTCAGAGCTTACTTGCTGCATTATTAGCGCAAGATGGCACTGCACTGATGAATGAAGTTGCACAAGTCGCTAGCCGAAATCCAAATTACATTGCGCTGCTTGACGATTTAATTGCGCTAACGCATGTGATTCAATTGAGTCAATTAGTCCCTGAAGCGGCGGCGCTTGATAGCAATAACGCTGATTACATTGAGCATGTTGCAGCGCATACCCATGCTCAACAAATTCAAGTGTATTACCAGCTATTACTTAACGGCAAAAAAGATTTACAATGGGCACCTGAGCCTCGTTTAGGGTTCGAAATGATTATGCTCAGATTGCTAGCATTTGAACCTACGCAGCTGCAAACCAATCAACCTGAACCTAGCTCACAAGCTACGCCAGAGCAAAATAGTGCAGGGCGGGCTAATGCACTGCGTGATATTTTAAATAAAAATAAGCCAGCGCAGAGTAATACTCCTCAAACTCAGCCATTAGCAAGTAATACGCAGCCAACAAAAGCCGCTGAGCCTGAGGTTTCACAGCCTGATAATAGCCAAACACAACTTGAGCAAAGCCAGGTACAAAGTCAGTCTCAAATTGTCGATAACCCTCCTGTAATAAGTGATGAACAAGCGCAGCGTCAAAGCGAAGATGATGCCTACATGCAGCACAGTGATGTAGAACAAACCATTGCCGCACAATACGATGATGTAATGAGTAGCGCTGTTGATCAAGGGTTTAACCCTGAGTTAGCAAATGCCACGAGTAACGCAGAACAGTCTGCGTCATCAATGGGTGAGCAAGAAGCGCGAGCACAGTCAGCAATAGCGCGTATTTTACGCGATAGAAACATTTCGGGTGCCGGTAAGCTTTCAAGTGCCGCTATTGAAAAGCCAACTGAAGAAAAACCAGCACCGACAAAATCCGAATTTAGTCGTCCGGTGGGCAATGAAGCACAAACTGTATCGCAGCAGCCACCGCCATGGGATAATGAGGTGAGCGATGACCTGCAAAAAAAGCCTCAGCTCCCAGCACAGGGGAGCCAAGCTCAGGTAGCAAATAAGCCAGCCAGTAAAGTTGACTTTAAAGCAAAGCATCAAACGATTACTGAAAATTTAGCACCGGAGCTATTAGAGCAAATTAACCCGCAAAAACCAGCACCTGTTGTTGAACAAAAGCCTAGTATTGTGGTTCCAGATGATTTTCAAAGCCCAATTAGTGAAATTAGATTTGCCCATCAACAAGACGAGTGGGCCTATTTAATAAAGCGTATGGAACTTGGCGGACGTATGCGCCAGTTTGCATTGCACTCAATTTTTACCAAACAAGACAATCATTTCCATATTGAAGTGGATGAATCGCAAAAGCACTTAGATACGCCAATGTTACGTCAAAAGTTAAATGTGGCGTTATCTAGTATTTATGGACACAACGTTGAGCTTAATATTGATTTTGCTAGCGGGGTGATTGACTCACCTTATTTGATTCAACAAAAAATTGATGCAGGTCGTCACCAGCAAGCGATTGATGTGATCACCAGTGATGAAAATATAGTACAATTTCAACAGCTATTTAGCGCTGAAATTGACGAAAACAGTATTCAGGCATTGTAATTAACGACCAGTGCCCTTATTTATACTCCAGTTAATGTATTAAAAGAAAGAGAGACGATTATGTTTAAAGGTGGAATGGGTAACATGATGAAGCAAGCGCAGCAAATGCAAGAGCGCATGCAAAAAGCCCAAGAAGAAATCGCAACAATGGAAGTGGTTGGTGAAGCCGGTGCTGGTTTAGTGAAAGTAACTATGCTTGGTAATCACAATGTTCGTCGTGTTGAGCTTGATGAAAGCTTAATGGAAGACGACAAAGACATGATTGAAGATTTACTTGCAGCAGCGTGTAATGATGCTGTTCGCCGTGTTGCTGAAGAAACTCAAGAGCGCATGGGCAAAGTAACAGGCGGTATGCAATTACCACCTGGTATGAAAATGCCGTTCTAAGCAACTATGCAACTTTCAGATAGTTTAACATCGCTAATAGAAGCACTTCGTTGTCAGCCAGGTATTGGCCCGAAATCTGCTCAGCGTATTGCATTTCATTTATTAGAGCGCGACCGCAAAGGTGGCACTCAGCTTGGCAATGCGCTAACAAAAGCGATGACGGCTGTAGGGCATTGTCAGTCGTGCCGCACGTTTACCGAGCAAGCACAATGTGATATTTGCTTAAGCACTAAACGCCAAGACAGCGGCATTTTATGTGTGGTTGAGTCGCCTACAGATGTGTTAGCGATTGAACAGACAGGCCAATACAAAGGACTCTATTTTGTGTTAATGGGGCATTTGTCACCTATTGATGGCATAGGCCCTAAAGAAATAGGGCTAGACGTGCTTGAGCAAAAGCTTGCCCATGGCGGCATAAATGAAGTTATATTAGCCACTAACCCTACGGTTGAAGGTGAAACAACGGCTCATTATATTGCCCAGCTGTGTCATAAATACAAAGTGGGTGCATCGCGAATTGCTCACGGTATTCCTGTGGGTGGCGAGCTTGATTTAGTCGATGGCACAACCTTAATGCATGCATTTAGCGGCAGGCGCTTAGTCAGCCATGAATAGTTTATTTTAAGCTTAACTATTTGAATTTATTTTAAAAGCCTACATACATGATGTAGGCTTTTTTATTGACTTTGATTGCAATATAAACAAAAGTTTAAGGATGGTATGGCTGCAATAACCCAAAGTGCTAATGTGATTGTTGATAATTTTATCGCACTTGTTTGCCATGAACAGATAGAAATCATTTATCAAGATGATGATATTTTGTTGATCAATAAACCTAGCGGTTTGTTAAGCTTGTCGGGTAAAAACCCTCTTAACTGGGATTCGGTTCACTATAGGCTTGTTAATGGTCAACAAGGCGTTACCGCAGCGTTTCCTACTGCGATATTACCCCACCGTTTAGATTTGGGTACCTCCGGAGTGATGGTGGTAGCACTTAACGAGCAAGCAGCTAAAGCACTGAATCTGCAATTTCAATCCCGAAGTGTTAAAAAACAATACCGCGCAATGCTCTCAGGGTTGGTTGCTGAGTCTCAAGGAGTGATTACTGCGCCTATAGCAAAAGATAAAATGTTATTTCCGAAAGTGAAAATTTGCCACCAGAGCGGCAAATCCGCGCAGACTCAATTTAAAGTGGTTAAACGTTTTAACAAAGAGCAAAAAACCTTGGTCGATTTTACTCCTATAACTGGACGCACTCATCAACTTAGGATACATAGCCTAACGTTTGGCCACCCCATACTAGGATGTGATTTATATAAAAATGATTGCAGTGAGCAGAGTGCTCAACGATTATTATTGCATGCCAGCGATTTATTTTTTGTTCATCCATGCACTGATAAGCCAATGCACGGGCATGCCATAACGCCTTTTTAATTGATTAACCCATTTAAAATGTCTTTGAATGGGGTTTTTTATTTTTTTACTTGAACTTCTCACGGCTCACCCCATATTAAGTGCATAACGCAGACACTTTGCAAATTGGAGATACATAAATGACTGCAGCACAAAAAGAAACATTAGGCTTTCAAACAGAAGTAAAACAACTATTAAACTTAATGATTCACTCGCTTTATTCAAATAAAGAAATCTTTTTACGCGAGCTTGTATCAAATGCATCTGACGCAGCCGATAAACTACGCTTTTTAGCCCTTTCAAACGGTGACCTTTATCAAGGTGATGCGGATTTACGCGTACGTATAAGTGCTGATAAAGACGCTAACACAGTAACCATTTCTGATAATGGTATTGGTATGACGCGTGATGAAGTGATCAGCTCATTAGGCACCATTGCTAAGTCGGGTACGGCTGAATTTTTCAAAAACTTAACGGGCGATCAAAGTAAAGACTCACAGCTTATTGGTCAATTTGGTGTTGGTTTTTACTCAGCATTTATTGTTGCTGATGAAGTGACTGTTCGTACTCGTAAAGCTGGAGAGACTACAGCGGTTGAATGGCAGTCAAAAGGTGAAGGCGAGTACACGCTACAAGAAATCGAAAAAGAAGGCCGTGGTACAGACATTATTTTACATCTTCGTGAAGAAGAAAATGAATATGCAGATGAGTGGCGTCTTCGCAGTATCGTAACTAAATACTCTGATCATATTTCTACTCCAGTACAAATGTACAAGGCAGAAGTACCTGAGTCTGAAGGTGAAGACGGTGAAAAAATTCCAGCTGTTCCTGGTGAATGGGAAAGCATTAACCGTGCAACAGCATTGTGGACACGTGACAAATCAGAAATCTCTGAGGACGAATACAAAGAGTTTTATAAGCATGTAAGCCACGACTGGGAAGATCCGCTTAGCTGGGGACACAATAAAGTTGAAGGTAAAACTGAATACACCAGTTTGTTATACATTCCTAAAAAAGCACCCTTTGATTTATGGAACCGTGAGCGCCAAAGTGGTTTAAAACTTTATGTTCAACGCGTGTTTATTATGGATGACGCTGAACAGTTTATGCCAAGCTACTTACGTTTTGTTAAAGGCTTATTAGACTCAAACGATTTACCACTAAACGTATCGCGTGAAATTTTACAAGACAACAAAGTAACCCAGGCTATTCGCAAGGGGTGTACGTCGCGTATTATTAAAATGCTTGAGCGTATGGCTAAAAACAAAGCCGATGATTACCAAACATTTTGGAATGAATTTGGTCAGGTAATGAAAGAAGGCCCAGCTGAAGATGCGGCCAACAAAGAAAGCATTGCTAAATTACTTCGTTTTTCATCAACGCACACCGACTCAGAAACTCAAGATGTTTCACTTGAGCAATACATTGAGCGCATGAAGGACAGCCAAGATAAAATTTACTATGTGGTTGCTGACTCATTTATCGCTGCTAAAAATTCACCACACTTAGAAATCTTCCGTAAAAAAGGCATTGAAGTATTATTGCTAAGCGATCGTGTAGATGAGTGGATGATGAGCCATTTAACGGAATTTGGCGAAAAGCAATTTCAGTCAATTACCCGTGGTGATTTAGACTTAGGTAAATTAGATGACGAAGAAACTAAAAAAGCACAAGAAGAGTCTGAAAAAGAAGTTGCAGGTTTAGTTGAGCGCATTAAAACTGCATTAGGTGATGATGTTAAAGATGTACGCTTCACTCACCGCTTAACTGACTCACCAGCGTGTGTAGTGAGCGATGACAACGACATGAGCTCGCAAATGCAAAAGCTAATGGAGTCAGTAGGTCAAGCTGTTCCAGAGGCTAAGCCTGTGTTTGAATTAAACCCAGAGCACCAACTGGTTAAGCACTTAAATGATGAGCAAGACGAAGATAAGTTTGCACAGTGGTCACATGTACTACTAGACCAAGCCTTACTTGCAGAGCGCGGTACGCTTAAAGATCCGACTGGGTTTGTAACTCGCTTAAATAAACTTATGCTTGATTTAAGCAAATAAGTATTAAAAATCAATGATTGAGTCAAAAGGGAACGTTTGTTCCCTTTTTTATGCGCTGCTGTATAGACAATTAGTATAAGTTACTTGAGTATCTGCAGCGCTTATGGAAGAATTCAGACTTTAAAATAAACTCTCATATTAGGGGACAATGATATGCGCATTATTCTTTTGGGCGCACCGGGTGCAGGTAAAGGTACTCAAGCTCAGTTTTTAATGGATAGATACGGTATTCCACAAATTTCTACCGGTGATATGCTACGAGCTGCAATTAAAGAGGGCACACCACTTGGCCTAGAAGCAAAAAAAGTAATGGACGCAGGTCAGCTTATTTCAGACGATATTATTATTGGCCTTGTTAAAGAGCGTATTGCAAAACCTGATTGTGAGAAAGGCTTCTTACTCGATGGTTTCCCACGTACAATTCCACAAGCTGATGCTATGAAAGAAAATGGCGTAGTGGTTGATCACGTTATTGAATTTGATGTTGCTGATGAAGTTATTGTTGAGCGTATGGGCGGACGTCGTGTTCATCCTGGTTCTGGTCGCGTTTACCATGTTGTTTACAATCCACCAAAAGAGGAAGGTAAAGACAACGAAACAGGTGAAGAACTTATTATTCGTGCAGATGATACCGAAGAGACAGTTCGTAAGCGCTTAGGCATTTACCATGAGCAAACAATGCCATTGGTTGACTACTACCAAGCAGAAGCGAAAGCGGGTAACACGCAGTACCATAAACTAGACGGTACACAAGCGGTTGAAGCAGTAAGCAAGCAACTAGCTGAGCTTTTAGGTTAACTTGTAGCTAAAACTAAAAGCATAATTAAAAAAACCGCTTTATAGCGGTTTTTTATTATTTGAAATTCGACCCTTAAAGCGTTTTAAGCTTTTCAATAACGCTATCGTATTCAGGCTCAGTTGATAAACTACTAACTAATTGCTTATAAATAACTTTATGGCTTTTATCTAAAATAAATACCGCGCGGGTAAGTAAGCCCATATCTTTAATTATTAAGCCATACTTTTGGCCAAAATCACGCCATACAGAATCAGAAAGCGTCGTCACTTTATCGATATTTTCGGCCTTGCAAAAACGTTTTTGCGCAAACGGTAAATCGGCACTAACGGTGAGCATGGCCACGCCTGGAAATTGTTGGGCGACTTTTTCATTAAAGTGCTTAGTTTGTAAGCTACAAATACCGGTATCTAAGCTCGGTACAACACTAATTAATACAGCTTGGCCTTTATAATTTTCTAATGTAACTGCAGTGAAACGCTCATCAACTACTTTAAAATTAGGGGCATCTTCACCGACAGTAAGGCCTTTCCCTAATAAGGTCACTGGCTTACCTTGTGCGGTTACTTTTCCTGCATCGAGTTTGTTTTCGGGTAAATCTGCGGCAAAACTTGTACAGCAAAATAGGCTTAATGCAAAAGCTAATGTACGACGCATGGAATTTTTTCCTTTTAAATTAACGTAATAATTGTGAGTGTATTATAATGTAGATAAGTTACCAAGCAGAATAATCCATAGCTTTATTTTTGCCTAAAATTGTAAATAAGCGATACATTGATTACTATATACGTATAGGAAATAGGTATTGTTTTTTTATGTACCTGTGGCTTGTTTTAAACGCTTAAAATTGCACCCCGTTTTAAAATAGTGAGATTGTATGTCAACATCGGTTTTAATATGTGATGATTCAAAATTAGCACGACGCCAGTTAGCTCGCTCCTTGCCCGATGATTGGGATATTAAAATTGAATTTGCATGTGACGGTGTAGACTGCATAAAACAAATAACCAAAGCCCAACCTGAAATTCTTTTTCTTGATTTAAATATGCCAGAGATGGACGGTTATGGCGTACTGGCAGCAATGAAAGATCAGGGGCTAGACGTACTTACTGTGGTGGTATCGGGCGATATTCAACCAAGCGCACATCAGCGTGTACTTGAGCTTGGCGCCATCGATTTTATTCAAAAACCATGTTCCCCCGAAAAGCTCGCTGCCATTATAGAACACCATGGTATAAGAGATAGAGCACTGCGTGAACGCTTATCTCATTCTTTAGGTGAACAAGTTGACCCTGATGTTCGTGATATATATCAAGAGTTGACTAATGTCGCTATGGGCCAAGCTGGGGATCTACTTGCAAGACTGCTTAATGTATTTGTTAAGTTACCCATTCCTAATGTTAATGTTTTAGAAGTCAGTGAGCTTAACATGGCCTTAAGCTCTGTTGATACCAATGACACTACATCAGGTATTTGCCAAGGCTTTATAGGCGGCGGGGTATCTGGTGAGGCGTTATTACTTTTAAATGATTCTAGTTTTAAAGAAATAGCCTCACTAATGAATTACGAAGGTGAATTAAACGACAAGGTGGAGTTAGAGTTGCTAATGGATGTGAGTAACATCTTAATTGGCGCTATATTAACAGGCTTGTCAAAACAGCTTGATATGACCTTTAGTCAAGGCCACCCCATTGTATTGGGCCAGCATCGTGATGTTTCTGAACTTGTTCAGTCTAATAAGTCGCGTTGGCAACGAACACTTGCCATAGAAATTAGTTACGGTATTGAAAATCATGATATTAGTTGTGATTTAATGTTGCTCTTTACTGAAGATTCACTTAAAACTTTGAAATATAAAGTTGCTTATCTACTGGAAGATTAAATATTTATGCCAGCTGATTTAGATTTAAATGAAATCCATTGGTTAATGGACATGTTCAATACTGTTGATGTAGGCCTTGTGGTGCTTGATAGAGACTACAAAGTGTGCGTTTGGAATGGTTTTATGGAAAACCATTCTGGGTTATTACCTAGTGCAGTAAAAGAT
Organism: Pseudoalteromonas sp. KJ63-1; assembly: GCF_055808145.1. The sequence continues at coordinate 1,968,382 of NZ_CM147855.1, read as the reverse complement.
AAAGACTTGTTTGATCTATTCCCAGCCATAGATGAAAAATGGTTTAGAAGTAAAGCTGAGTCAGTGTTTGTATTAAAAAATCGCTCATTTACTATCTGGGAACAGCAGCCGTATATTTTTCGTTTTAAAAATTATCGGCCTATAACAGGTAAAGCTGATTATATGTATCAAAACGCCACGTTTATTCCACTTACGAATGTACGAGGGGAAGTTGAGCATATTTGTATTATTATCTACGATGTAACAGATATTGCAGTTAACAAAAAAGAGCTTGAAGAGTTAAACAAAAAACTAGAGCAAGTAAGCCAAACAGATAGTCTTACCCAGCTTGCAAACCGAGGACATTGGGAGCATTTACTACATCAAGAATTTTTACGCACTAAGCGTAGTGAAGGTTGTTGCTCGTTATTAATTTTTGATATCGACCACTTTAAAAAGGTAAATGATGACTTTGGACACAGTGCTGGAGATGAAGCGCTTCGTCACATAGCAAGTTTACTTAAAACTGCATTACGTGAAACTGATATTGCTGGACGATATGGTGGTGAAGAGTTTGTTGTTACTTTATTAGATACCGATAAACAGGGGGCGATTGTATTTGCTGAACGCTTGCGTCAATTAATTGAAACCTCACCGGCGAAATACAATGAGCATACGGTGCATATGGCTATAAGTGTAGGTATTGCCTGCTTTGACAACGCATTTAAAGATCATGAGCGTTGGATTGAAGCTGCCGATAAAGCACTTTATCATTCAAAAGAAACCGGTCGAAATAAAGTATCGGTATATGCTGATATAAAAAATGATGCGTAGGCATCATTTTTTAATTGGGAGTTAAAATAACTAGATCAACTTTGAACAAACGCATTGTTTTTTCTGTGCTACTCCAAATTATCTTTGCTTCAATCCCGATATTTCCTACAGAGCCTATAGTCACTAAATCAGCATTAAGCGTTGCTGCTAAGCTTGAGATCAGCTACTTGGGTGATCCAGCTTTAATATGAAGTTTATCGCGTAAGTTGTTATCAATTATAAGAGCATGCTGCGATACGGTAGTTTCTCAAACGCATTAACGAGTTGTACCTCAGAAAAAACCAAGCCTAAAACTCTTAACATTGGAGAAATATAGACAGTGTAACCTGCGTAAAACTCACAATTGGTTCGCTCTGCATATTTTTTCATCCATTATTTTTACTCTGTTATATGGCGTGAATCATCCATTGGGCATTGACCAATAGTTGAAATCTCACCAGAGTTTGACTCCTGATCCAGTTTTACTTTAAAGCCCCATAGTCTGTATAGGTGTTTTAATACCTCTGCATGGGAGTCGGCCAGTGGAATGGTATTATGGGGAATATACCGCAGAGTTAATGAGCGATCGCCACGTAAGTCAACGTCGTAAACTTGTATATTAGGTTCATGATTACTAAGGTTATATTGTGCAGAAAGTGCCTCTCTAACCGCTTTGTAACCATTATCGTCATGAATAGCGCCTATTTCTAAATGTGGGTTGCTAGTGTGGTCGACGATAGTGAACAATTTAAAGTCTCTAATTAGTTTAGGTGATAAAAATTGACTAATAAAACTCTCATCTTTAAAGTTTTGCATCGCAAAATGAAGAGTTTCAAGCCAGTCACTGCCAGCGTGATCAGGAAACCAGCGTTTATCTTCTTCTGTCGGATTTTCACAAATTCGGCGAATATCTACCATCATATTAAAACCCAGCGCATAGGGGTTAATACCTGAATAATAATCGCTATTGTAGGGAGGTTGGTACACAACATTCGTATGGCTTTGTAAAAACTCTAACATAAATGAATCGGTTAGTTTTCCCTCATCATATAAATGGTTCAAAATAGTGTAGTGCCAAAAAGTGGCCCAACCTTCATTCATTACTTGAGTTTGTTTTTGCGGATAAAAGTACTGCGATATTTTTCTCACAATACGCACTATTTCTCGTTGCCATGACTCAAGTAAAGGAGCATTTTTTTCAATAAAATACAGAATGTTTTCCTGCGGCTCTTGGGGAAAGTGACGCTCAGGCTTTTTCGATTCTTGCTGCTGAGAAGGAATAGTGCGCCATAATTCATTAACTTGCGATTGCAAATAATCTGCTCGTTCTTGCTGGCGTTTTTGTTCTTCAAATAACGAAATTCGCTGCGGGCGTTTATATCTGTCAACACCATAACTCATTAGCGCATGGCAAGAATCGAGTATACTCTCTACTTCTGATATACCGTACTTCTCTTCACAGCGGCTTATATAGTTTTTAGCAAATAATAAATAGTCAATTATAGAACCCGCATCAGTCCACGTTTTAAATAAATAATTGCCCTTAAAAAATGAATTGTGCCCGTAGCACGCATGCGCCATAACCAATGCCTGCATTGGCAGCGTATTTTCTTCCATTAAATAAGCAATACATGGATTGGAATTAATCACAATTTCATATGCAAGGCCCATTTGACCGCGCTTATAATTTTGTTCTGTTTGAATAAACTTTTTACCGTAAGACCAGTGAGTGTATCCAATGGGCATACCGACGCTGGAATAGGCATCCATCATTTGCTCAGCGGTGATCACTTCAATTTGATTAGGGTAAGTATCTAGCTTGTAATGCTCAGCAACACGTGAGATTTCATCTTGATATTGCTGAAGTAATTCAAAGGTCCAATCGGGCCCATCACTCATTCGCTCGTTATTCATATTGCTACCTCGCTTTGGCTATGCAGCCCCTTGCTGTTGACGGCCTTTTTTAAATAGCTCCCTAAATATAGGGTAAATGTCTTCAACACCTTGAATATGTTGGATGGCAAAATTACTGTGAGTTTGGCTAATGCTTTGGTACTCGCGCCATAAACTTTGGTGGGCGCGGGTGGTAATTTCTATATAGGCAAAGTATCGTACTGCATGTAACAGTTTGTTACGTAGAATATGCCCGCATTGTGGGGTATCATCGGCCCAATTATCACCATCAGAGGCTTGTGCGGCGTATATATTCCATTCATCAGCATTATAGCGCTCTGCTATTATTTCATTCATCAGCTTAAGTGCACTTGAAACGATAGTACCGCCTGTTTCTTGAGAGTAAAAAACTCTTGCTCATCAACTTCTTTAGCTTGAGTATGATGACGAATATACACAACCTCAATATCTTTGTAGCTGCGAGTTAAAAACTGATAAAGCAAGATGTAAAAACGTTTTGCCATATCTTTGGTGGCTTGGTCCATTGAACCAGATACGTCCATAATACAAAACATCACCGCTTTACTAGTTGGGTGCGGTTGTTTATTGTAGTTACGAAAACGTAAATCATAGTTATCAATAAAGGGAACCGTTTTAATTTGCTGTTTGAGTATGTCGATTTCTTTTTGCAATACTGTCACAGCGGTTTTGTCGCAGTGCGGTTGCTCAAGTAGCAATACGAGTTGCCCTTCAAGCTCACTAAGACGGCGTTTTTTACCTGCCGACATCGCAATGCGACGGGCTAAAGAGCCTTGTAAAGAACGAACAACATCAATGTTACTGGGCATACCATCACTGCAAAACCCAGCACGATGCGTTTTCATTTGAACGAGCTTGTCAAGCTGGTTCTCTTGTAAATTAGGCAGCTCTAAATCTTCAAATAATAAATCAAGGTATTCATCTTTAGAAATTGAGAATACAAAATCATCTTGGCCTTCGCCAGAGTCACTTGCTTCACCTTCGCCTGCGCCACCGCCTTGTCCACCTTTAGGTCGCTCTATTTTATCTCCTGTAGAGAATTGATCGTTACCTGGGTGTATTTGCTCTCTATTTCCACCTCTGCCTTGATGAAAAGTTGGTTCACTAATATCACGCTGAGGAATAGATATACTCTCTCCAGAACTAGAATCAGTGACGCTGCGTTTATTTATCGCATCAGATACCGCTTCTTTAATTTGCTTTTTATAACGCCTTATAAAACGCTGGCGGTTAACCGTACTTTTATTTTTGCCATTTAAACGCCTATCGATAAAATGCGCCATAATGACCTCCTAAAAACTGCAATTATGAAGGTTATTGCGATTTTCTAACCCGTAAATACCACTCAGATAGCAAGCGCACTTGTTTTTGGGTATAGCCTTTTTCAACCATACGATTAACAAAGTCCTCATGCTTTTGCTGATCTTCAGCAGATGTTTTAGCATTGAATGAAATAACAGGGAGTAAGTCTTCTGTGTTTGAGAACATTTTTTTCTCAATAACAGTGCGTAGTTTTTCATAACTCGTCCATAGCGGGTTCTTGCCATTGTTGTGAGCGCGAGCACGCAGTACAAAGTTAACAATTTCATTTCTGAAATCTTTAGGATTTGAAATGCCTGCCGATTTCTCAATTTTTTCGAGCTCAGCGTTAAGTGCATCACGGTCAAATAATTGCCCAGTATCAGGGTCGCGATATTCTTGATCTTGAATCCAAAAGTCAGCATAAATAACGTAGCGATCAAAGATATTTTGTCCGTATTCCGAGTACGATTCTAGATAGGCGGTTTGTAGCTCTTTACCTATAAACTCAACATATTGCGGAATTAAATAGCCTTTTAAAAAGCTTAAATAACGTTCTTCAACTTCAGCGCTAAATTGTTCTCGCTCAATTTGTTGCTCAAGCACATAAAACAAATGTACAGGGTTGGCGGCTACTTCGGTGGTGTCAAAGTTGAATACGCGCGATAAAATCTTAAACGCAAAACGTGTCGAAAGACCCGTCATGCCTTCATCAACACCAGCGTAATCGCGGTACTCTTGATATGACTTAGCTTTTGGATCGGTGTCCTTGAGTGTTTCACCATCGTAGACCCGCATTTTAGAGTAAATGCTAGAATTCTCTGGCTCTTTCAAGCGTGAGAGAGTAGTAAATTGAGCTAAAATTTTAAGTGTTCCTGGCGCACATGGAGCGTTGTATAATTCACTGTGCTCAATCAACTTATCGTAAATTTTAATTTCCTCAGTTACTCTTAAGCAATAGGGGACTTTAACAATATAGACACGATCTAAAAAAGCTTCGTTATTTTTATTGTTTTTAAAAGTTTGCCATTCTGACTCGTTGGAGTGGGCGAGTATCATGCCGCTAAATGGCAGGGCGCTTATACCTTCTGTACCGTTATAATTGCCTTCTTGGGTGGCTGTTAAAAGCGGATGTAACACTTTTATCGGTGCTTTAAACATTTCCACAAATTCCATTAGGCCTTGGTTAGCTAAACATAATGCGCCTGAATAGGCATAGGCATCAGGATCATTTTGTGCAAAGTGTTCAAGTTGGCGTATATCAACCTTGCCTACAAGAGCGGAAATATCTTGGTTGTTTTCATCGCCGGGCTCTGTTTTAGCAATTGCTACTTGATTTAAAATTGATGGGAAGCGTTTAACCACTCTAAATTGGCTAATATCACCATTAAATTCTTGTAAGCGTTTTGCGGCCCATGGCGACATCACTGTTTTAAGGTAGCGAGACTTAATTCCATATTCTTTTTCGAGCAGGTTAGCATCTTCAACGGGGTCAAATAATGCCAGTGGATGGTCATTAACCGGTGAGCCTTTAATTGAGTAAATAGGCACTTGTTGCATTAAATACTTTAATTTTTCAGCAATCGATGACTTACCACCACCAACAGGACCGAGCAGATAAAGCACTTGTTTACACTCTTCTAAGCCTTGTGCTGCATGTTTTAGATAAGACACAATTTGTTCAATAGCGTCTTCCATGCCATAAAAGTCGGCAAATGCGGGATAACGCGCAACAACTCGGTTAGAAAATAAGCGACTTAAGCGAGTATCGGTAGCAGTATCTACCATTTTTGGCTCGCCAATGGCCATCAGTAATCTTTCAGGTGCACTGGCATAAGCAGACTTATCGGTTTTACAAATTTCTAGAAATTCAGCAACACTGTACTCTTCTTCCTGTGTTGATTCATAACGCGCTTGATAGTGATCAAAAATAGTCATAATGACCTCCGAAACCTACTTGGAAAATGTATTCACTATTTGAAGTCTAGTCACGAATTTAATTTTTTGTGCAATAAAATTAAAAATTTATATGAAAAATGATCATGATGCGCTTTTATAAAATAACCTACGTATAAACGCGATTAATGCAAATTGCAGACATAAAAAAAGACGCTTAAGCGTCTTTTTAGATTTAGTATAAAACTAATTATGCGAAGTTAGCGTTCGCGAATTCCCAGTTAACTAGTGACCAGAAACCCTTAAGGTAATCTGGACGCACGTTACGGTAATCAATGTAGTATGCGTGTTCCCATAAATCCACAGTTAGGATTGGAGTAACACCTGCATCTGTTAATGGTGTTGCAGCGTTAGATGTATTAACGATGTCTAGTGAACCATCAGCTAGTTTAACTAACCAAGTCCAGCTTGAACCAAAGTTATTTACTGCTTTGTCGTTTAACGCGTCTTTAAATGCGTCAAATGAGCCCCATTTCGCGTTAATTGCATCAGCAATTGCACCTGTTGGAGCGCCACCGCCATTTGGAGATAGGCTGTTCCAGTAGAAAGTGTGGTTCCAGATTTGAGCTGCGTTGTTAAAAACACCGCCTTCTGAAGAACAAACGATTTCTTCAAGTGATTTACCTTCAAACTCAGTGCCTGGGATTAAACCGTTAAGTTTAGTCACATAAGTGTTGTGGTGTTTACCATGGTGAAACTCTAACGTTTCTTGTGAAATATGTGGCTCAAGTGCATCAATTGCATACGGTAGTGACGGTAGTTCAAATGCCATTTTTTATCTCCATCTTCTTTTGGTTGATAGTCTATTTAGTAATACGTAATGCCTGCGCAAACAGGGCACTTATCTATACCAAACAGGAATATAGTGTTACTATAATTGTTGAGTATTTTACTCAAGTTTTAGCAAACAGCAATGCTCTTGCTAAAGCTAATTAAGATTGAGGCTTTAATTGCCTATTTTAATCTATATATCTGAGGCCACAGTGAAACTTTTTCAAGGCCTAATGTGTTCGCTATCGTCATTTTGAGGTTGTAAATGGAAACCATCGATAAAATTAAACAGCAAATTGCTGAAAACCCAATCATCTTATACATGAAAGGATCACCAAAACTGCCTAATTGTGGTTTTTCTTCACAAGCATCACAAGCGTTAATGTCGTGTGGTGAACCGTTTGCTTATGTAGATATTTTACTAAACCCAGACATTCGTGCAGAGCTTCCTGCGTATGCTAACTGGCCTACCTTCCCACAACTTTGGGTTGAAGGTGAGTTAATTGGTGGCTGTGACATTATTATTGAAATGTTTCAACGTGGTGAATTACAACCACTTATCACTGAAACAGCTGCAAAGCATAAACCTGCAGACGCTGAATAAGCGTTTAGGTAAAAAAAGCTGCAATTTGCAGCTTTTTTTATGCCTATAAATTATTTACTCTTGTTGCTTATACGCTAAAAGTAAGGAGTGAGAAGGCAGCTTTACTAGGCTTTTACTTAGCTTACAAGGCCACAAACTTCAGAGCGCGATTGAACCGCCCCTAAATTGAGCAAGTTTTCATTCTTAAATAAGCAGTTCTCAAGGTAAACTTACAAAAACACTGATCCCGCCGACGTCCCGATTATGCAGGCTAATTTGCCCGTGATGAGCTTCAACAATTTCTCGACACAGTGCCAACCCTAATCCACTTCCTGCCACCTTGGTAGAATAAAAAGGGATAAGCGCACTGGCCATAACCGTTTCACTCATACCTTTTCCTTGATCGCTCACATTAATATGAGTGCCGAGGCTATCTTGTGTTATTTTTAAACTAATATGCTCTGCTAGCGACTCTGATTCATGGGCGTTTTTCAACAGGTTGATGAGCAATTGTTCTATTTGGGTTTGATCGGCTCGTGTGGTGATGTCTTTTTTAAGGTCGCAATTAAATTGCCATTGGCTTTGTAATTGATCGAGTAATAAATGCCAATCAACCGTTGTTATTTTAGGTGGTGGTAGTTTAGCAAACTTACCATAGCCTTGAACGAACTCGTTTAAATGCTTTATTCGCTCTTTAATGGTTGTGAAAACGCGTTGTAAACGAGGTTCATCCACTTTCTGAGTTAACAGCTGTGCACTATGTAACATGGATGACATAGGACCGAGTGAGTTATTGAGTTCATGGCTAATGATCCGAATAACCTTTTTCCAAACTTCAACTTCTTGGCGGCTCAATTCGCGGGTCAATTGTTTAAATACAAACAACCTGTGGTGTTGGTTGTTAAGCAATAAGCGACCCATTGAAAGATGCCATGTTTGCGGTTCTTGTTCTGCTTTATCGAGAATAAATAAACCATCTACGCCTTTATTAACGGCATTAATTATTTGCTGTGGGGCTTTAGATAATAATGATGAGATTTTTTCGCCTTCAAGGGCTGTACTTGCATTAAAAAAATCTCTCGCACTGTGATTACTATAAACAATAAAATCATTATCATTCACCAATAATACAGCTTGAGGGGAATTTTGTAATACCTTATCAAGCATCAACTCTCGTTGGTAAACCCATTGTTTTTCTTGTCTTAATTGCTTTGCAGTTTGGTTATAAAGCTGGCACAAATGACCTAATTCATCATTATGGTTATAGGCTAGTAAAGTTGATAGTTCCCCATCCTTAAAATTTAATAAGCCAGTTTCTAATGAAGTAATACCTTGGACCAGTTTACTACTGAGTCGATGAGCCAATAAACTACTTAGAGCGGCTGTGAAAATGACACTCAGTGCTGTTTTTATACCGTCAACATCCAGCAGCCAACAACAGATAAAAACAGGGATAACAGAGGAAAATACACATACTAAAATCACTTTAGAAGTTAAAGAGAAGCGGTATCCTGATTTAACCATTAGTAGGCAATCTCAAACTTATCAAGACGACGGTAGAGTGCTTGTCTGCTAAGGCCAAACTCACGGGCTACTTTGGCAATCACCCCTTTATGTAAACGCATGGCATCTTCAATTTGTTGTTTGTTAGGCTCTTTTTTTGAGTCTGTGTTTGAGGCGTAATAGGAGTTAAACCAAAGTCATCAATGCTTATCTCACCGCTGGGTTTAAGCACACTGACACGTTTACATGCATTTTCAAGTTCACGAACATTACCGGGCCATGAATGGGCTAAAAGTAGTTTTTCGCATTGTAAATCCAGCTCACGCTCTACTAAAAAATGACGAATAAGGGGAAGTATGTCATCCGGTCGTTGGTTAAGACTTGGTAAGTTAAGTTCAATTACATTCAAGCGGTAATATAAGTCTTCTCTAAACAACCCTTTGCTGATTGCATCTGTTAGGTTTTCATTGGTCGCTGATATTACACGGACATTAACTTTTCGGGTTTGAGTTGAACCTAAGCGCTCGAATTCTCCCGTTTGTAAAATCCGTAGGAGCTTCATTTGCCCTGATAAAGGTAGATTACCTATTTCATCTAAAAATAATGTACCGCCATCAGCCGCTTCAAATCGACCAATCCTTTGTTTTGTGATCCCAGTAAAAGCGCCTGCTTCTGCACCAAATAATTCTGCTTCTATTAGTTGGTGGGGAAGAGCTCCTGCATTGACCGTAATAAACGCAGCATTTTGGCGAGGTGAGTTTGTTTGAATAATTTGCGCTATACGCTCTTTACCACTGCCATTTGGGCCTGTTATTAATACGGAGATATCAGATTTGGCGACTTGTAATGCCATTTTAACTAATTGTTCCATGGCCGTACTGCGATAAATTAAACCTACTAAATTAGCGTTTTCTATTGATGCATCACGCTCTTGCTGGTGACGCAACAAGGTTTGGTTTTGTGCTTTTGTCTTTCCTAGTTCAATTAGATTATTAACACAGGTAAGAAGCTTGGCATCATCCCATGGTTTTGGTAAATAATCAGCCGCACCGGCTTTGACAAGTTCAACGGCCGTTTCAAGCTCGGTCCATGCAGTGATGAGAATAATGGGCAGATGGGGATTTAGCTCTCTCAGTTGATAAAAGAGCAATTTTCCCTCTTCTCCCGAGGTTGTATCGTTACTAAAGTTCATATCTTGAAGCACAAGTGCAATACGCTGATATTGCACAATTTGAATTGCTTCAAATGGGCTATTAGCAGTAACCACTTTATAGTCGTGAATCTCTAGCAATAATGATAGTGCATCTAAAATTGCAGGATTATCATCAACGATAAGTATTTTTTCCATGTGTGTAATCGCTGTTTTTATTATGTACTATTTTTATTAAGTAATGAGTGAAAATGCTACACCGTATTTGGCCAGTGTAGCATAGGTTGGGAGCTTCTTTATATTGTTCTAGTGGCGATACTAGGCGAAATATTTGCTGCGCGTTTAGCTGGACCAAATACAGCCAAAATACTCATTGTAAACACCATGGCTGCGGTGGCAGCAATATAACTTGGTGGTAATACTGCTATTGAAAAGTGTTGCATTAATAATTGACCCAATAATAGTGCTGCAATAGCACCTAAAAATAAGCCGGCACTGCAAATCAGTGCATTTTCAACTAAAAAATAATTAACAATTGCAGATTTACGAGCGCCTAAAGCACGACGGGTTCCAATTTGCTTGGTACGTTTATTTATATTAAATAGCGTCAAACCAAAAATGCCCAGTGCGGTTACCAATACCAGTATGGTTATGAGCACAATTAACATACGCATCATCAATGTGTCTTCAGCCATGTATTGGGCTTTATCTTGGTCAAGGCCCCGAACTCGGATAATTACACGTTTGTTGTAATTTTCTAGCATCTCGTCTTCAATTCGTTTAGCAATATTTGCCCGCTCATTGGCTGCTGTGCGAACTAAAAAATTCCCCGAAATATTAGGATTTATATAAGGAATTAATGCGACATTATTTGGGCGGCTGTCTTTGAGCCATGGGCCTTTTGCATGCTTAATTACACCAATGACTTTCATTGGAATATCACCAAGAAATATTGTTTTTCCTAATCCATCTTCATCAGGAAATAGCTCATTTAATAATGCCTGTGTCACAATGGTAACATTGGCACGCTGATCATTATCGTTAGTGACAACAACTTCGTCTTCTCTAAAATTGCGTCCTGCAATAAGTTCAACCCCAAGTGTTTTAATTGCATGATCATCTGTAAAAAAGTAAGCAGTTCTTGCAGAAAGCCCAGGCTCAGGAGCTGAATTGATACTGAAGTCAGAAGAGCTACCACTTCCCGATAAGGGTATGTTGTTTATATAGGCGGCGTCTTTCACTGCGGGCAAAGCTCTTAACATTGCTTCATCAAGTTCAAATTGTTGGTGGCTTTTGACATCCTTACCAAAGTGCATGACATGAAAAGCAAGTATTTCATCTTCGGGGTATCCTGTATCCTGGTTAAGATACGTTATTCTATCTTGAATAATAAACGCTGCGTTACTGACAATAGCAGTAGTAATAGCTATTTGGATAAGTAGCAACAGCGCACCAACTTTAGATCGACACAGTGCATGGAAAATAGGTTTAATTTCTAACATCATAATGCTCGTCCTTATTGGCTTTTTAGGTAAATTGCAGGATTGGTTTTACATACCAGCCAAGCAGGGTAAAGCCCAGCTATTATGCAGGTGCTAATTGCAATGAGTGGGGCGCTCAATAACATGGTTAAATCCATGGTCGCTAAGCTCTCGTAGTAGCTATAGCTTTGGCGAACACCCAATAAGCCAAACTGGGCAAGGACAATACCAAGTAGCCCACCTAAAAGTCCTAGCATGGCGACTTCGATAATATGTTGCATAAAAATCTGTCGCTTACTGGCTCCAAGTGCACGGCGTACACCGACTTCTGGGGCTCGACGTAAAAATTTTGCAAGTAATAAACCGAGGATATTCGCCAAACATACAGCCAAAAACATAAAACTAAGTGCGACTAAAATTTTGTTATCTTCACTGACCACGTTGTTATAGGCCATCCACTTGTTAACATCTCGAATACTGTAAGCTAACTCTTTGCGATTAAAACGACCAAACTTTTGTTGCTCTTGCATGTAGGCTAATAAATAATTTTCATAATCATTTTTTTGTTGTTCGTTAGTTAATTCAACCCAGAATTGAATCCACACCATTTCTGACTGTAACTTGGCACTAAAGCTTCTAACATCCTCATGTTTCCAACCATTGGTATTCCCCCAATTACCAAGCTGTTTTGCTTCAAGAAGACTAAATGGCATAAAAAGTTGTTCAGGGTCATTAAATGAACCATTATTTAAATCGTAGTATTTGATGGTTAATGGCCAGTTTCTAGTAACCCCAACCACTTCATAACTCGCATCATCAAGATAAATAATTTTACCCACTGAATTTTCGCCAGCAAAAAGCTTATTATTTAACTCTTCACTGATCACAACAACGGGGGCCGCGTTTTCTTCTTGCTGCAGAGACCATTTTTCACCATAGAGAAACTCAAGATCAAACATATTAAAAAATTCTGGGGTTGTTAGTCTCGCACTTTGGCTAAATGGTTTTACTGTGTCAGAGTCTATGTAAACAGAGAATCCACTGCGCACCATTTTTAAATGCTGGCCACCTATCTCTGATTTATATAGGTTTGCAGCATCTTGATAAGTTAGTTGTAGTGGGAGGTTATCAGACGTCCACCAAGTGTGGCCATCATCCATTACTTGCAACTGCACAGCATAGAGCTGGCTACTTTTATGCGCAATGGGATCCGCCGACATCATGTGATAAACGCTTAAACTCGTCATAGTAATGCCAATACCTATGGCAATCGCCAGTACCATTAAAAAGCTCACTAAAGGCGTGCGCTTGAAGCTGCGCCAACTTAAATCGAGGTAATGTAGTAGCATGGCTTAGGCTCCAGCAACATTTTTAAGGTTTTGTGCACCTTGGTATAGGGTGAAATCGGCAAGTTGACCGTCGACAACTTGAATGTTTCGAGGGGCACGCCGAGCAAGTTCTGCATCATGGGTGACCATGACAATGGTTGCGCCATCGCGATTGATTTGTTCAAGCAGCTCCATTACTTGACGAGCCATAAGGCTGTCGAGATTACCGGTTGGTTCATCGGCAAGTAAAAATCGTGGCTCGCCAGCAAGCGCGCGTGCTATTGCCACTCGTTGCTGCTGTCCGCCAGAGAGTTGCTGTGGCAAATGTTTTGCCCGAGAGGCAAGGCCAACTTGTTCTAAGCATTTTTCAATGCGACGTTTACGCTCTGCGGCTTTAATACCTCTATAACGTAGCGGTACTTCAATATTTTCATATAAGTTTAAGTCAGGTATTAAATTGAACCCTTGGAAGATAAAGCCTATTTTTTGATTTCGACAATCTGCGCGCTGGTTATCGTTTAACTTACCGACATCAATTCCATCAAGTAAATATTCACCTGCAGAGAAGGGCTCTAACATTCCAGCTATATTTAAAAAGGTCGTTTTTCCTGATCCGCTAGGGCCTGTAACAGCAATAAATTCGCCTTCATCAACGTGTAGATTAAAGTCACGTAATGCATGGGTTTGAACCATTTCTGTTTGATATACTTTACTTATATTATTCATCTTTAACATGCTTTTTCCTTTTATTGTTTGGTTCTACGCGATTGTTAGCGAAGTAATAATGTGTGTGTGTGTTTGAAACTGTTATAGCTTGAGATAATCAATTCATCGCCAGCTTGAACCCCTGAAATTAACTCAACCGCATTAATGCTGGTTGCACCAATTGAAATATCAATGAGCTGAGCTGTATCACCGGATATTTTATAAACCTGTGTACCGCCTTGTTGTAAAAATGCCCCACGCTTAACTTGTAAAACATCGTCACGATTTTCTAATAAAATACGTGCTGTTAATCGTTGGTTTTGTCTGATACCCGTCATGTCTTTGTTAAAACGTACCCGCGTTGTGACTTCTCTATTATTGACTTCTGGTGATATGGCAGAAAGGGTACCCATTACTTTGCTAGCGCCCATTGTTATCTCTACGTCCATACCTAAACCAAGCTCATTTGCATAACTTTCAGGAACTTGTAGTTCTGCTTCAAAATTGCTCAAATCAACTAAAGTCATTAGTGGTTGGCTTTGTGTTACCGCTTCTCTTTGTTGAACTAGCAGGTTACCTACAATCCCTGGCACAGTGGCTTTAATTGTTAAATTATTCACTTTACGAAGTAGATCATCGACAATCAGTTGTTGACGAGTGACATCTCGTTTAGCTGCCTGTAGCTCAAAGGCAAGTGTATCTTTGGACAATTCAACTTCTTGCTCTGCATGTTTATAAGAAAGTTTTGCGCGGGCAAGCTCATCAATGGCTTTTTCATGGTCAATTTGACTGATCACATTTTTTTGCATTGACAAGGTCGCTCTGCGATTCTCTCTATCGGCAGCGTTTAATTCTACTTGTGCTAAATCAAGTGCTTTATTTAGGCTTAATGATTGGCGGCGTGCTTCAAGATGTTTACGTTGTAGCTCGCCTTCAAGACGAGCTAAAACAGACTGTTGCTGCTTTAATTCGTTTGTGAGCTCGGGGCTCTCAACCATGGCTATTACATCATGCAGTTTCACTGTGTCACCAGCATTTACCTTTAATGAAACAAACCCTCGTTCAGGGCTGTAAACTTTTGGTGCTCTGGCGGCGACAATTTTACCGCTGGCTGCAACATCGCGTATTAGTGATTGGCGTACCACTGTAGCTATTTGTAGGCTTACTCTATCAACCGAGATAGTACCGTCTTGATCAGCATTTAATAGTGCATATACACATAGAGCAACTAGGCCCACAATAAATATAAACAGCCTGATGTATTTTTTAAAATTTATAGGTCGTGAGATTTGCGTGTCTTGCCCGCTAGTGTCTTTAATCATTATATGTTCTCTTAGTGTTTTTCAAACACAGTAATCATTAGCGAGGCAATAAACAGAATAATTGGTGAAATTAAAAATAAGCCAATAGTAAACATTCGAATGCCCTCAAAATTTATATAGTTATCCTGTATTCGAATAGCGTGCCAATTCTTATCTTATTGAATTTAATTGTTTTTTATTTTTAAACTTTCTTTTTATATGTCCGCGGACATAAAAAGTGTCCGCTGCGGGCACTTTTTTGATTTGTCTATCGGATGAGGTTACCTCAACGTAAAGCAAAGCAAGTTGTTAATTAATGCATAACATGAGGGGAGCGTTTATATCTATTGAATAAACTATGCGCTAATAGAAGCCGCTGTAATTAAATGTCGTGTTTAGATGTATTACGAATAAAGCAAAAATGATGGAATGACGTGTGGTGAATAGTTATTCATTTTGGTGGCACTTTACGTTTACGTAAACTGCCTGTTGTGATGAGGTTTTATTTACAAGTTTTTAAAAATAACACCGGTGTCAATCTATTTTTCGATCCGAAATTCGTGAAAATGTTAATATTTGGCACTGTTTTATAATTTTTTATTAAATTGAAATATATTCAATATAATGAATATGTATTCATAAAAATATTGACTCAAGGGTGGAATAACGCTAATTTTGGTCGTCTGTTAGCAAATCGTCGAGCCGTTCATCCACGTTAACAGCGCAGCAAGGGGAGGGGTCCATGTTATATGACTCAAAACTAGAAAAAGATAATTGTGGCTTTGGCTTAATAGCCCAAGTTAATAACCAAGCGAGTCACCGACTCATTCGCACGGCTATCACCGGTTTAGATCGCATGCAGCATCGCGGTGGTATTTCTGCTGATGGTAAAACAGGTGATGGCTGTGGCTTATTATTACAAAAACCAGACAGCTTCTTTCGTGCTATTGCTGCTGAGAATAATTGGCATTTAGGTAAAAATTACGCCGTTGGGATGATTTTCCTCAATGCTGATCCGGTATTAGCACAAGCAGCCAAAGATGTTTTAAGCGAAGAACTAGAAAAAGAAACGCTAAATATTTTGGGCTGGCGTGTAGTTCCAACCGATCCATCAATGTTAGGACCTATTGCTCTAAAACAATTGCCAGGTTTTGAACAAATTTTTATTAGTGCGCCAGAAGGTTGGCGTTCTAAAGATTTAGAACGCCGCTTGTATGTTGCACGTCGTCGTGCAGAAAAGCGTCTAATGGACGATGAATCATTTTATATTGCGAGCTTATCTGGGCTAGTCACAATATATAAAGGCTTAATGATGCCTGCTGACTTGCCTAATTTTTATCTTGATCTTGCGGATATTCGCATGACCAGTGCTATTTGTGTTTTTCATCAACGCTTCTCTACAAACACACAGCCTCGCTGGCCTTTAGCACAACCATTTCGCTATTTAGCGCACAATGGTGAAATTAATACTATTGAAGGTAACCGCCAATGGGCACGTGCCCGTTCTTATAAATTTGCTTCACCACTTATTCCTGATTTACAAAGCGCAGCGCCGTTTGTTAATGAAACAGGGTCTGACTCATCTAGTCTCGATAATATGCTGGAGCTATTTTTAGCTGGTGGTATGGATTTATTCCGTGCGATGCGCATGCTAGTGCCGCCAGCATGGCAAAAAAATCGAGCTATGGATGACGACTTACGTGCGTTTTATGATTTTAATTCAATGCATATGGAACCGTGGGACGGCCCTGCAGGCATTGTTATGTCTGATGGGCGTTTTGCAGCCTGTAACCTAGACCGTAATGGTTTGCGTCCAGCGCGTTATATTATTACTCAAGATGGTTTTATTACTTTAGCTTCGGAAGTGGGAATATGGGATTACACCGCTGATGAGGTGGTCGAAAAAGGACGCGTTGGCCCAGGTGAACTACTTGTTATTGATACAAAGCTTGGGAAAATTTGGCACTCAGATGAAATTGACCAAGATTTAAAATCGCGTCATCCCTATAAATCGTGGTTAGAAGAAAACGTTAAGCGCTTAACGCCTTTTGAAGCACTGACTGAGCAAGATGCAGGTAATCGCTCATTCGATGATGCAACTCTAGCCAAATATCAAAAGATGTTTGGCTATACCAATGAAGAGCTAGATAGCGTTATTCGTGTAATGGGTGAAAATGGCCAGGAAGCAACCGGTTCAATGGGTGACGATACGCCGTTTGCCGTTCTAAGCGAAGGGCATCGTTCACTCTATGATTATTTCCGCCAGAAGTTTGCCCAAGTGACTAATCCGCCAATCGATCCGTTACGTGAAAACCATGTAATGTCGTTGGCAACGTGTATTGGCAGTGAACAAAACGTATTTAATGAAACTACAGGGCATGCTAAACGCCTGCAATTTGATACCCCTATTTTAATGTATGCTGACATGCAGCAACTACTCAATGCCGATGAAGCACACTACAGTTACTGTAAGATTGACATTACTTACACCATAGAAGAAGGACTTGAAAACGCCGTTAAGCGTGTTTGTGATGAAGCGCAAGAAAAAGCAGCATCAGGCTGCATTATGCTCGTATTAACGGATCGTAACTTTGATGACAATCAATTACCTATTCCTGCTGCTATGGCGGTGGGTGCGGTACAAAAGCGTTTAGTTGATAATAACTTACGCTGTGAGTCTAACATCATTATTGAGACCGGCAGTGTTCGTGACGCGCATCAATTTGCGGTATTGTTAGGTTTTGGTGCTACTGCAATTTACCCGTATTTAGCGTACGAGTCACTGGTGGCTATGAGCGATAGCAAGGTAATTAATAAGTCATACTGCGAAGTGACACTGGCTTATCGTCAAGCAATTAATAAAGGCTTGTACAAAATCATGTCGAAAATGGGTATTAGCACCGTGGCTTCATATCGTTGTTCGATGTTGTTTGAAGCGGTTGGTCTATCTGACGCGATTGTTGAGATGTGTTTTAAGGGCGTTGCAAGTCGCATAAAAGGGGCGTGTTTTAGCGACTTTGATGATGATCAGCAAAGCTTGCATAAACTGGCGCTTAGTAAACGTAAATTATTAAGCCATGGCGGTTTATTCAAATACGTTCACGGCGGCGAGTATCATGCTTACAACCCTGATGTGATTCAAACGTTACAAAAAGCAGTACGAAGCGGCCAGTACAGTGATTACAGTGAGTACGCAAAGCTAGTTAATCATCGCCCAGTCGCGACGTTGCGTGATATGTTGGCCTTAAAACTTCCAGAAAAGGGCATTAGCATTGATGACGTAGAGCCTGCCACTGAGCTTTATAAACGTTTTGATTCTGCAGCGATGAGTATTGGTGCATTATCACCAGAGGCGCATGAAGCACTCGCAATTGCCATGAATCGTTTAGGTGGCTGCTCAAATTCTGGTGAGGGTGGCGAAGATAAACTACGTTACGGTACAGAAAAAAATTCACGGATTAAACAAGTGGCCTCCGGTCGATTTGGTGTAACGCCTCATTATTTACGCAGTGCGGATGTCATCCAAATAAAAGTGGCTCAAGGCGCTAAGCCGGGTGAAGGCGGGCAGTTACCAGGTGAAAAAGTAACGCCCTATATTGCAAAGCTTCGTTACTCGGTACCGGGTGTGACACTAATTTCACCGCCACCGCATCATGATATTTACTCTATTGAAGATTTAGCCCAGCTTATTTTTGATTTAAAGCAAGTAAACCCGAATGCACTGATTTCAGTAAAACTGGTATCTGAACCGGGCGTTGGCACAATTGCAACCGGTGTTGCAAAAGCGTATGCCGATTTAATTACTATTTCAGGCTACGATGGTGGCACAGGTGCAAGTCCCTTAACCTCGGTTAAATATGCTGGCAGCCCATGGGAGCTTGGCCTTGCAGAGACGCAACAAGCACTTGTCGAAAATGGCCTTCGTCATCGTATTCGTCTGCAAACAGATGGGGGGTTGAAAACCGGGCTTGATATCATCAAAGCAGCTATTTTAGGCGCTGAAAGTTTTGGTTTTGGTACCGGACCTATGGTGGCGTTAGGCTGTAAATACTTACGAATTTGTCACTTAAATAACTGTGCTACCGGTGTAGCAACTCAAGACGATACATTGCGTCAAAAGCACTATCATGGCTTACCAGAAATGGCGATGAACTACTTTAAGTTTATAGCTCAAGAAGCGCGTGAAATTATGGCAAGTTTAGGTGTTGCAAACCTAACCGATTTGATTGGTCGCTTAGATTTACTCGAAGCCATTGAAGGTAAAACAGCCAAGCAGCAAAAAATAGATTTATCAGCGGTTATCGCTCAGCCAAATAATCCAACGGGTGAAACCTTGTTTTGCAGTGCACCAAATAGCTCGCACTATTTAGGTGAGTTAAATGAGAGCTTACTCGGCAAGGCACAAGAGGCAATTGATAATTCAAGCGGCATTTCATTAGTCAGTCGTATTTGTAATACCGATGAGATCGGTAGGAGCTATGCTTTCTGGTTATATTGCTGATAAGCACGGCAATCAAGGTATGGCAGCAGATCCCGTGGTGATTGAACTTCATGGTACAGCGGGTCAGTCATTCGGTGTATGGAACGCTGGCGGCCTTGAAATGACTTTAGTTGGTGATGCCAACGATTACGTTGGTAAAGGTATGGCGGGCGGTAAGCTAGTTATTCGCCCACCACTGGGTTCGTCATTTGAAAGTCACAAAGCAACAATCGTAGGTAATACCTGTTTATATGGTGCCACTGGCGGTAAATTGTTTGCAGCAGGGTGTGCAGGTGAGCGTTTTGCTGTACGTAACTCGGGTGTGCAAGCCGTTGTTGAAGGCGTTGGTGATAATGGTTGTGAATATATGACAGGTGGCGTGGTATGTGTACTTGGTAATGTAGGAGTTAACTTTGGTGCAGGTATGACCGGTGGTTTCGCTTACATTTTAGATGAACGAGGTGATTTTGAGAAACGCATTAACCCAGAGTTGGTTGAAGTGGTTACTTTAGATGATTTGAGTTCACATCAAGAACATTTACGCGGCTTAATTGCTGATCATTTAGAACTAACGGGCTCATGCAGAGCAGAAACTATTTTAGCTAATTTTGAACTTTATTTACCGATGTTCAAATTAGTAAAACCTAAATCAAGTGACGTAAAAAGTTTACTCGGGCACCGTGCTCGCAGTAGCGCCGAACTACGTGTTCAAGCGCAATAAGGGGGCAGTATGAGCGAAAATGTATATCAATTTATAGACGTGCAGCGTGTAGACCCACGCAAAAAACCAATCTCGTCACGTAAAAAATCGTTCGTAGAAATTTATGAGCCCTTTTCAGAAAATCAGGTTAATTCACAGGCAGATCGTTGTCTTGATTGCGGTAACCCTTATTGTGAGTGGAAATGTCCAGTACATAACTACATTCCACAATGGTTAAAACTGATCCGTACAGGGCGCATTTTAGAGGCTGCTGAGCTATCACACCGTACTAACAGTTTACCTGAGGTGTGTGGAAGAGTATGCCCGCAAGATCGCTTATGTGAAGGCTCATGTACATTAGATGAAGAGTTTGGTGCGGTAACAATCGGTAATATTGAAAAGTACATCACCGATACCGCGTTCAAAATGGGCTGGAAGCCAGACATGTCCTATGTGACATGGACTGATAAAAAAGTGGCGATTATCGGCGCAGGACCCGCAGGGTTAGGCTGTGCTGATATTTTAGTACGCAACGGCGTTAAGCCAGTGGTCTTTGACCGTCACCCAGAAATTGGTGGACTGTTAACCTTTGGTATTCCTTCTTTTAAATTAGAAAAAGAAGTCATGCAAAAACGTCGCGAAATATTTACTGAAATGGGTGTTGAATTTAAGCTTAATGTCGAAGTGGGTAAAGACATTAGCATGGATGAAATACTTAATGAATATGACGCTGTATTTTTGGGAGTGGGGACTTATCAGAGTATGCGTGCGGGGCTTGAAAACGAAGATGCTCCGGGTGTGCATGATGCACTGCCATTCTTAATTGGTAACACCAACCGCGTAATGGGCTACGATGAGTCTAAGCAAGCGTGTATTGATATGGCAAATGAAAAAGTCGTTGTGCTAGGTGGTGGTGATACTGCAATGGATTGCGTGCGAACATCCATTCGTCATAATGCATTAAAGGTGACCTGTGCGTACCGTCGTGATGAAGAAAACATGCCTGGCTCAAAACGTGAAGTAAAAAATGCCAAAGAAGAGGGCGTGATTTTTACTTATAACGTTCAGCCAAAAGGGATTGTCCTTAATGACAAAGGCGCAGTCGCTGGCGTTAAAATGGTAAAAACTCAGCTTGGTGAGGCAGATGAAAACGGCCGTCGTCGTGCTGAAGAAGTCCCCGGATCAGAGCATATAATTGAAGCCACACAAGTGATTATGGCATTTGGCTTTAAGCCTCATAAAATGGACTGGTTAGAAAAATACGACGTAGAAATTAACAACTGGGGCGGCATCAATGCACCTGAGCAAGGTGAATTTACCCATCAAACTACCAACCCTAAAATATTTGCTGGAGGCGATATTGTTCGTGGTTCAGATTTGGTGGTTACCGCTATATTTGAGGGACGTAATGCTGCAGAAGGCATTATGGATTATTTAAAAGTGTAAGAGATTCTTTTGTTAGAATGGAGTCAAAAGCAAACCTTCGGGTTTGCTTTTTTATTCCCTCAGTTTTACAAACAAGGGTAAGTATTTATGGTTTACATAGTCGGTGTTTAAGGTATATAAAAAAGGATCGCAGGTTTTGACCTAGCTATTAACAATTATGAGATTTTACATATAAAAATGCCCGCTATACATAGATTGCGGGCATTTTTAAACGTGCTGTTATTTAATCCATCGAGAAGTGATCAAGGCTCGGTTTCACTCTGGCTTGTCGACGTTTCACACTTTTATAACAAATAAAATTACAAACAAGTTGTAAGGCAATCACTAACCAGCTCAATGTTATTAACCCATTTATTGAGGTACTTCTAAAAACTAACATAACAGCAATAACAATATGTACAATCAATGCCATATTTAAAAAACGATATAAGCCTTGTTTAAATTGTGTATGTTTAAACTTGCTAAACATGGCTAAAAGTACACTAACTGTAAGTAGTAGCCAGTTAATTGCTAAGCCAAAATAAATGACCGTTGTTTGCATCAAGGTATCCTCACCGTATCAAGGTAACGCACTATAAATGTATAATTTTATCCGTGCGCTTTTATAAGCTCTTTCGCATTTGCTTTAGCTGTTTTGCTAATGTTATCACCACCCAGCAAACGCGCAATTTCATTAACCCTGCCATCTTTATTCAATGCCAGCATATGCGTAAATGTTTCACCATTAGCGATTTCTTTGGCAACAAAAAATTGCTGATGAGCACTACTAGCCACTTGCGGTAAATGAGTTACACAAATTACTTGTGTCGATTTACCTAATTGGCGCAGTAGTTTACCAACGGCAGCGGCTGTTGGGCCAGAAATACCGACATCCACTTCATCAAATATAAGCGTAGGAGTCGTGACTTTTTGGGCAATAATAACCTGAATAGCTAAACTAATGCGTGATAGCTCACCACCAGAGGCTACTTTTGCTAAAGGTTGCAATGGTTGCCCTGGGTTTGTTGATACTAAAAACGATACATTATCAAAACCTAAGCTGTTTGGAGAGCGATCGGTATGTGCTGTAAGGGCTATTTCAAAAACGCCATTTTCCATAGATAAATTAGCCATGCTTTCGCTGATCAAGCCATTAAGTGTATTAGCGTATTGATGACGGCTGGCACTTAATTCCTCACTAGCCGTTTGATAATCTTCAAGAGCTGCTGCAATTTCACCTTCAAGCTGTTCGAGGCGTGAACTATTACTGCTTATAGAGTCTAGTTCTTGTGTTACATTTTGATGAAACTCAACGAGCTCTTGTGGCTTTATATGGTGTTTTCTTGCTAAATCCATAGCGCCACTAAGTCTGTTTTCTACTTCCGTTAAGCGAGTAGGATCTAAGTCAGCTTGTTCAGTATAATTGCGTATTTCTCTGCTTGCTTCTTCAACTTGAACCGCCGCTTCTGTCAGTAATGCTGCTACATTGGCCAGGGTTTCATCATAATGTGCAAGTTCATTAAATTGTTGCGCGCTGTGTTGTAAAAGAGAGCACGCATTTTGCTCATCACTTTCGTATAAGTGTTGTAGCTCGCGCTGACAAGATTGCAAAATAGTTTGACTATTACTGAGCTTATAATGCTCTGCTTCTATTTGTTCAAATTCACCTGTTTGCAAGGCAAATTCATCAAGTTCAGCTACTTGGTATTCTAATAACTGTTTCTGCGCAGCTTGTTGTTGCTGTTGATGTTCTAATTGTTTAAATTCTTTTTGTAAGTCAGCATAACGTTTATAGCGTTCGCTGACAGCATTAACTAAATTTTGGTGTCCGGCGTAGGCATCAAGTAGCTGTAATTGGTGCTCTGCTTTTAATAGATGCTGATGTGCATGTTGACCGTGTATAGAAATTAAATATTGGCCTAATTCTTTTAGCTGTGCAGCGGTTACTGGGCTACCATTAATATAGCTTTTGCTGCGGCCATTTTTACAAACAACTCGACGAAGTAGACATTCGTTATCGTCATTATTAAGCAAATTCTCTTCTAAAAAGGCATGAGCGTATGGCAGATTGGTTAAATCAAATTGCGCACTTACCTCGGCTTTATCAGTGCCTGGGCGCACAGCAGATGCTTCTGCTCTTTCTCCAAGGCACAGTGATAACGCATCAATAGCGATTGATTTACCCGCACCCGTTTCACCGGTAATAGCTGTCATGCCCGAATGCCATTCAGTGCTTAAATTACTTACAATTGCAAAATTTTTAATTTCTAAACCAATTAACATACTGTTCATCCATCCAGTCAATTAACTGTTAATTTATACAGTGTTTTGGTTTATTGCAAATTAAATTTCTATATTTTAAGCAAGGCTGGGGTCAATTAGTGTTTTTTTTCTTCATCAATAGGGAGGGTTTCATCGTTAAGATCAATATTATCAACTGGTTGTATATTGTCTTCAGTTTTCAACTTTAAAATTAACGTAGGAAGGACTTCTTGGTAGAAATTTTTATTGTATAAAATACCTTGAGCTGGCAACTCTGCTATAAAATATTGAGTGCTGTCGGCAAATGCTTGGCTATTGTTACTTTTATAGGTCTTTATAAGTTCTTCATTAAGTATATTAATAAGTTGGTCACATAACGATTCCAACTTAACTAAATTTTCATCGGTGTGAGGCTGTACCACAAAAAAGTTACTAACAACGGCTTGAATTCGAGGAAGGTGCTTAGCACTGATTACTTTTGCATCAAGTAGCTCGTTTAGTTTTATTTTTAAACGTGATTGAGTACTTGCTACGCGCTCGTTAAACAGCTTTTTCTTTGCTTCAATGGTTTTTTTTCGATTACTCTCAATTAGCATGTAACTGCCAAGTAGGGTAATTAATAATAATAAAGCAAGAAATACTACATAATTCATTACTACTTTTTCCTGATAATATTTAAAATTTCTAGTCCATTATTTTGCGCTAAAGTTGCATGTTTGGCAATAAAATTAGGGGCTAATGATTTTTTCAGATTAAAATTCGTTCAAACTAGTATAGACGACTACCCCAATTAAGCTTTTTACGTAGCACATTATAATAAGAGTAATTTTTGGGGTGAATTAAGCGTAACTTTTTATCTGCTTTGCGTATAACGACTTCATCACCAGGTAATACAGCGAGTACAACATGACTGTCACAGCTTACCTGTAAACTATCCGTATTCTCTAAACTAAGCTTTAAACGCACTTCATTATCAGCATCAACCACTAAAGGGCGGCTTGATAAAGTATGTGGAAACATCGGAACCAGTGACATTGCATTGAGCTCCGGTGTTAAAATAGGCCCACCGCCCGATAAAGAATAGGCCGTTGACCCTGTTGGTGTTGATACAATTAATCCATCGGAGCGTTGTGAAAATACAAAATCATCGTTAATAAAGGCTTCAAACTCAATCATGTGTGCTACTTTATCAGCATGGAGCACTGCTTCGTTTACGGCAGAATTAGCGCTTTTAAGTTCGTTATGTCGATACACTTCAACTTCTAATAGAAAACGTTTTTCTTCAATGTAATCGCCGCTGAGTACCTGCTCTAAACTGCCCTCAAACCCTTCCGGATTTAAATCGGTTAAAAAGCCTAAATTACCTCTATTTACACCAATTACGGCTATATCAAAGCGGGCGAGAACCCGTGCAGCACCAAGCATGTTGCCATCGCCCCCGACCACAATCGCTAAGTCGGCACGCTCGCCTAAATCAACGAGCTTTACGAGTTTGTCGCTCGGTACATCACTAAGTTGACTCCCTGTACGTTTTTCAACAATCAC
Organism: Pseudoalteromonas sp. KJ63-1; assembly: GCF_055808145.1. Next base: position 1,943,169 of record NZ_CM147855.1, on the reverse strand, counting down.
CTCAAAGCCTAAAGCTAATAAAAACGTATGTAATCGTTGTAAAGTAGCGGCTGCATTAGGGTGATTTGGCTTACCAATCAAGCCGATAGTATTAAAGGGAGAGTCCATAATAAATACACTGAAAGTTCTAATATTTGTAGAGTAACCTAAAACAGAAGTGTTTGAAAACATGGATTTTAGTAATACCCAGCGGATTTAATTAATTCACTGTAAAATTTAGATTTATTGTATTTTTTATACTTGAAATAATAATGCTTAGCCCCGATATAATAACTATGCATAAAGATGTAGATAACATGAAACTAAACCCACGAGATCAGCAAATATTTGCCGCTGTTATGAGTATGTACTGTAATGGCGATGGCTTACCTGTGCCGTCAACAAAAATTGCAAAGCAAAAAGGTATGGCGGTTTGCTCTGCTACTGTTCGTAACGCGATGGCGCGCCTTGAAAAAATAGGCTTGTTGTATTCACCACATACATCGGCTGGCCGAGTGCCAACCAATGATGGGTTTGACTATTGGTTTGATGAGTTTTTTACGCTCAATGATATTGCTAATTATTGGCAACCTGAGCAGGGACAATTGGTTGAGCTAGCGCATGGCTTGAGTCAACGTTACCAAGTGTGTTGTTGTGTGGGGCTACCGCAGGTTAGAACACAGCAGGTATTTAGGGTAGAAGTGCTCGACTTTGATGCAAACAACTGGCTTATTTTACTCTTAGATAGAGCAGGGCAGAGCCACAATATTTGTATTAATAAGCCCCATGATCCAAGCGATAGTCAACGTTATGAATTTGCGACTTGGCTCAACACGGTTTTTAGTCAACAATCTTTAATCGAAGGCCTTTATCGGATGCAGGCAATGGCCAATACGGCACCACGTAATTGTCATGATTCTTTAACTCAATGGACGCGTGAACTGAGCCAAAAATTAGGCTCAGATAACAGCATTGTTGTTGGGGAAAATTACCTTTATAAGAAAATAGACTGTGAGCAAAGTCTCAATATTGGTGTGTCATTCTTAAATTTTGTTGAAGATAAACTCGTTTTCAAAAATGGGGTCTCCATTCTTAGTGCCGAAAACTTACCTTTTAGCTCCTGTGATGATCTTATAGTGATCAGTGTGCCGTATTTTCAAAATCAAGAATATCAAAGTCGTTTTTGTGTTATTTGTCCAAAATCAGCGCAATTAGAGAAAATAATCCAAGAATTTAAATTATTAGAGCCATTGAGCTCTTGAATCTTTTTATTCAATCCCCATAATTACCGCAGTTGTAAAGAATTGGAGCGTATATTTTATGTCTGAGCAGACACAAAACCCAGAGCAAGAAGTAGAACTGAACGAAGAAGTGACGCAAATGGAAGCCGATGTTGAGGCGGCAGTTGAAGCAGCTGAGCAACATGCCGAGCAAGAGCAAAGCCCTGAGGCAGAAATTGCTATGTTATATGCCGAGCTTGAAACTGCAAAGCAAACTATTGCAAATCAAAAAGATAGCGTAGTTCGCGCTGCTGCAGATGTGGACAATATGCGTCGTCGCGCTGCACAAGATGTAGAAAAAGCACACAAATTTGCACTAGAAAAGTTTGCTAATGAATTACTCCCTGTTATAGATAACTTAGAACGTGCTATTGAGTTTTCTGATAAAGAAAATGAAACGCTTAAGCCTTTACTTGAAGGCATTGATATGACAGTGAAAAGCTTTAACGACGCGGTAGCTAAATTTGGTGTTGAAATTGTAAACCCTCAAGGTGAGCAGTTTAACCCAGAGTTTCATCAAGCAATGTCAATCCAACCAAGCAACGATGTAACTCCTAATACTGTTCTTGCGGTAATGCAAAAAGGCTATACGTTAAACGGTCGTTTATTACGCCCTGCAATGGTAATGGTATCTAAAGCCGCTGACGCTTAACTAAGACTATGATTTAAAAAATGCCTCAATATGAGGCATTTTTTTTGTCTTTAAAATAATGTAGTAACTGCACCAGTATTGTAAGTACCACCGCGCTAAACATTAAACTTGAAAATGGAATCGCACTTTTTGCGTGTATTACCGCTAATATTGGGCCTACTAATGCGCCACTACCAAAACGTAACGTGCCGATAACCGCCGTTGCAGTTCCTGTATTTTGCTCAAACTTCATCAAAATTAATGAATCTGCGTTACTCGCTATTATGCCTAAGCTCATCATCAACGGAGCAATAGCCGCAACAATAAAGTAAAGCGATGAATGTAATACACTAAAGCTGAGTAATGCTGTGCCAGAGATAAAGCCACATATTAAGCCGTAATAAAGCATTTTTCGTGAGCCAATACGTGGTACTACGCGAGTGTTTAAAAAGTTACCAAACATCAGCGCCATTACATTAAAAGCGAATAGCAGACCAAACAATTGCTCTGATACTTTAAATAAGTCGAGGTAAATATAAGGAACCGAGGTTAAAAAGCAAAAAAAGCCAAACGACACAAACATCGAGCTTAAAATATCAGCGCGAGCATGCGGGTTGCTCAATACAACTTTGTAACTTGAAAAGAAAAGCGATAACCCTTTACGATCATTTTTAAATATCGGAATATCAATTAAATAACGTTGCACAAAAAGTAAAATTACAAAGCTATAAGCCGCTAAAACAATAAAAATAGTCGACCACAGTGAAAAGCCTAAAATAATTGAGCCGATAGAGGGGGCAAGCAAAGGCGCTATCATCATAATCATAGACACATACGACATACCCTTAGCGGTATTTTTTTGATATATGTGCCTAATAATCCCCGGAACCACAACTGTGGCAGCTGCTCCAGTAAATGCCTGTACCGCTCTTAACACCCAAAAAGTATGCACTTCAGTGGTAAATGCTAATGCGAGTGAACTTAAGCCGAATAAACTGAGTCCTATTCGTGCAAGTTTACGCCTGCCAATTTGATCGGCTATGGGGCCAAAAAATAACATTCCCAATGCATAACCTGCTAAATAGATACTCAACGATATTTGAACATTTGGCATACTAGTATTGAGATCGTTAGCAATTACCAGCATAGCCGGTAAGTACATATCGATGGCTAAAGGCGTGATTGCCACAATACTGGCTAATAAAGGCAATAAAATACGGGTATTAAAAGAAGAAGCCGAAGCGCTCATTTAAAAACTCAAAACAACGAATATAGGTTGGGCAGTATAGCAGGGCAATGGCGTTGGATAAACTTAGTTTGCCTGCTAACTTAATTGTTTAATCGCAAAAAGCAAAGATTTTAAACTAACACCGCGTTTGCTATTCTATACTTAATAAAACAATGATCTAGGGTAACATAATGAAGAAATTGGTTTTGGCAGTACTTGCCAGTGCTGTATTAGTAGGTTGTAAAACATCACCAACTGGACGCACACAGATTGCGCTTTATTCAGATCAACAAATGAGTCAAATGGGCACTGCCAGTTTTGCCCAAATGAAAAAAAATCAGCCGGTAAATAAAGACCCAAAAGTAAACAGTTACGTCAATTGTATTGCTGACAAAGTAGTAGCCGTGCTTCCTACAGATTATGCATCTCAAAACTGGGAAGTGGTAGTATTTGAAGATGAATCAGCCAATGCATTTGCACTGCCCGGCGGTTATATTGGCGTGCACACTGGGCTATTAAAAATTGCTACAAACCAAGATCAGCTTGCAACTGTTTTAGGTCATGAAGTTGGTCATGTGATTGCAGAGCACTCAAATGAACGTGTTTCACAAAGCTCTATTTTACAAACCGGAATGAAAGTGGGCAGTGCGGCGCTTGAAATGGGCAACGTGCAATACCGCAATGAAATTATGCAAGGGCTTGGTCTTGGCGCTCAATATGGTGTGGTTTTACCGTTTAGTCGTTCACATGAGACAGAAGCTGACGTTATTGGTTTAGATTTAATGGCGCAAGCAGGTTTCAACCCTAAAGAGTCTGTTACGCTTTGGCAAAATATGAGTCAAGCGGGCAGTGGGGCAACGCCAGAGTTTTTATCAACTCACCCAGCACCAACAAGCCGTATTGCAAATTTACAATCGCAAATGAGTAAAGCGCTTAGTGAGCAAAAAATAGCTAAAGCACAAGGTAAAAATCCGCAGTGTAAGTTGTAATCAACCATAAAAAAACCTGTCTAATGACAGGTTTTATTTTTTAATAGTTAAGTATTTAATTATTAAAAAGTCCACTCTATGTGTACTTGTGGAACTGACTCTGTAACATCTGTACCAAGTTTGTTATGCCAGTACTGCCACTCCATACCTAACAGTAAGGTGTTTTCTTTCATTTCTAGCGCATGGCCCATATCCCAAACAATAATAGGTTGAGCTAAAAACCAAGCGCGTACGTCATTACCAAACTCATCTTCACGCTCAGCAATATATTCCGCATGGCCTTTTACACTAAATTTTTGTGAGCCAATCATAAATGGATATTCAAAAGCAACGTCAAACATCCAGCTGTTAGTTTCAATAGGTGCACCGCCTTTTGCAACACCTTCACTATCATCTATGTAGGCAGTCACAAGGGTTGAGAAGAAATTAAAACCAGGCACATCCCAATTTAATTTTACACCCGGCAAATATTTAACAACTTTAGCATCGCCTGCAGCATTTATACCCATGGTTAAGCCAACATCTAAAAGTGCCCCTGAAGCCACTTTTTCGTCCATAACGGCAGATAAGCTTAAGTTTGAATAACCTTCAAAGTAAAAGTCTTGATCTTGATAGTTATCGTCATTGCTATCAGTACTATAATCAATAAAGAAAAAGTTATCGCCATAGTCATGGCCTGAAGCATGTTGCAATGAATAAACCGTTGTGCTTGATTTTTGTTCAGTGAACGGGTTTTTATGATTACCGTTGTTAATATGAAGCGCAGTGCTGCTCCAATTAGCTGCGGTAGCTGTTGAACTTAAGGCACACGCACTTAGTGCAACGAGAGGAAGTAAGTTTTTAATTTTCATAACCATATTTTATGTGACACGCTGAATGTTACAGTATAGCAAACACGGTTAATTTGTTAATTATTTATTGTCATAAACAGTGTACTAGCATGTGGCTAATACACTGTTTAAAGAAAATTTAAGCTTTATTACGACGTAAACAAATAACCGCAATAGCAGTAAAGGCTAAAATAAAGCAGTAGTAAGATGATGTTGATACTTCCCATGGACTTATTTTAAATGTAGCACCAAGCAATAGTGCTTGTGCGCCATAGGGTAATGAACCTTGGGTTACACAGGCAAAAATATCTAATAAACTGGCAGAACGTTTACCACTAATTTCGCCATCGTCAGCCAGCTTCTTAGCAATCGGACCTGTTACAATAATAGATACTGTGTTGTTAGCAATGCACATGTTGCTGGTTAGCACTAATGCAGCTATACCTAACTGATCCGCTACCTTGCGATGCCATTTTGCAATGACCTTAGTAATAGCTTGAATTTTTTGCGCGATGTAGTCGAGGCCGCCGTTAATACGAATAAACTCAGAGAGCCCACCAATAAACATAGACAGTAAAAATATTTCCTGCATATCGCTAAAACCTTGGTAAATATCTTTTACAAAACTGGCGCCTTCATAGCTGCCGGTAAAGCCCATCAATGCGGCAAACACAATACCGCTTAATAGTACTACAAACACATTAAAGCCCATTACTGCCAGTACTAAAATAAAGGCGTAAGGAAGCACTAATAAAATATCATAGTCTTTTGTTTCAACAACTTGCGCAGCTGGCGTTAAAAATAACAACAGTGCAATAGTAAGGATAGCGGCTGGAATCGCAATTTTAAGATTTTCTTTAAACTTATCTTTCATTTCACAACCTTGCGTTCGGGTAGCAGCAATCGTAGTGTCAGAAATTATTGATAGGTTATCACCAAACATGGCGCCAGATACAATGGTACCTGCCATTAATGCGGGATCAATCCCTGTTTTCATTGATACTGCATAAGCAATTGGGCCAATAGCTCCTATAGTTCCCATTGACGTGCCCATTGCAGTAGAGATAACCGCTGCAATTAAAAATAAGCCGGGCAGTAATAATGAAGGGGGAATAAGAGAGAGACCAGCATTAACAACCGCGTCAACACCACCAGTCGCTCCTGCAACCGCAGAAAAAGCACCTGCTAATAAATAGATAAGACACATAGTAATAATGTTGTTATTACCCACACCTTTAATAAAGGTTTCTACACTTTGATTAATACTGGCTTTATTTAAAATAAAGGCTAAAACAATCGCAGGTAAAATAGCGACCGGTGCTGGGAGTTGATAAAATGCATAATCAACCCCTTGAGATTGCAAATATAAGCCAGAGCCTAAAAAAATAGCAACAAAGGTGAGTAGGGGTAGCAAAGAAAATCTTGCTTTATTTTTATCAAATGATGGCTGCATCATAATCCTCATTAATTATTCATAGCAATCGAAACCGATTGATATACTTAACAGCCAAAGCATCCCTCTTTTAGCTGAATTTAGTTGTTTGTTTTACTATCTAACCAGATAAGTAACTCAACAGCGCCCGCAAGCCAAAGACCAAATCGGCGCAAAAAAGAAGTTTAAATGTATAGATGGCTAAATGCAAAGACTATCTGTTATTATTATGAGGGTCTGTTGATCTTTCAAGGTTAAATTTGCAGCAGTCTGTTTGGTATTTAGGCAAGGCAGAGCCTATGTGGTGTGGTTGTTCCCCATAAATAGGCGATAACGCAGCATCAATGCCAAACAGGCGCTGCCCGAAGGGTTCTGCCTAGGGGCGATTTACTCTTTGTTGCTCGGTTTTTACTTAGCCCACTAGGTTACAAACCTCGCGCCACGATTAAACCGCTCCTAGTTTGAACAAATTTTAATCCGCAAAGGTCAACAGACCCTAAAATAATCGAAGCTTTTTTATAAGCTTTCCTGACTATTACATGAGTTTTAGATAAAATCTAGCTAACTAAAAAATACATAGGTTGTAAAAAGATGAATCGAGTAGGTGTGTTTGGTGCGAATGGCCGTATGGGGCTGGCACTTATAGAAGCAGCAACAATCAATAAAAATTCACAATTAGCGGCGGCCTATGTACGCAGTCAGTCTGAGTTAGTAGGTCTATCGGTTAATCAACTTAATAGTCTAGCTGCAAAAGACATTCACTTTAGCAGTGAGCAACAGGTTGAAAATGTCGATGTGTTAATAGACTTTACTCTTCCACAAGGCATGAAAAATCACTTAAAAACAGCCGTTGCGCAAAAAACACCTATGGTAATTGGCACCACTGGCTTAACTAACGATGATATGGCTCTATTAACCGATGCCGCTAAACATATCCCGATCGTATTTGCGCGTAACTATAGCGTGGGTGTAAATTTGCTGCTTAACTTAGTACAAACAGCAGCGACAAAATTAGGCGATGATTTAGATATTGAAATTTTTGAAGCGCATCATCGCCATAAAATCGATGCGCCATCGGGTACAGCATTAGCTATTGGCGAGTCGATTGCACAGGCAAAAGGGTGGGATCATGATGAGGTTGCTGTTTATGATCGTAACAACATAGAGCAGGCCAAATCACAAAATGAAATTGGCTATTCGGTGCTAAGAGGCGGCGATATAGTAGGTGAACATACGGCCTACTTCGCTACAATGGGTGAAAGACTTGAATTAACCCATAAAGCCAGTTCGCGAATGACCTTCGCACTAGGTGCTATAAGAGCTGCGCAGTGGTTGAAAAATAAACCAGCAGGACTTTATGATATGCAAGATGTGCTAGATTTAAAGTAGTTAAGTTCCTTTTTTAACGCTTTGAGATGTTTTTTTGGTATAACCACTTATTTATTGCAATTTACTAATTAGCGTTAGACCTAAAAGCCAACTTCATGTAAAATACAGCCAATTTGCCAAAAATTACTAAATGCGTGTTTCCAATTATACTCATATGGTTAGCAAAACCGGGGTTTGTGTGGGAATGAAAAGAGTTTTAGGCAAGAAAAATGAATGAAGGTTTAGTGGTTTACATCGGCATCATTTAAGACTGCGTAAAACAATTTAAGCTCACAGAAATCAGGTTTTGACCAATTATTTGGGTATTGGCGGGGTGTTAAGCAATTTGCTTACTCCCGTTTTTTACTGTTAGGAGGTTTAACTTGACTAAATCCGCTCTGTTAGTCCTAGAAGACGGCACAGTGTTTCGCGGTACTGCAATCGGCGCTGACGGCATGTCAGTCGGTGAAGTAGTATTCAATACGTCTATGACTGGTTATCAAGAAATTTTGACTGATCCATCGTACGCGGAACAAATCGTAACTTTGACGTACCCACATATCGGTAATACGGGTACCAACAGCGAAGACGAAGAAGCGAGTCATATATGGGCGAAAGGCCTAGTGATCCGTGATTTGCCACTGCTAGCAAGTAATTTTCGTAACGAGCAATCGTTAGATGATTACTTAAAAGAACGTAATATTTTAGGTATTGCGGACATCGACACCAGAAAACTAACCCGTATTTTGCGTGATAAAGGCGCACAAAATGGCTGTATTGTTGCTGGTGACGAACTAGACGAGAAAAAAGCGCTCGAAGCCGCGCAAGCCTTCCCAGGCTTAAAAGGCATGGATTTAGCAAAAGTTGTCTCAACCAAGGAAAATTTTGAGTGGCGCGAATCAAGCTGGACATTAGGCGAGGGGTTTAAAACCTTACACGCTGATGATGAAAAGTTTCATGTTGTAGCCTATGACTTTGGTGTTAAACGTAATATCTTACGTATGCTTGTTGATCGTGGCTGTAAACTGACTGTTGTTCCAGCACAAACCTCTGCCGCTGACGTACTTGCTTTAAACCCAGATGGTATTTTCTTATCAAACGGCCCTGGCGATCCTGAGCCATGTACTTACGCCATTGATGCAATTAAAACCTTTTTAGAAACCGACACGCCAATTTTTGGTATTTGTTTAGGGCATCAACTACTAGCGCTTGCCTCAGGCGCTAAAACAGTAAAAATGAAGTTTGGCCACCATGGTGGTAACCACCCAGTTAAAGATCTTGACCGTGATGTTGTAATGATCACTGCACAAAACCACGGTTTTGCTGCAGATGAAGCCACATTACCAGATAACTTACGTGCAACGCATAAATCGTTATTTGACGGCACATTGCAAGGTATTCATCGTACAGATAAACCAGCGTTTAGCTTCCAGGGTCACCCTGAAGCAAGCCCAGGCCCGCACGATGCAGCCCCATTATTTGACCACTTCATCGATTTGATGCAAGCGCGTAACCACTAATTTAACCGGAGTAATAATGCCAAAACGTACCGACATAAAAAGCATTCTTATCTTAGGCGCAGGCCCAATTGTAATTGGTCAAGCTTGTGAATTTGACTACTCTGGTGCTCAAGCGTGTAAAGCACTTAGAGAAGAAGGCTATAGAGTTATACTCGTTAACTCAAACCCAGCCACTATAATGACTGACCCAGAAATGGCCGATGCAACATACATCGAACCAATTCACTGGGAAGTGGTAGAAAAAATTATTGAAAAAGAAAAGCCAGATGCTGTACTGCCAACTATGGGCGGCCAAACAGCATTAAACTGTGCGCTTGATTTAGACAAGCACGGTGTATTGGCTAAGCATGGCGTTGAGCTTATTGGCGCAACGGCGGATGCAATCGATAAAGCAGAGAACCGTGAACGTTTTGATGTTGCTATGCGTAACATCGGCCTTGAATGTCCACGTGCTGAAATTGCCCATACAATGGATGAAGCTCGCGATACCATGACCCGTATCGGCTTACCGTGTATTATTCGCCCTTCTTTCACAATGGGCGGCACCGGTGGCGGTGTGGCTTACAACATGGAAGAGTTTGAAGAAATCTGTGAACGCGGTTTAGACCTTTCACCAACCAGCGAGTTACTAATTGATGAGTCGTTAATTGGTTGGAAAGAATACGAAATGGAAGTTGTTCGTGACAAAAAAGACAACTGTATTATCGTCTGTTCTATTGAAAATTTTGACCCAATGGGTGTGCACACTGGTGACTCAATTACGGTTGCGCCAGCACAAACATTAACCGACAAAGAATACCAAATCATGCGTAACGCCTCTATGGCGGTTTTACGTGAAATTGGTGTTGAAACCGGTGGTTCAAACGTACAATTTGGTGTAAACCCTGTTGATGGCCGCATGGTTATCATTGAAATGAACCCACGTGTATCACGTTCATCTGCATTGGCGTCTAAAGCAACGGGTTTCCCAATTGCTAAAATTGCAGCAAAATTGGCTGTAGGTTACACACTTGATGAGCTTCAAAACGATATTACTGGCGGTAAAACACCAGCATCGTTTGAACCTTCAATCGATTACGTGGTAACAAAAATTCCTCGCTTTAACTTTGAAAAATTTGCCGGTGCAAACGACCGTTTAACAACGCAAATGAAATCAGTAGGCGAAGTAATGGCGATTGGCCGTAACCAACAAGAGTCATTACAAAAAGCATTACGTGGTTTAGAAGTAGGCGCAACGGGCTTTAACCCAATTGTGGCGCTTGACGACCCGAAAGCAAAAGAAAAAATCATACGTGAATTACGTGAGCCAGGTGCAGAGCGTATTTGGTACATTGCCGATGCAATGCGCCATGGTATGAGTGTTGAAGATGTGTTTGAACTGACTAAGATTGACCCTTGGTACTTAGTACAAATTGAAGATATCTTAAAAGATGAAGCTAAAATTTCAGAAGTCGGTATGGCCGGCTTAAATGCAGACTTCTTGCGTAAACTTAAACGCAAAGGCTTTGCAGATCCGCGTATTGCAGAAATTGCTGGTGTGTCAGAAGCTGAAATTCGTAAAAAGCGTCATCAACTCAATATTGTACCTGTGTACAAACGCGTTGATACATGCGCCGCAGAATTTAGCTCAGATACTGCTTACATGTACTCATCTTACGATGAAGAATGTGAAGCTAACGCATCTGACCGTGATAAAATCATGGTAATTGGTGGCGGTCCTAACCGTATCGGCCAAGGTATTGAATTTGATTACTGTTGTGTACACGCAGCCCTTGCGCTTCGCGAAGACGGCTACGAGACCATCATGGTTAACTGTAACCCTGAAACGGTTTCTACCGATTACGACACATCTGATCGTTTATACTTCGAACCAATTACCCTTGAAGACGTACTAGAAATTGTACGTGTTGAAAAGCCAAAAGGCGTTATCGTGCAGTACGGTGGTCAAACACCACTTAAACTAGCGCGTGAGCTTGAAGCTAACGGCGTGCCTGTAATTGGTACTTCACCAGATGCCATTGACCGTGCAGAAGACCGTGAGCGTTTCCAACAACTTGTTGAGCGTTTAGACCTACTGCAACCAGAAAATGCGACGGTTACCTCTACTGAAGAAGCACTACTTAAATCAGTTGAGATTGGTTTCCCACTGGTTGTTCGCCCATCTTATGTACTTGGTGGTCGTGCGATGGAAATTGTATACGATGAGCAAGACTTACGTCGTTACATGACCGAAGCCGTATCTGCATCAAATGAAGCGCCAGTATTACTAGACCGTTTCTTAGATAACGCAATAGAAGTTGACGTTGACGCAATTTGCGACGGCGAGCAAGTCATCATCGGCGGCATCATGGAGCATATTGAACAAGCGGGCGTTCACTCTGGTGACTCAGCGTGTTCATTACCAGCTCACTCGCTAACGCAAGAAGTACAAGATGTAATGCGTAAGCAAGTAACTGATATGGCACTTGAGCTTGGCGTAGTTGGTTTGATGAATACACAGTTTGCGGTTAAAGATGGCAAAGTGTATCTAATTGAGGTAAACCCACGTGCAGCACGTACAGTTCCATTTGTATCTAAAGCAACGGGTGTAGCACTTGCAAAAGTAGCGGCACGTTGTATGGCGGGTCAATCTTTAGCAAGCCAAGGCATTACTAAAGAAGTGATTCCACCTTACTACAGCGTAAAAGAAGTGGTATTGCCATTTGCTAAGTTCCAAGGTGTGGATCCTATCCGTGGCCCAGAAATGCGCTCAACGGGTGAAGTAATGGGTGTTGGTGATACTTTCGCCGAAGCGTTCGCAAAAGCACAATTAGGTGCAAGCAACACTTTACCACGTGGTGGTCGCGCGTTACTATCTGTACGTAATAGCGATAAGCCACGTATTGTAGAACTAGCTAAAACCATGACAGACCTTGGTTTTGAGCTAGATGCAACAGGTGGAACAGCTGCTGCACTTGAAGATGCTGGAATTACGGTTCGCCGTGTAAATAAAGTATACGAAGGTCGTCCGCACATTCTTGATAGAATCAAAAATGGCGAGTATAGCTATATCGTTAATACCACCGAAGGTCGCCAAGCGATTGAAGATTCGAAGGTGTTACGTCGTGGTGCATTGCAGCACAAAACCAATTATACTACGACATTGAATGCGGCATTTGCTAACTGTACTGCTAACCAAGCAGATGACCGCAGTAAAGTGACGTCTGTTCAAGAACTACACCTGCGATTGAACTAAGGAAATGTGCCAAGGCCGTAACCACGGCCTTGGGATTAAGTGAGAAAAGTATGCAATCAATTCCAATGACAGTTCGTGGCGCAAAATTATTGCGTGATGAACTTAACGAATTAAAAACTGTTACCCGTCCAAAAATTGTATCTGATATTGCTGATGCACGTGAACACGGTGACTTAAAAGAAAATGCTGAGTATCACGCTGCGCGTGAGCAACAGGGTTTTTGTGAAGGCCGTATTCAAGAAATTGAAGCAAAACTTTCAAACATGCAGATGATTGACGTAACAAAGATGCCTAATACAGGTAAAGTGATTTTTGGTACTACAGTAACCATCGTTAATGTTGAAACCGACGCTGAAGTTAAATATCAGATTGTTGGCGATGATGAAGCAGATATTAAAAGTAATTTAATCTCTGTTAATTCACCAATTGCTCGCGGCTTAATTGGTAAACAAGCGGATGACGCTGTGATTATCAAAACGCCGAAAGGTGATGTAGAGTACGAAATCATTGAGGTTGAGTATATTTAATTAGTTAACTCACTTTAACGTTTTATAAAAACCAGTGCTTAGCAATAAGCACTGGTTTTTTTATATTTGGTTTAGATACCGGTCAATTATTATTCATTGTTTGTAAATGTAGGCTATGTTGTTATGGTAGTAACCTATTCTTCAATAAGGAAATAATATGGCAAATATACTGTATCCAGCACCTTTAAAAGTGGGATCTAAAATCGCCGTGTGTTCTTTATCTGCGGGGATCAAAGCAAAATACCATCCACGGTTAGACATCGTCATTAATGGCTTAAAACATCGAGGCTATCAGATTGTTGAGGGGGAGTTTTTACGTCAAAACGAGCCGCGAACTCAACTTACTGCTAAGCAGCATGCCAAGCAATTAATGGACTTTTTATTAGATGATGAAATAGATGCGATCATGCCACCAATGGGCGGAGAACTGGCAATGGAAATATTGCCTTTGCTTGATTTTAGCGCAATTAAAAATGCTAAACCTAAATGGTTAGTGGGCTATTCAGATGTCAGTACGATTGCTTGTGCACTGACAGCAAAATGTAACTGGGCAACACTGCATAGCGCTAATTTAATTCAATTACACCCTGATGAAAAAGACCCGTATTGTTTACAAATTTTTGAAAGCCTAAGCTATGAGGCTAATAGTGAGTTTGAGCAAGCCCCCTCGACTTACCATCAACATAGCAAGCCTGATTACGCACAAAATCCGAATGCATTATTTGATCACAGTGCGGCCACCCAATGGCAGTGTTTAAATTACACTGATAAGCGCAGTATCGAAATGTCGGGGCGGTTGTTTGGTGGGTGTCTTGATACGGTTGGGCTGTTACTAGATTCACCATTTTTAGCTCTGCATGAGTTTAAAAAGCACAATGCTTCGCAAGGCATTGTACTTTATTTAGAAAGTGCCGAGCTCACGCTAGCGACCGTTGCACGATTTTTATTGTCACTTAAATTAGCGGGCATGTTTGATGATATAAACGGGGTGATTATTGGTCGTCATGTGACCTTACAAGGGCAAGACCCAGGATTTGATTATCGCCAAGGTTTAAATGCCGCTTTTGGTGGGTGTTTATTTCCGGTGATTATTGATGCCGATATTGGCCACATCCCTCCTAATTTAAACTTAATTAATGGAGCATTATGCACTATTACCGCAGATGTTGAGCAAGGCAAAGTGACCAATGCGTCTGTGGTCACAAAACTAGCATAGCAAGATAAGCTGCTCACTTACCAATATGAGTGAGCAGCGATGCCTTATAAAACCTGAATAATTTGTTCTTTGCTTAAACGTGATTTTGGCAACTTAGCATTGTAGTCTTCTTCAGCGTCATGGTAACCCAGCGCAAGTGCAACATCACACACATAGCCGTCTAATTCGTTTGCGAACTCTTCGCCAATCAGTTGTGCATCAACGCCTTCCATAGGAGTGGTATCAATGCCTAAGCGTGCTGCTGCATGCATAGTATTGCCTAAAGCAATGTAGGTTTGTGCTTTGGTCCAGGCGGCATTATTACCTTGCTCATCGGTATTTAAATCCACAAACGCAAAGGCGCCAAAAGCTTGCTCGCGGTTTTCTTTTTGAGTTCGGCCATTTTTTATATCAGCATCAATTACTTGGCCATAATTTTCACGGGTGTATTGTGGATTATGAGCAAATAAAATGATGTGTGACGCCGCTTTAATGTGTGGTTGATTAAATTGAAATTTATTAGCAAAGGTACTGTGCATACGCTCTTTTGCGGCTTCAGATTCAATCACAATAAATTTCCAAGGCTGTGAATTAATTGACGAAGGAGAAAGACGCATCGCGTCATATAAAACCGCTAAATCGTCTTGAGAAATACGCTTGGAAGCATCGTAACGTTTAGCGGTATGGCGGCTTTCAAGATCGCGAATAATAGGGTGAGTCATCGTCTCTCCATAATAAAAAAGGGTTGATAAACAGTATTTACTGAGTGTATAAGCAGCATAATACAAGTTGCTTTATTTAAAATAAACAGCATAATTATTGAATCATTATCAAATAAAAATAGATAATATGCAGATTGATGACTTAAAACTTATTTTAAAAGTAGCTGAGTGTCGAAGCATTACGCTAGCAGCAGCCAAGTTAGATATGCGCACAGCAACGGCCAGTGCTGCTATTAAGCGTGTAGAGTCAGCACTTTGCTGTGAATTATTTATTAGAACAACTCGGCATTTGCGTTTATCCAGTGCAGGGGAGCGATACATCCCCCAATGCGAACAAGCGCTGGCTGTGCTTGAAACGGCAAGGCAAAACCTTAAAGGGGAACATGATGCTATTGAAGGTGAATTACGAGTAGCTACTTCATCTGATCTAGGGCGCAACTTAGTGATCCCATGGATTGATGACATTATGGATAAGTACCCAAGTGTGAGCTTGCGTACGCACATTAGCGACAGTAATATCGATTTTTTTCGTGATTCGGTTGATATAGCACTGCGTTATGGCTCCCCCAGTGATAGTAGTGTATATGGGTTTAAAATTTGCAACGTACCGCGACTACTTTGCGCTACACCAACTTATTTAGCTAAATATGGTGAACCTCAGCACCCGGATGATTTAGCGCAGCATCATGGGTTATTTTATCAGCTGCAAGATATTATCAATAATGTGTGGGAATTTACCGACGGGCAGAAAAAATACAAAGTAAAAATGCAGGGCAGACGAGCTTCAAACGATGGCGATTTAGTCAGGCGTTGGTGTGTTGCAGGTAAAGGTTTAGCGGTTAAATCAGCGTTAGATATTGCAGATGACTTATTAAATAAACGCGTTGTTACTGTGATGAATAATTACCAGCATACCTGTGGTGAGCTGTGGCTTATTTGCCCAAGCAGGCAATCGATTACGCCCGCTGTACGACTATTACGCGATGTATGCAGAGAAAAAACCGCTCACATATTGAATCAGCTAGTAAAACAGGGGATTGTTGATACACGTATATTAATTAACGAGTAACAAATACACGTTTAGTAACGTTAATTTCATTGATTATTAAAAAACACCAATCAAATCCTTTACGAGGAATATGTTTATACTGAGGGGAATACTTAGGCTTTATCTTACTTAATTATGGTTATTAAATACCAGAAGGTAAAAGACGAAAAAAAGCAAACAAGTTTATATAATTAAAGGTTCATTTTATTTATCGGGAACTTCTTTATCTTTTTTAACCTTAAAAATATCTTCTAGTGAGAGTTCACTTAAGCTGTTACCACCCTCAACTTTAATTTCGAATGCAGTTGATACATAAACTTGAACACTTAATATGAACATCAGCATTGGCACTGTTATATAAAAAAGGTGTCCAATATTTTTGGCCTCGTACTCTTCCTTTACTGTTTTATTAAATAAACTGATATTCAAATAAAACAAGTAGATAGAAAAAAATAATAAAATTAAGCCAATCGATAGGTGCATATAGCCAATTAGTCCAACAGAGTTAGTTCTGAGAAAGCTCATTGTAGAAAGATATAGCACTAAGCCTACTAAACCAAAATTCCTGATTGTATCAAAAATATCCTTAATTTTAGTTTTTTTATCATGCCACTTTGCCATTTTCATCTAATCTTGTTAATTAGTGGGACTTCAGTTTACACGTGCTTTATATTTTTATAAATAAAAAGCTCGGCATAATTATGCCGAGCTTTTTTGGTTGGGATTTTACTGAATTAACTATTGGTCGTTGCTGGTTGGCCATCGACAATAGGGTCTTTACCGCGCCACTTTCGAATTATGCGTTTTATATCTTCAAGCGCAACGTACTGACACGGTATAAGAATAAGCGTAATTATTGTGGCAAACAGCACACCAAAGGCGAGT
Organism: Pseudoalteromonas sp. KJ63-1; assembly: GCF_055808145.1. The sequence continues at coordinate 1,926,300 of NZ_CM147855.1, read as the reverse complement.
GATACGGCCATAGGTATTACAATTTTTGCTTGTAAACTAGTTTCCATAATAATGGGCATTACGCCAATAAAAGTAGTGACTGAAGTTAGTAATATGGCTCTAAAGCGACGCGCTCCGGCTTGCATTACCGCTTCTTTTATTGCCACACCTTCTGCACGGGCTTTGTTTACAAAATCCACCATAACAAGTGAATCATTAACTACTATACCGGCAACAGCTATAATACCGAACATTGATAATCCGCTCATGGTCATACCTAAAGCCATATGACCGAACATAGCACCCACAACACCAAATGGGATCACCGACATAATAATCAGTGGCTGAGAATATGAGCGAAGTGGAATGGCTAGTAGCGCAAAAATAATCATTAATGAGATTGCAAAATCACGTAGTTGTTCATTAGCACTTTCCATCTCTTCTTGAATACGCCCTGCAACGTTACTTTTTACTCCAGGGTAGTTTTTAAGCAGTGCTGGTAAGTAAACATCACGAATTTCTTGTGCAATGGCAAATGGCTCTACTTCGTCACTATTGACCGCAGCCCACACATTAACAGTACGATTTGAGTTTTCACGTCTGATACTGCTTACGCCATCTACCAGCTTGACTATAGCTATTTCACTTAAAGAAACTTCAGCGCCCGCAGGGGTGATAATACGCGTATCTTGGATGTTGCTTATCGAGTTACGCTCGCTTTGCGGGTAGCGAATCATTACTTTGATTTCTTCACCTTCACGCAGAATACGCTGTGCTTCAAGGCCGTAATAGCTAAAGCTTACTTGAGAGGCCACATCAGCAAGGGTTAAGCCCATACTGTAAGCAAGTGGTTTTAAATCAAGTTGTACTTCGTCGGTGGCACTTTGCAGTGAGTCATTTACATCACCCACACCTTCCATACTTTGTAACTTAGCTTTTAGTTTGCTAGATACTTCTTTTAACTCATCGGCATTTTTTCCTTCGAGCCTAAAGCTAACGTCGCCATCATCACGACCACCACCAAAAATACTATCTTGAATAGTGAGTGTTTTAAGCCCCGGTAGCGGTGGCATTTTTTCACGCCACATAGTGCTTAACTCAAAGGTATCGATTGGGCGTAAGTGAGGCTCTACTAAAATGGCCATAATACTCGCATTAGTACGACCACGCAGACTAACAGACAAATCACGGATCATAGATTGGCCATACTGCTGCTCTAGTTCTTTGTCGACGCTCAGTAATACATTTTCTATTTTACGCGCTGTTTCAAGCGTGGCTTGCTCAGAAGAGGCAAGGTTCATTTCTAGCGATATACGCGGAAAATCATGCGGAATTTTAGGGTTTGGTACAAATTTAACCATTCCACCGGCAAAGAGTCCTGCACTGACAATTAAAATACATAAAAAGCCAATAATCACGGTATAGCGATAATGGATACAACGACCGATAAATGGAGTGTAATAATGTTCAACAAAATGCTTTAAGCCACTATCAACTGCATTACGTAATTTATGTAATGGGTTTTTAGGATTAGGCTTACGCGGGTTCATTGCTGCGATGTGTGCAGGTAAAATTAGTTTTGATTCAATCAGTGAAAAAATTAAGCATAAAATAATTACTACACCAATTGCTTTCGAAAACGCAGCGCTCGGCCCTGAAGCCATTGCTTGAGGTAAAAATGCAGCAATAGTGGTTAGTACACCAAAGGTTGCTGGCATGGCTACACGTTTTACACCACGAATAACGTTGTTAAGTGAGTGCCCATGTTTTTCAATTTCAGCACTGGCCGACTCACCTACAACAATGGCATCATCAACCACAATCCCCAAAACAATAATAAAGGCAAACAAAGACACCATATTAATAGTAATGTCTAAAAAGCCGATAGGCATAAATAAGAATGCCCCTAAGAAAGACACTGGTAGGCCCATCATTACCCAAAACGCTAATCTAAGAGGTAAAAACAGCGCTAATACCAGCATAACTAAAATACCGCCCCACACCATGTTATCGACCATCATGTCGAGGCGACCTTCAAGGTAGTAGGTTAAATCAACGATGGGTGATAACTTAACGCCTGCAGGAAGTTGATCGGCTTTGTCAGCTAGGTACTTTTTAAGGACTTTAGCAACAACGGTAATGTCTTGATCTTTTGAGGCATCAATTTCAAACGACAGTGAATTTTTGCCATTGTATTTAGAATAAAGTAAGCCTTCTTCAAAGCCATCATTAATGGTGGCTACATCGCCTAATTTAATTTGAGCACCGTCTGGTAATGTAATTAGCGGTAACTTTTCAAATTCACCGCCACGATAGGCTTGCTTTTCGACACGCATCGAAATGTAGCCAGTATCAGAGCGAATTTGACCCGCCGACATATTAGTAGAAAAGCTTTGCACCGCATTAGAAACATCTCTAAACGTGAGTCCGTATTCGCGAAGTTTATCAGGGCTAATTTCAATACCAATTTCGTAGTCTAAGCCACTGTAAAAATCAACTAGGTTTACATGAGGAAGGTTTTGTAATTCATCTTTAATATCATTACCAAGTTCTTTTAACTGGTAATAACTCATATCACCATAAAGCGCGAGTATCATTACTTCTTGTTGAAATTTTTCACGCTGAACAACAGGGCGTTCCATACCCGCAGGAAACGTATTAATTGAATCTACTTGCGCTTTTATTTCATCTAGCGCTTCTTTGGCGTCATATTTTTCTTCAATCTCAACCCAGGCTTGTGCATAGCCTCGATTAGAGTAAGTGATTAGACGTTTAATACCTTCGGTACCTTCAAGGTTTTCTTCAATTTTTATAGTAATGCCTTCTTCCACTTCTTGTGGCGCGGCGCCAGGGTAAATAGCTTGTATACTTACCCAGTTACTTTCAAATTGAGGAAAGGCTTGTTTACGAATTGTCAGCGCGGTTAACAACCCGCCAATCAAGACAAAAATCATGATTAGGTTAGCAGCAACGGGGTTACGCGCAAACCACGCAATTAACCCTTTTTCATCAGTTGTGGTCATCGTTTACTCTCCTTTTAACGCAAGTTGAGTAACGTCTGGTTTGGTCACTGTATCTTCTATTTTTACTGCCATCCCTTCGGTTGGGTATTCAAGGGCAGAAGTAATCAGTTGTTCTCCCTCTGCTAAGCCTTGATTTGCGATGACCATGCCATTTTGTTCGCGAATAATATTGAGTGTTTTAAATGACAAAGTTAAATCATCGTTTAACACTGCAATTTTATTATTTTTAACCAGATGATGAGGAACAACAATAGCGCCATTAACGGCGCGACCTTCAATTGTAGCGTTTATGTATGAGCCAAAACGAAGTGGCTGCACCCCTTCATATGGGGTTTGAAGTTGGGCAACCAAATAACTCATTCGGCTTTTTTGATCAATCACACCTTCACTTCGTACCACTTTAGCCTGCCATGTAGTTTCTTTACCTGCATATTGTGCATTAAATTCAACTATTGCACCTATGCCACTATTATTAAGGTATTGCAGCTCTTTATCGGCAACAGGTAAACGCACCTCGGCGACCTCAGTCGAACTAAGAGAGCCAAAGCTATTACCAGGATTAACTACCGAGCCTAAACTAATGCTGCGTTCGTTTATAATCGCATCGTAGGGGGCTTTAATATAAGTGCGTTCTAAATTACGTTTAGCACGTTTTACACTTGCTTGTGCCGAGCGATATCGCGCCATTTTTTCTGCTAATTGCGGTTTACGTAAATACAGTGCTGATGCAGTAACATCGCTTGAGTCTGCTTTAATGCGTTCCCATTCGGCTTTAGCAACATGCGCTTGTGCACGTTCAATTTCGAGTGCTGAACTTGCTTGGGCAAGGCCTGCCTCTGCTTCAATTAAATCAGCTTCATAATCATTTGGATCAATTCGTGCTAAAATGTCACCTTGCTTTACAAAGGCACCTTCAACAAATTGTTCTGCAACTGAAATAACTTGGCCACTCACCTGAGCAATCAGCTCAGTGCGGTCTTTTGGTTGCACAATACCGTACGATTTTACATCGAGGGTAATTGCATCAAGGTGAACTGGTTGTGCTGCAACCAAAGGGCGCATGTCTTGGGGGGCTTTTCTTCTGGTGGCTTTTTCATTGCAGAAAAGCCTGCTGCGAGGCCAATGCCACCAACAAGGACCGCGATCGGAAGTATTATTTGTTTTTTAGTCGCCACAGGGCATTCCTTCATAAATTGTGCTGATGGGCTAATGATACGCAATAAAGTGTTTACAGTGTGTTTGAAGATGTAACAAGTCATTGCACAAAGCGGTTACAAATAGAACACAGCGCGCTATTTATGTACAAAGCAGCAACAAAACAATTGAAATTTATTACTGAGGTTAGAATGAAAGTACAATCAATGGCGTGCCGTTTAGGCTGTGGAGCATGTTGTATTTCGCCGAGTATTAGCTCGCCAATTCCGGGTATGCCAAACGGTAAAAAGGCCGGAGAACGCTGTATTCAGCTGGATGAAAGTAATTTATGCAAGCTATTTGGTGATGAGTCGCGCCCAAAAGTGTGTAGTGATTTTAGTGCCACGCTAGATGTATGCGGAACGACTAATGAGCAAGCATTAACATTAATTACTGAATTAGAGCAATTAACCTAATTTATTGTGTTAAATACACATATATTTACAATTAATACGCTTGAAAAATGTAGACACTTACTTTGTGTTTCTAAAACCCTTACTCAGAGGAGACAATTAAGTATCCACTAAGCATTGTCGCCAGTGTTACCTCATTTACTTATCATTCAATTCTTTCAGTTCATAATTTTTTAATTATAAATGCACAAAGAGGGCGAAGAGGCGCTGCGCTTTTAGAGCGAGTGACTTAGACACAAAGTTATTTGGCTTAGTTACTAGTAATTTCTTATTTTCTTCTCATTCACTTCTCTTTGTTCATACTTTTTTAATGATAAATGCACAAAGAGGGCGAAGAGACGCTGCGCTTTAAGAGTGAGTGACTTAGGCATAAGTTATTTGGCTTAGTTACTAGTAATTTCTTATTTTCTTCTCATTCACTTCTCTTTGTTCATACTTTTTTAATTATGCATGTACACAGAGGAGGAAGAGGTGCTGCGCCTTTAGAATACTTAGGAAGGGCTAAGAAATGAAGTTTCTAACTCAGCTTTCTACTGGTCTTTTTCTTATTTTAACTTAAAAGATAAGCTCAGCGTGGGATTAAGCCCTCGCTGAGCGATAAAGTTACCAGCTATACGTGGCACTTAGCGTATATTGCTCGCCGCGCCCTGGCGTACCTGGAATTTCTTCAAACGACTCATCCCACAAGTTATCAGCTGCAAGACTAATAAAGAAGTTAGGCAGGGCTGGTGGAGTTATTTTTACCGTCAGCTGAGTAAATAACGCCTCGTCACCTGAACGGCGCAGCGCATTTTTATGCTGTTTACGCCACTCATTATCTACTCGAAATTCTAATAGATCCGTCGGGTTCCAAATCGCACCGAGTGTTACACGATGATCTGGAAAGTTTAAAGCGTAAAAGCTAGCATCAATATTTTCAGCGCCGTAGGTTTCTGTTTTATGTAAGTACGCATAGCTGGCAATAATTTCTGCGTTATCAAATTGCTTAGTGGCTAAAAATTCAAGGCCTGTGGTATCAATATCAACCGGTTGTGCAAATCGTGCTGAGCTTGAATCAAAGTTAAATGTCCAATCGGTTAGGTTGTTATCTTTACGATAAAAAAGCGCTGAATTGAGTTGCCAGCTTTGTTGCTCAAGCAATAAGCCCAGCTCTAAGCTTTTGGTGGTTTCACGCTCAAGGCTAGCGTTACTTCTAAACAAACCACCTGACTCACTGCCACCAATGGCGGTGTAGCCTGCTACTTGGCTTGCCTCGGCATACGACAAATACAGCGTACGCTCAGTGCCATCGTTATTTTGGGTATTGAAACTAACATCACCAATCAATGATAGCTCAGAATCATCACGACTGGTGTTATCAAATGCAGCCCCTAAACGCACAGTTAGTTGCTGATCACTTGCAAGTGATGTTGTGTATTCTGGTAATACACTAAGCTTAAAGTAGTTACGTGAAGTAAAGTTATTTTCAAGGGTGGTGGAGTCAATACTATCTTCTATATATTGCGCAGAGTAATTAACCGCAACTGACTTTGTTTGCGCATGACGACCTGAAACAGCCAATGATTTTACTTGTGTTTCATGAAATGCTTGGAACGCGCTTGGGTTTTCACGTGAATAAATATAATGGTCGTTATGCTTGCGGTAATAAGCCGATACTTCAAATTCACTGTTGGTAGCATAGGCTTGTTTATGGTTTAGCATCCATAATTGAGTTTCTAAGTCTTCGGTTTCATTGACGCCAAATGGGGTATAAAGGTTTGGCCAACCAAAAAACTTTTCTTGCAAGCCGTAAAATAAATCAGTTTGTGAATCGCTCCCAGTTAACTGCACTCTGCCAGAAGTTCGGGTAAAGTCATGATCGCCAAAATCAATTGAACCATCACTTTGTGAGTGCGAATATTCACCTTCAAAACCAATACGCCAATTAGCGTTTGCTTCAAATGGAGTACTCACACCTGCATGAATTGTTTGTAGGTTGAAGTCATTTGAGCCAGCGCCCAAAGAGACACTGCCACCAGTTGTTATTGGTTTCCAAGCAAATGACACAGTACCTACTGAGCTATTCATGCCATTAAGTGCGTTATCGGCTCCGGTTAATACGCTGGCACCCGTTAGCATTTGTGGTGCAATAGGAATTTCTGCAAAGTAGTGACCAGACTGCGGGTCGAGTAGGGTTGCACTACCGACTCTAAAGCCGGTATTTTCAAAAATACCACCGCGTATCGTTACATCAGCTTGTGCTTCAGCCATATTGCGTGATTGCAAGTCAACACGCGGGTCGTATTCTAAATTTGAAATAGGTGAATCAAAAGTGCCTACGGGTAAGGTATTGGCAGTGGGTGACGCCTCAATTGTTATTTGTTCTATGGTTGCTGTTTCTTTACTCTGCTCTGCATAAGCAACAGTTGAAATACTGGCTAGTACGGCCGGTATTATAAGGTGCGGGGCACGATTCATATCATTATTCTCATTTTATGCAATGACGCTAAAAATTAAATACCTATCATTTTTTATCACATGATAAGGTAAGCTCACTAAGCTAGGGTGATTTTGGGCGCTATTGTACATTAATGATAAAAAACTGCATTTGATAATCAAATTTAGCGTTACAAAATAGTAACTCTGCAACCTATAAATTATTTACATTGGTCACTTTATTATGCAAACACAACAATCGAGTCATTCATTAAATCAGCACACACTTTATTTTGCTGGTGGTTGTTTATGGGGCGTGCAAGAGTTTATGAGGTATTTACCTGGAGTAGTGACTACTGAGGCGGGGCGTGCCAACGGCACGAGTAACACAACACAAGGTGAATACGATGGCTATGCCGAATGCGTGAAAGTAACCTTTGATGCCCAAGAAGTAACCTTGAATGAATTAATTGGCTATTTTTTTGAGATTATTGACCCATACAGTATCAATAAACAAGGTGACGATGTAGGTGAAAAATACCGCACCGCCATTTTTAGCCAAGACAGCAATCATTTAAACATCACCAGAGACTATATTAGCCAGCGTGATGATGCTGAAAAAATAGCGGTACAAGTAGCGCCACTGACTAATTATGTCCCTAGCGATCCCGAGCATCAAGACCGTTTAACCAATCACCCTAATGATTATTGCCATATCCCACTTGATTTATTACACAAGTATAAATAACAACTTCATTGATGCGTATTTAAATAAAAAAGGCTGGTAACTAATAAAGCTAAAATTAGCTGTTACCTCGTTTATGCTTTTTTTAGATTTATTAGGCTTTTTCTTTTTTCGAGGGAACATATCTCTAAAAAGGTAGGGCACAGCTAAAAAGTAGATCCCAGTTCCTAAATAAAGAAAAAGGTAAAATAGATAAGTAAACGGCGACGCTGAAAAGAAATAAACGTCAGATTCGACCCGGTAATCTGTTGGAGTCAGAATATAGCCATCATGTATAAATTTTATCGCAAATATAATAGATAAAAGGCCTAAAGCCCAAGATACTAAAGAGAATGCGATTTGATTCAATAGCATTCTCGTATTACTGATATCTACATATTTTACTTTTGGTTTCTTTTTATTTTTTGATTGCTTCATTTTGGCCAAAAAAAGTAATAATGATTGCTACTAATATTCCTACAAAACCAGCGCTTGAAAAAATTAGACTGTATTCACTCTTAATATTGAAGATATTTAATAGGCTGGTTATTAACAATAAAAAAATACCAATAATTTTTATAATCGTGAGTGTTTTATTCAAACAGAACCATGTTTGACAAGAAGGGCATTGTTTTTCAATAAAAATACTATTTTTGTTAATATTTTTTATATCTTTAGCTGCAAAATTACTTTTACAATTTGGACACGTTACTTTCATTTTAATCCTTTAATTTATCTCACAATTCTAAACACTAGACTTACTAAACGTCTTATTGATTAAGCTTTATCCTTGTAACATGATTACTATAGCATTGAGCTATCACCTTGTTAATGTGTAACTTATTACTTTATAGGTAAACAGTTTTGAAGCCATAAAAAAGCCCGCAAACATGCGGGCTTTTAAATATTAACCAAAACTTACTGCTGCTTTTTTGGCGGGAAGTTGCTTAAAATATTGGCAACCGTTTCCTTAATAGCGGCTTCACGTTGTGATGGGGTTTGTTTTTTCTTTAAACGACCATCTTTAGCACCACGCCAAATTAATTGGTTTGACTCACGATCAATAATATCGATAACTAATGTGCCTACTTCATATTCGCGTGCGCTTACATCGTGGTTAAAGCCTGTGCCCCAGTAACCCCAACGTGCACCGTAGCCTACGTTAAAGCTGTCAACTTCAAGCTCTTTATCTACACTTGCATGGTAATTAACAAGTACATCAGCTTGCGCTACGTCAACCAATTGCATACCTAATTGCTGGCTTAGTTGGTTGTTTACCGCATTGCGAACGCGTTTTTCCATCAGCCCACTGATTTGGTAGTTATTCGTGTCTTTGGTTAGGCTCGCGTTTTCTACCCAAGCAAACGTTTTGTAGTTACTAAAGTTTGCTGATTTATCGTAATCCCAATCGGGCGTTTGTGTACAGGCGGTAAGTAGCGCCAGTGCTGCGACAATAAATATATGTTTCATTACGTTTGCTCCAATAAAGTGCGTTTGTTTAAACTACCATGGGCGAGGGTAATTTAAAATCTAAAAATAAGTGTAACTGGCTAAGATGAATAGCCAATTAACTCTTAGTCTTGCTGAGGGGCTTTATGTTCAACCTCAATCCAATCTTTTTCATCTACCCAGTTTTGTGCGCCGTCTTTTACTGAACGAATTGGCACAATATAATCACAACTTATTTGCGGTTTAACCGAGGCAAATATTGGCACAAAGCCAAAGCTTAGGGCGGTTTCTATAATCGCCTTTTGGTTTTGCGGGTCGATATCAGCCGCTTCATCTATGTAAATAGGTATACGGTATAAATTTTGTTCCTGATCGCTTAATAAATAACGAATAAACAACATGCCACATAATAGCTTAATGGTGATACGCGTACCATTTGAGCCAGCCGAGTCTATTTTTTCAAAGTGCTCGGTTTCACCTGCACGGTTAACCACTTCAAAACGAATATCAAACAAATCGGTGAGGGTCAGACCTGCTTTGTCTGAGGCGAGTTTAATTAAATGATCTTTTGCCTCGTTTACCGCGCTCTCGCTGTAAGGTTCTTGGCTGAGTAAATCTAGGGTATCGCCTTGTTCAAATTGGTTAGAGGTACTGATAATAGTATCAATACTATCTACCAACATTTTGCGCGGGATAATATTAATTTTAAACGCTTGCAGGTTTGAAATACGATGCTGGCTAATGCCTTTATTAAAGCTATTCATTTCACGGCGTAGACGGTCTAAATCTTCGCGCAGGCCTTTAATTGTAGCGGCCACTTCGGTGAGGGCAACGCGACCTTGGCGCTCAACTGCATCGCGCTCGTTATCAATGTTATGAAACGCGCTAATAAGCTTTTGATATTTACTAAACTCATCGTTTTCGTTATCAAACTTAGTAATACCGGCATTATAAATATGCATATAGGTATTACGTACATTTATATCGAAATTCCGTAGCTCTTGGCAGTCCTTATTAAAGTGATGAATTAAATCGCTTAAATTATCAAAATCGATTTTTATATCAATCATGTAAGGCGTTACTTTACCACTGTATAAATCTAAAGTGTGGTCAATACGCTCAGTTTTAACTTGGCGTAAGCGCTCTGTTTGACGATTAATTTGCGCTTGTTTTGATTTGATTAACGAGCGTCTATCAGCAATTGAGCCACTGTTTTTTTGAATATCTTGTAGGTAATCGTCAACTTGTTCGCGCTCGGCTAAAAGCTGCTCTTTTAGCATCGCTTGGGCGTCAACCGATTGTTGCATCACTTCAAATTGCTCTAAGCGTTTAAGTGCACTTTCTGCACTCATAAGCTCATCATAGAGTGCGTCTTTTTCTTTTTGTTTATCAGCAACATTGGCGGCCACTTCGCGCTGTTGTTTAAACTCTTTTAATGATTGCTCAAGCGCGGTTAACTGAGCGCTCAGTTGCTCTTTATTTTCGCCGCTTTGCATTTGTACTGGTGAGAGCTTTTTAAGTTTAATACTGGCACCGGGTAGGGTGAGTACACCGCCTTTAACATTTTCGCTCAGCTGTGCTAAAAATTCACCAAAGGCGTCTTCGTCATCAATGGTTATATCGCCATTGCTGGTGGTGGCAAAGGAGAGAAGATCGGGGTTTAATAGCCGCGATATTTCCTCTACTTCTTTCAGTGATAAGTCTTCACGCATACGGGTGAATAAATTAAATTCTAAGTTTTTAAGTTGTAACTTTAAGCTCTTAATTTGTTTTTGTGTTTCACCAATACGGAAATCAAGGGTGTGCAGGCTTTGTCCTTGTGCACTCGTAATAGAGTGTGACAACGACTCGTAGTCATTTTTTAACTGCGTTAGGTTGCTTTTGAGCGTGGCTTTATTAACCAGCTCAAACTCACTTTTAAGGGCGTTGAAATCTAAAAACCATTGTTCAATTTGAGTTTGCTTGCGCTCTATATCGCGCGATTGTTGCACGTATAACCCTTGCTTTTGTTCAAACTCGTGCTTTTCGTGCTCAATGTCTTCAAGGGCGATGTTGAGCTCGCTAAGCTGCTCTTCTTGGTAAGCATCAAAGTCAATCAGTGCTTGGTCAATCTTCGGCGCATATGCTGCTAGTTTACCTTTAAGCACGGTTTGGTTTTCAAGCATAGATTCAAGAGCGGCTATAGGCTCTTGCATTGATTCTAGCGCTTTTAATTCACGCTTTGCGCGGTTTACTTTATCAAATGAACGGCGCCAAACCTCGTAAAAGTCGACCTTAGAATTTGACATATGGCGCTCAAACACACGCAACATAAAGCGCTTAACGTCATTTGCGCCTAATTTATGTAAATTAAGAATACGACGAAATATTTCTTTGTATATTGCAGAGTCTTGAACGTTGTTAAGGGGGATCATTTTTAAGTTGATCTCACCGTCAAATTGTGTTGCTCCGCCTGTCAGTAGGGCGTTTAATTCTTGTGCCTTAAGCTCTATTGGATTGTAACCTTGCTGTTTTAAGTGGTTAAACAGCTTGGTAAACTTAATAATGGTATTGCCTTGGGTGTACTGGGCTAAATCAAGCTTTCCTTGATAGCAAAAGTATTGGTGCGCATAACCGGCAATTTTACCTAAGCCAGCAACGCCAATGACGACTGAGCCATGGGGTAAATCGGCCTGCAGTAAAATGTACGATTGATCTGATGAAAAATAAAACTTTCGGGTTTCATCTAAATCGTGGCCATCCCACTCGGTTAAGCGTAAATCGTTAATTAGCGGAAATTGCAGTGCATTAATTACTGAGCTTTTACCTGTGTTGTTAGGCGCACAAATAGAGCTACTTTTATCCAGTGGGATCACACATTTGGCATAGCCTGCGGTATTGAGTAGGGCGAGTTTACTCAGTCCGTATAAATTTTTCATTGCTCGTCCTCACTAATAAAGGTCTCTTCGTTTACTTCCATTAAGGCATCGATATAACGGTGAATAGGGGCTTGCAACATAAAGCCACCTTCTACTTCGCGGGCAAGGCCTAAACGTACCATGCGTAAATACACATCTTTTCGTAAATCAGAGCCCGAAAATATCTCAAGCTGATCGAACAAATGTTTATTAAGCTGTACCAAGGTTTGCATTAGCTCTAAATCGTTTGGCTCGTCAAATAATGCGCGCATTGGGTCTTTACCTGTATTGGCAAAATGCTCTATTAAAATGTAAATAGTGAGCGCTACAGCGCGGGAAATTTTACCCATGTTTGGGGTGCTTTCATCGCTGGCAAAATAATAAAAACCACGGCTATCGTGTTTTAACTCGTGGCCTAATGCTGTAAATAAGGCAGTATAAGCGTCTATTTGTTGGTCAAGCTCTTGCCACATAACGGTGTCTTGTTCGCAAATGTGGTAACCGGCGACTAATTTTTTATTAATGGCTTGTAAGTGAGAAAGCTCATCTAAGTTTATATGGGTCATGGTGATTACTCGTGCTCGGCTTTATCAGCCTGAGACTCTGAATTAAAGGGATACAAATTAAAGTGCTGGCCTGCAATGTTAACGCGGGCTTTTTTATCGCTTTGGCTAATTTCTAGGGTGCTATCGCTTACCAACTTTTGATACAAAAACAGCATTTCATCGGCTTCAAGCTCAGGATAGCTTTCATCTAAAAATTGCAGCAAAGGCTGTGGTTTTTTACGCTGCTTTTTAAAGCGTTTGGTAAATTGCGCTTTTACATCGTGGTAGTCAGGAATGTTTGGCGTGACAAAAGCGGGCACATCATTTTGTTCTGGTAGCTGATATTCGTGGTGTTCAAACTCAGCTAGGCTTGCCATATAGGCAACGATATGACGCTGTTGGCCCAATGAATACTTTTGCGCATCGCTTACAAAATGGGGTTGTACGGCGCTGAGCATATTATCCACCCCGTTTTTACGAATTAGCCCTAAAACTTTTGCCGCTTGGCGGGTAATAAGGTTATTACGGCGCAACTCTTCACGCAGTGGCATTAGCATGTCGGCACTTTTACGTAAGCTTGTGCGACCAACTAGGTGCATTTCGAGAATACGGGTACGTAATTGCTCAAGCATACGTTTATCACTGTACGCTTTACCTGAGCGTTCAATATATTCTATTTGGGTGCTAATTTGCTGCTCAATTAGAGTAAAACAGGCATGAAAGTCGCCTCTAATATCGACCATTTCCAGCATGGGTTCTATGTATTCATCAAACGCTTCTATCACGGCTTTATAGCGCTTTTGCAGCGATTGCACCGCGTTATTAGATTTAGCCTGCTCAACAATATTTAAGATGGCGTTTTCGTTGTGTAAAAACAGTTTAATTATTTTACGAACCCGATCATCCATAATGCGGCTAAAACGGCGTAAATCATCAAAATCTTCCATTTCACCGGCATTAGATAGCCGATTACCTAAGCGAGCTAAATCATCAACCAATACACTAATTTCTTGTGCTAAGCCTAAATGCTCTTCTTGCAGTAAAAAGGTAGCAAAATCAGCAATGGCACGGTTAATTTCTAGTTGTGACGATTTAGCCAAGGGAATAATGATTTCTTGATTTAATAACCGATTGGTTTCTTTATAAATGCGCTCATTATTCCACGTCGGTTGCTTTTGTTTTATGGCATTTTGAAGATCTTTAATACTAAAGTCGGCCATTTTAAAGCGTTTAAATAATAGCTCTAATACACCCCAATGCTCAGTGAGGGTATTTAGTAGCTTTTTAGCTGGGATCATAAGGCGTTACAACATCCTAGTATTCGTTATTTTATATTTCTTGAACTTATATGGTATTCGTTTTTGCGACGATTTAATAATAGTTTTTACACCCGCTTAGTGATAGTATCCGCGCCGAATATAGGCACATAGAATATGTGGGTATATTTTTTACATGGTTTCAATTTTTACTTAACCCCGAAGGTTGTTTAATATCATGGTTTCCTTGATTATCCTGACGCTGATAGCGATTGCATTCTTGCTTATCGTTATTGAGGATGTGATTCACGTAAACAAAGCCAAAACGACATTATTTTTTGGTACGCTTTGTTGGATTATCTCCTTTATTTTTCCTCTTAATGGGCAAAGCCCCGAAACGATTCAAACCCTCCTAGACCACAATATTTTAGAAATTGCTTCCTTATGGCTGTTTTTAATGGCCGCAATGACCTTTGTTGCCTATTTAAACTCCAAAGGACTCATCGAAAATGTTGTGAACCGGATTATGCCAACCAGCATTAGTGAGCGAAAGCTGATGTTTTTGGTGGGGAGTTTTGCATTCGTATTTTCATCTATTTCCGACAACGTTACAGCCACATTGATTTCCTTGGCAGTGATTATGTCATTAAAGCTTGAAGCCAAAAAATTAGTTAAATACGCCACCTTAATTGTATTTGCAGTGAACTCCGGCGGTGTTTCACTTATAACGGGTGATGTAACCACGTTAATGATTTTCCTTGATGGTAAAGTTACTATTAGTCACTTATTACTGTTAATTGTGCCTGCATTATTAAGTGTATTATTACTGGCTACCTTGTTATCAATTGGTATGAACAAGCAGTTAGAGTTTAAAAAGACTAAATTTAAACGCATTGAAAAAACCGACATTACTATCGCTGTTATTTTCTTCACTACCGTTATTTCTACCCTTACTTTAAGTGTTTTATACAGTGTGCCGCCATTACTTACCTTTTTACTCGGCCTGTCTATTATGTTTTTAGTCGCACAATTTTTAATGCGCAAAAAAGACATCAATAAAGATATGATCGACTTTATACGTGACATAGAGTACGACACCTTATTGTTTTTTGTGGGGGTGTTATTACTTGTTGGTGCGTTAAAAGAAGTCGGCGTACTGAGCCAATTTACTAATTTGTATACAGTAATGGCGCCAGAGTACGCTAACTACTTAATGGGTATTTTATCGGCCGGTGTTGATAATGTGCCACTAACGGCTGCGTTACTAAAAGCCGACATTGTAATGAGTCAACAGCATTGGTTGTCGTTTACGTATGCAACCGGTGTGGGTGGTTCAATGCTGATCATTGGTTCGGCGGCTGGTATTATTGCTATGAGTAAGGTTAAAGAACTTACTTTTGCAAGTTACCTTCGTTTGTCGTTGTATTTGTTAGTGTGTTACACCTTTGGTTATGCTGGCTCTTACTTTATGGGTAGTTTTATATGATTTTATAATAAAACGACTTGACAGCTAGACGTCTAAACGATAACTTTCAAAACCGCACTCTTAGTGCGGTTTTGTTTTATTAGCCACTGGTTAATAATACATTCAGAAGAGGTGCGATACTTAGGTACTTAATGCGAGGCAACGACAGCCTACGACCATTAAGGAGGGAAGTATTCGCCGAGGAAAATAATGGGTCGTTACCATTGTTTTTCGGTTTATGGGGCTGAATCCTCAAAACTGTCACCAATTTAGGTGGAGAGCTTCTGGCAGTAGATTTTTCTTATCTTTATTTCCTGCCAAGTTCTTCTTGTTTTATTGCGGTTTGGATGCCGCGAAAGGAGACGAAATGACTACCCAATCAGTGCCACAAGGTTTACAGAGCACAAAATCAGATTACATTGTTGCCAAATTTGGTGGCACCAGCGTGGCTAATTTTGAGGCCATGAGCCGTTGTAGCGAAATCATTGTAAACGATAACAGCGTTCGAATTGTTGCAGTGAGCGCCAGCGCCGGTGTAACTAATCACTTGGTGGCACTTTGTAAAGCGGATATTGATGCCGCTGAACGTCAACAGCATATTGACGGTGTACTTGCTATTCAACAGTCAATTTTAAGTGAGCTGACTCTAGATAATGATTTAGCGCTTGGTTTTAATAACACCCTCGATGAATTTCAAACTCTGGCACATCAGATACTGACAACAGAGCAGCAACACGATGAGCTACTCAGCTTTGGCGAGCGTTTATCGTCGTATTTATTTACTCAAGTATTGCGCTTAAAGGGCTTAAATTCGCAGCGTTTTGATGTTCGCCAGGTGCTTAAAACCGATAGCCAATTTGGTAAAGCCACGCCTAATGTAGCCGCCACAGCGCTTGCAGCTAAAGAGCATTTAATTCCTTTACTAGAGAACACGGTTATTGTTACTCAGGGCTTTATTGGCAGTGATGAAAACAATGTAACCACCACATTGGGTCGCGGTGGCTCTGATTACAGTGCCGCCTTGTTAGCTGAAGCAATCAACGCTAAAAGTGTGCATATTTGGACTGACGTAGTGGGGATTTTTAGTACCGATCCGCGTTTGTGTGCTAAAGCGACACCTATTGCGCGTTTAAGCTTTGATGAAGCGGCAGAAATGGCCACTTTTGGCGCTAAAGTGCTGCATCCAGCTACAATTTTGCC
Source organism: Pseudoalteromonas sp. KJ63-1 (assembly GCF_055808145.1). The sequence continues at coordinate 1,909,740 of NZ_CM147855.1, read as the reverse complement.
AGCCAGTCGCAGTCATATAAATGTGTTTGTTGGCTCAAGCACAGAGCCAGAGCGTGGGGGCACTTGGATTGAGCGAGAAAAATCGCAGCTACCTGGTATTCGTGCGGTCACGCAACGTAAAAACCAAATACTACTGACCTTAAAAAGCCCTGAAATGCTATTAGCGAGTGGTTTTTTAGCTCGCATTTTTACTATTTTAAGTGAATGTAATATTTCGGTAGATTTGGTTACCACATCTGAAATTAGTGTAGCAATTACCCTTGATAATGCGCCTAATGCATCACGTCCAGAGCTAGATCAAGAATGCTTAGATAAACTTGCTGAGTTTTGCCATGTATCAGTTGAGAACAATTTAACCCTAGTGGCACTTATTGGGTCTGAAATTGTATTGCGTCAGCACGAAATGAATTTAATGCAGGTGTTGAGCGAATTTAACATTCGTCTTATTTGCCATGGTGCGAGTAAACACAACCTGTGCTTTTTAGTTGAGCAAAGTGAGTCTGATGCTGTGGTTCAAGCTATTCATAGCCGACTACTTGAAGGCGAGCTGGCTGCTTAACGCTGAAAATGAGATAAATGAGCATCGCCAGTCGGTGCTTTTTTTGCCACAACGCTTATATCAAATTGCTCGTTTACATCATTTGTTAATGTGGTGCTGGTTGCACTTAATTGCGTGTTGCCAAGCTCACAAAATACATTAGGGTTTAATAGCTGGGCAATAGGGCGGCTGGTTGCTTTTGCTAATGCTTCTTTTAACGTCCAAAGTCTAAAAAATGTCGCCGCTTTAGAAGCTGTGTACGGTTGCTTAGTTATAAGTGCCACTTCTGCAGCATCATAAAAGTGCTTTGCGAGTTTTTCAAATGGCCGTTTTAAACTGATTTTTTCTATATCAAAACCAAATAGCGAATTATTGATATTTAGCGCCACGCCTACCAAACCATGAGAGTGTGACACACAGCAACTATACATCTGGTTATTATTTATATTTAGCTCAAGCTTACTGGTTTGTTGATTAAATTCAGAGCTGATGTTGCTCAGCGCTATATTACTGCTGCTAGGTAATACACTTTTGACTAAATATTTTAGTAACAGCCGCGTTGCTACATATTCTTGCTTTGCTTGGGGCGTTTTACGACGCGCGATGACACTTAATTCAAACGGGCTTAAAAACTGTGTAAGTGTTAGCTCATCAACCTGCAATTGGCTGGCATCAAATAATAAAATGGTGTGGTTATTATTCTCAGCAAGCGGTGTTTGTAATAACTGATTGTCGAAGTAAGCTGAACTCATTATTGCTCGTTAAAAGTGAATACCGATTACATAGTTATCGTCATAAGCTGGATAGTTTGTGAGCGGTTGTTTGCTGTTATGTGCGCTAAGTACATTTTTATTACTCAGTCGCCCTTAAATATGGTTTAATTCACATTCGATAAAATAATAACAGATTTGTAGGTGTATGACACAAGTGCGTGATGGTTTTCAAAGTCGACTTGGTTTTGTATTGGCAGCAGCCGGTGCTGCGGTAGGTTTAGGCAATATATGGGGTTTTCCTACACAGGCTGCTAATCATGGTGGCGGCGCATTTTTATTGGTGTACTTTATTGTTATTTTTTTGCTAGCGCTTCCCGCGTTATACACCGAGCTGTATTTAGGCTACAAAGCCCAAGCTAATCCGGTTAAAGCGCTAGGCCAAGCATGGCAGGACCATGCGCCTAAAGTTGGCGCTGCTGCAGGTTATATAGGCTTAGCAGGCGCAATAGTCATGTTAAGTTTTTATTCAATAGTGGCAGGTTGGATGCTTTCTTACGCCATAGAGCCTATAACCACCTTTTTAGGTATGCAGAGCTTGAGTGAGTTTTTACATAGCGACTCTATGCTACGTAATTTTATATTTACGCCGCTGATGCTTATTTTAACCGCCAGTATTATTTTAAAAGGGGTTAAATCAGGAATTGAAACCTGGTCGCGCCGTTTAATGCCATTATTACTTGTTTTACTAGTTGGCCTAATTGCTTACATTGCTACCTTAGAGGGTGCCAGCGAAGGATTTGCGGCCTATTTAGTGCCTGACTTTAGTAAAATACTCGACCCCGATTTAATTATTGCCGCAATGGGGCAAGCGTTTTTCTCATTATCACTGGGTGTAGGCTGTATGATGATTTATGGCTCTTATTTAAAGCCCGGCGCTAACTTACCAAAATTGACTGCAAGTGTTGCCTTACTCGACACCAGCGTGGCATTTTTAGCTGGGCTATTAATTATACCGGCTATATATGTAGCACAGTTCAATGGCGTTGAAGTATTTAGCAACGGCAAATTAATTGGTGAAGGGCAACTTATTTTTGCCATATTACCTGAGTTATTTGGCACTATGGGTGAAATTGGTTTATTGGTTGGCTTACTATTTTTTGTGTTGATGTCGATTGCCTCAGTTACATCAACCATTTCATCGACTGAAATTCCGGTGGCTTTCTTAGTAGAAAACCACAGTGTTGATAGAACCAAAGCTACATGGGCCGTTAGCGCCATTGTATTTGTTTGTGCCAGTACTATTATTGTTAATTTTGATTGGCTATTTGGTTTGGTTATTATGGTATTTACCCAATACCAACTACCGCTGATGGGACTATTTTACTTTGTTACAGTAGGCTGGTTATGGCAGCGTGGTAATAAGCTTCATCAAGCAAGTTCTGGTGCACATTATTGGTTTGCTCAGTACATTCGATTTGTCTGCCCAGTGCTAATGACCTTAGTATTTGCAAACGTTGCGTTTGGCTAGAACGCAATAATAACTAATCTGTTATTGATAACAAAAAAAGCGAACACTATATTTTGTTCGCTTTTTTGCTTTTTGTTTAGCCGCGCTATAGCACTTCGTTTGTTAAGCTATTTCCTTGAGTAACCTCAAATGCATTTTGTAAGGTGATATTGGCAATTTCTGTAAGCGCTTCTTGAGTAAAAAAGCCTTGATGGCCGGTGATCAATACATTTTTAAAGCTCACCAAGCGAGAGAAAATATCGTCTTGGTTTATATCGTCACTGTGGTTTTTAAAAAACAGCTCTGATTCTTGCTCGTACACATCAAGCCCTAAATAACCTAGTTTTTGTGATTTAAGTGCCTTAATACACGCTTTACTATTAACCAATGCACCGCGCGAGGTGTTTATTAGCATAACTCCTGTTTTCATCGCTGCAAATGCGTCATCGTCTATTAAATGATGGGTGTGCTCGTTTAACGGGCAATGCAAAGAAATGATATCGCTTTGTGTAAGCAGGGTGTTTAAATCAGTAATTGTGTAATTACCAGCTTGTGCATTAGGATCGCATACTAAAATGTGAGCGCCAAAACCGGTTAATATATTACACAATGCTTGGCCAATTTTACCGCAGCCAATAATACCCACCGTTTTATTATGCAAGTTAAAGCCAAGTAAGCCGTTCAAGTCAAAATTGTCTTCACGTACGCGGTTATAAGCTTTATGGGTTTTACGGCTAAGTGTAAGCATAAGTGCAATACAATGCTCTGCGACTGCCTCAGGGCTGTAAGCCGGAACGCGCAGAACACGCATACCATGCTGTTTAGCAGCGGCTAAATCTACATTATTAAAACCCGCACAACGCAGCAAAATGGTGTTAACCCCAAATTTAGCCAGTTGCTCAATAACCGCTTTATCTACCGAATCGTTAACAAATACGCATACAGCATCAAATTCTTTAGCTAAAACCGCAGTGTGCATCGATAAACTTTGCTCAAAATAGGTAATAGCGATGTTAGAAAAGCCAGTTAAGCTTTGTTCGAAAAAAGGGCGCTCGTATTTTTGAGCACTAAAAAAAGCAATTTTCATTTATTACTATCCTACTAACTTAGTCGGCTAGGTGAAAACCAAGCCTAGTTACATCTACCATAAACCATTTTTATTATAGATGCCTAACCAAAACGAGTGTTTGCTGTTTTTATAATCGGTGTTGACCCTAAACTACTTCTAATTACACTATGAAGTGACTCCGGTTTAGTACGCGGCGCATAGCGCGCAATTAGTTGTCCTTGCGCATTAATTAAAAATTTAGTGAAGTTCCACTTTATTGCACGGTTTTGTGCAATTCCACGCGTATGTGATTTTAAATAACTAAACAAGGGGTGCGTATCGGGGCCATTCACCATGACCTTGTCAAATACTTCAAAATTAATTGCAAAGTGCTTTTGATAGTAATCTTTTATTGCTATCCCCTCTAATGGTTCGTTTTTATCAAACTGATTGCATGGAAAGGCTAAAATAGTAAACCCATCGTTTTTGTATTGTTGGTATAGCTTTTCAAGCGCACATAATTGCGCCGAAAAATGACATTTGCTTGCTGTATTTACGATAAGAACCGTTTTTCCTTTTAACTGGCTCAAAGGAAAATCACTATTATTACAAAGTTGTGCGTTAAATTGATAAATGCTATCCATAGGTTACCTACCTAATTTCCTTATGCGGGAAATTTTAAAAGACTTTCATTCGCTTTTTTAGCGGCCGATTGACATAATCGAGCTTATGTTTCTAAGTTATCAGTTAAATAGGTCATTTTTATGTCAGTTAAAATTGCATTTATAGGTTTAGGCGTAATGGGTTACCCAATGGCGGGGCATTTAGCAAAAGCAGGGCACAGCGTATGTGTTTATAACCGCACGGTAGCTAAAGCACAAAAATGGGTCGAAGATTTTAACGGCAGCTTTGCACCTACCCCGCGTGAAGCCGCAAATGGTGCCGACATGGTATTTATGTGTGTAGGTAATGACGACGATTTACGTTCAGTAGTATACGGTAATGACGGTGTGCTAGCGGGCATGCACGAAAACACAACTTTAATCGACCACACAACTACCTCAGCAGAAGTGGCACGTGAAGTAGCTGCAAAAGCGGCTTTACAGCATATCGACTTTATTGATGCGCCAGTATCGGGCGGCCAAGCTGGTGCCGAAAATGGGGTATTAACCGTGATGGCCGGTGGCAACGAAGCGGTATTTGCTAAAGCACAACCTATCATGGCGGCATTTAGCCGTTTTAGTCAGCTTTTAGGCGAAGCGGGCTCAGGGCAATTATGTAAAATGGTTAATCAAATTTGTATTGCTGGTGTGGTGCAAGGGTTAGCTGAGGGCTTACATTTTGCTAATCAAGCAGGCCTTGATGGCGAAAAAGTAATAGAAACCATTTCTAAAGGCGCAGCCGGTTCGTGGCAAATGGAAAACCGCTACAAAACAATGTGGGCAGGCGAGTACGAATTTGGGTTTGCCGTAGATTGGATGCGTAAAGACTTAGGTATTGCCCTAGATGAAGCTAAAAATAACGGTGCAACTCTGCCAATGACCGCAACGGTTGATCAATATTACGCTGATGTACAAGCCTTAGGTGGCGGCAGATATGATACTTCAAGCTTATTAGCGCGCATAGAAGCACTGCATAAAAAGTAATGTAATTGGTAAAAGTAAATTATTCATAAAGATGATAAGAAACGCTGCGCTTTTAGAGGAAGTGCTAAACATAAAAAATGAATGTTGGTTTTATGTTTTCTCATGCACTTCTTTTGTTGAGATAGTTTTTTTGGTTTTTTACCTAGTAACAAAAAACGCGACACTTTTTTGCTAAAGGGTCGCGTTTTTATGTATTATATAAACTACAGCAAATTACATACTTTGCGCGTAGTTATATAAAGCTTTTAAAATTGTAAGATTTTTTTCGCTGTCATCATGTTCATGCGCTAGGTTTTCAAGGGTGATCATAAAATCTTGTGCGCTGATTGATGGCTGATCTTCGCCATGCATTAACTTGCTTTGGCAATATTGGCGCCATTGATCAAGCTCTTGCTGGTTGAGCGTTTGCGGCCAATTTCGGGCGCGGTACCTAAACAGTAAAGTATTAAATTTAGGATCTTCAAATTCAAGTTTTAAGCTTGCTAAGTCTTCAGGTTTTGCATCACGAATAATCGCAAATTTTGCTTTATCAGCATGGCTAGTAAAGCCATCATAAAGTAAATAATCCACATTTGTGGTCGCGCTGTAATCGCCTTGCTCATTAAATACTTCAGTGACTTTATCACGTAGCTCGGTATTGGCTTTTAAAATGGCTAAATTAGCCAAGCATTGTTCACGGTCAATACCCAAGCGAGCAGCGTTTTCAGGCAGTAGTGTTTTAGCTGGCGCTAAAATAGGGCACTTGTTTAAATGCACCAATTTTAAACCTACCGGTAAATCACCTTCCGCTAAATCTATACGTTTGGTGTATAAGCGTTTACGTAATTCTTCCACATTTAAATCAAGTAATACCTGTGGGTTTTGGGTTAAATCAAAACAAATAACCGCGTTTTTATTTACCGGGTGAAAACTCATAGGTGCTACCCAAGTGGTACAACCTTGTGTTGCTGGAATACGAGACGAGGTGTGCACTAATGGGGTCATATTAAACACATCAACCATTTCAGCGAGTGCTTTTTTACCGCGAAGACTAAAAAAGAATTGGTACAGTTTAGGCTGCTTCTCTTTAATTAGCTTTGCCAGTGCAATGGTGGCGGTTACATCACTTAATGCGTCGTGCGCAGCGGCATGTTCAATACCATTAGCGACGGTTAAATGCTCAAGCTTAAAGCTAGGGCTGCCATCTTCTTTTAATGGCCACTCAATGCCTTCAGGGCGCAGTGCATAGCAGGCACGTACTAGATCTATAATATCCCAACGGCTGTTATTGTTTTTATATTCACGTTCGTACGGGTCGTAAAAGTTACGATAAAAGCTATATCGGCTTACTTCATCATCAAAGCGAATACTGTTATAACCAGCTACACAGGTATTGGGTACGCTAAATTCTGCATGAATTTTAGCTATAAACTCAGCCTCAACTAAGCCTTTTTGCATCGCCACTTGTGGAGTAATACCGGTAATTAAACACGCTTCAGGATGCGGTAAATAATCCGCTTGCGGCTTACAGTACTCAATAAGCGGCTCGCCAATTATATTTAAATCAAGATCGGTGCGAACACCGGCAAACTGACTCGGCTTATCTTTTTGTGGGCTTGCCCCCAGGTCTCGTAGTCGTGCCAGTAGATTGTTGCTTGGTTTTCGTAGTATGTTGGTTCGCTCATTCTCTCTCTTGGCCCTTTATTTATGCGGGTTTTACTTTCTTTTATGTTTGTTGTTATATTTTTGAGTGCGTTGTAATATCTGCATTGTGTGTATAAAATAGTGTATAAAATTTTCGCTAAGTGTGTATAAAATATTAAATGGCAATCAGTGACACTAAATTAAGAAAGCTGCTAGGTAAAAATCAAACACCCTGCGTATTATCGCATAGAGATAGTTTAAGTGTAAGGGTGTCAGCTAAAGGCGTAATCACATGGCAATATCGTTGTCGTGTAGGTGGTAAACAAGTGATAATATCGCTTGGCCGTTATCCAGGGCTCAGCATAAAAGAAGCGCAAGACTACATACCTCATTTTCAAAACTGGATAAGCCAAGACAAAGACCCACGCCTCGAACTTAAACTCATGCGAAACAATGCCAAAGGTTTACCTACAATGGCAGATGTTGCAGCAAAGTGGTTAGCTAAAAAAGTACCTGATCTAAAAGAAAAAACACAAACGCTATACAAAAACCAAGTTGGCAAATGGATTGTGCCAATCCTAGATGATAAAAATATGCCAATTGATTTAATGACCATTAAAGATTGGATAACCTACTTTGATGACGTAAAAAAATTAGGCAGTGCTAAAACAGCCGGTACTATATTGGTACGTATCAAGTCGATTATTGGCTGGGCTGAAAAGCGTGGTGAAGTAAAACCATTTAACCCCGTACTAACTCTAAATATAAATGATGTAGGAGAGCAAGCATCAGTAGGGCAGCGAGTGATGCGCTTTGATGAAATTGCAAAGTTATGGATTCAAATCGAAAGCTCAAAAGCTACGCCAGCAACCAAAGCATGTTTGCAGTTAATTTATATAACAGGCGCAAGGCAATCAGAGGTTCGTTTAGCCAAGTGGGAACATTTTGACTTTGATAATAACATTTGGACGGTACCGCCAGAAAACTCCAAAACAAATAAAGCAATCCGCCGGCCAATATCAATCAAGGTAAAAAACATCTTAGATACTCTTGCTATGGTCTATGGCCGTAACGGTTATTTAATACCTGGCAGTAACCCGCATAAACCAATGACTACCCATAGCATTAATCGTTATTGCTGTCGAATGTGGGATCACTTGTTTGAAAAATACAAAATGCCCAAGTTTCTACCGCACGATGCACGCCGTTCTTTATCTACATTACTGAGTGAAAACGGTGTAGCGCCGCATGTGACCGAAAAAATGTTAGGCCACACAATGCGTGGAGTAATGGCTGTATATAACAAACATGATTGGATAAAAGAACAGTCAGAAGGGTACGAGCTATATTGTGGATTAATAGATGAAGCAATAAAAACAGAGTTGCAAAAGAAATAATACAACAGAATACGCAAATGTATGGATGCATACATAATTATTGACATAACCGTCAATAGCTTTATTATATTACAGTGCATGCAAAATTATGCACACAGCAAAAAAGGTTATCAAAACGGCATTAAGGAGCTTGTTATGGCTACCACGTCATTTGAAAAAAACTTTGTAGTAACAGACCAAAACGCAATCCAAGCGTTTAAAGAAAACTGCAAAAAAGCCCATAAAGTTACAACTAATAACCGTAACCATGAGGCAGATAGGGTAAAAGGAATTGCGTTATTAAGACAACGATTGTCCAGCTCTCAGAGCTAATAAAGGAGTTTGATGCACCCCAACTACATCAACTCCTTTCTAGTTTTTGTAGTACAAAAAACACAGATGTTGAAGCATTCCTAAATGATCAGAATAAAGCTATTCGCCTCGAAAATGCGTCTAAATCACGCACCTATTTAATATTGGATGATGGTAGCGGCCAAATACTTGCCTATTTTTCATTGTCTATCAAAGAAGTCTCACTGAATCAAAATAACGAAACTAAAATAAGTAAAGGTCTGCGGAAAAAGCTTGACGGAATTTGTAAAAATAGTGAACGTGTAAATGCTTACCTTATAGGTCAGATAGGTAAAAATGATTCAGTAGCAGATAATCAAATAAACTTACCGTATATTCTCGAAGAAGCCTACACAATTATAGATAAAGCAAACCAACTTGTGGGTGGCAGGGTAATAATATTAGAGTGTGAAAAAGCTGAAAAGCTAGTAGCATTATATCAAAATAATGGATTTAATATCCTTATTGATAATCCTGCAGAGCGACTTATCACAATGTATATTTGTGTTAGGTAGAATGAATAACCCGGAAGATAAGCTCATGAAAACCACATCGCAATTTTTAGGTTTATTAGATGAAGATATAAGAGTGGGAAATGTTAAAAAAATACCCGATTCAGTACTCAATAGAATAAACGCTATTAAGCAAAAGGCACATTTAGCTAGAACTAAAAAAACAAAACTGTGAGCCCGTTTAGTACGGGCTTTTTTATGCTTATTTTCCTATGTGCAATAATCTATGTAGTATAAGTCCTAGGCTAAAAAGAGCTACTCCTATGAAAATATTTTTCTCTATAATACTTGTAGCGTTAATAATTTATTCCCACATTTATGATTTTCAGCAGAGGATACTGTATATAAGTGTCGATTCGTTTAATTTGTTGCCCGGTTCTGATAAGTCTGTCGTTGTCTCGTTTGGTAAAAATGACAACGACTTTCATGCGTTTGCTATAAAAAAGAAAGATATAAAGCAGGGTGTTGAGCTTGTATCAAACTCAAAAAATAACCCTAACTTTTCTGTATTTGGTGACGTAGAGGGTGAAGCGCTTGTTCGGTCAAAACAGGTAGAAACATTCGCTAAAGTTAAAGTTTTGAGTGTGGATAAGCAAAACCAAAGGGCGGTGTTTTTAGTTGAAGCTAATTTATTAAACATAAATACCAATGAGCTTAATAAATTAGATAGAACAAAAGTGATTGTGAAAGGGGAGCCTTTTCTAAAGCTAATGTATCCTTTTGATTAATTTAAAGCCCGGAAGGTGCGGGCTATAATTTTAATCTCTTAAGAAGTGCTTTCTTTCAAAATACTCATTCATTTTTCTATTTTTACCGAACGCAGACTTTACGAGCTTGTTGTTCTCATCAAATTTTATAAACCTTTCAATGTTATCAATTGTAAAGTCAATTTTAGGATTATTAACCCTGAACCTATTTTGCACTTCAAGGTAGCAAATATCTAAGTGTTCTAAAACTTCAAATTCAATTACAAGTTTTCTAAATTCCCCATCGTCCGTACCTACACGCAAACAATTAAGTATAAGTAAAGAAAGTTCTTGGTTTGTTAATTGCGACCTTAAAATATTGCTGTAGTTCTTTTTGTATTGATAACTAAACTGAGTATCGTTAATCAGTTTTAGCATTTGGTATAAGTGAATAAAGTAAGTTGATAGTAAATGACCATGGATTGGATAAATATGCGAAAAAGTCGATAAACTTTGTGCTACCTCTACTTTCTCATTTTTTAGTGCATCTTCCGGTGGGCTATTGATAATTTTGATTAATACGTTTACAGCCTCAGCGCCTTCATGATTTTTTGTTTTATTATAATTTATATTATGGCTATATAGATCAGCAATTGTTTGGATAATTTCAGATTTTGAAAGCTTGATTCTATTGAGGTTCTTACTATGTAATTCCAACATATTAAAAAACGTAGTCTCAAAGCTTTGCACCGCCAATAAGCTTGCTTGTTCCTCTAAAGCTTTTGATGAATTAGTGAGTTCGTTACGGGTAAGTTCTAACTCTCTATTACTCACTTGAAGCGCTCTTTCATTTTGTTCTATTGCTTTGATGCCTTGTTCTATGGCCTTTTCACTTTGCTCTAGCGCTTGTTTATTTTGCATTAAAGTATGGGCAATTAAAATTAGGCTGAATAGGGCGAACATAGGGTTTAGTACACCACCAAAAAAGTCGCCAACCGCACCCCAATTACCAATGTTAGATGCGAACCCGAATCCAAAATGAGAGATAAATATACTAATAGCTGTCAATGCAGCGATAGACGCGGCTATACAAATGCCTATTGTGAGTTTTTTCATATTGTTTTACTCAGCTGAATTATATCAAAAATTTTATGCAGTATAGCATTAGCTGTATAAATACCCAGCTTGTTGAAAACTGAACGATAACTTAACCTATTCAATCGCAACGTTATGGAAAATAAAAGGAATAACATGGTTAATATAATAGGTTGGGCTTTGGGTGTACTATCTGTTTTTTCAGTAGGTATGTATTTTGAAAAAGGTGAGTTTTTAGCCGGATTTATTTGTGTATTTGCAGTAGGTCTTACAATACCGCCTATGCTAAACAAAATTAATAACACTAACAAACAAAAAGCAGAAGAAAAAGGTAAGCAATATAATGATATAACCCAAAAGTCTGGGAATATAGCGGGTATTATTATATTTATAGTTGCTGCAATAATTGGTGGTGACGCGAGTAGTACATCAGTTGAAGTTACCAAAACAATAACCTACAAAGTAGTTGGTGAGCGAGATTTCAGTTTTAACGGTCGTAAACGTGTAGGTGTTTATGTGTTTGCACCAGATGCAACAACAAAAGAAGAGCGTGCGGCAGTGGTAAAGCAAGCCGCGCTAGATTTGCAAAGTAAAACCAATGCCGATTTTGCCGATGCGATTTTGGAAGTGGCAGATTTTGCTTATGGTACTGGTAATGTGCTTGCAATGGCTGATTACGCCCCAGATGGATGTGGAACGAGTGGTAAAGATTGTAATGGCAATAAGTGGAGTATACTTGCTAGTGATGCTCAAGTGCCTGCGTTGCAAATAAAAGTACTAAGACAATGGGAAGCACTAAAAAGCACATACCAAGGTAGTAAAGGCTATCTAGATTTAGAGGACGAAGCCAAGTTAAGTAATGCAATAGCTAAAAAGCTCAATATCAAGGTTGAAGATGTAAGGTTACCCATGGTTGCTGGCTCAGCTAAAAGCATTACGGGTGAGTTGAATGGCTCAATAAAAGTTACGAAATCCAATTAAATTACAAACAATATAAAGCCCGCATTTAGCGGGCTTCTTGTAATTATAATCTATTCCGTAATCCAACCCTGTTCAATTGCATTTAACTTAGCCTTATCAGTTACAGAGTAAACTTGGACGATACTACCCATTACGTTACGAAATGTGCTCTGAATAAATCCATTTTCCTTCAGATCAGATATGTATATTTCAGAAAAGATTTTTGAGCAACCAAGCATACGAGCAAGATCTTCAAAGTACAAATAATCAGTTCCTTGATTATAAATTTTAATCATCTCTTTAAGCAGTTCCATTTTTTTGTCTGATACACTTTCTGCAGGTTTCTCAACTACTGATTCAAATGGATTATTACCAACAGGTGGTTCTTTAAATAAAGGAGCTTGATGAATCTCACGTAAAAGGTTGTCAAATTGTAATTCATATTCATCTTCGCGAGAAAAATTGATATGCGCACGAGTTTGTACAAATGTAGGTGTATTATGAGTGCCGTTTTGACGAATCAGAGGAATGACTTTATTGCTATCAATATTAGTCATATATTCAGCAGTCATAATCATTTTCTCATATCCAACCCCGCCCAAACCGCTGTTAGCTTTACTGACGTAATTGTCAGTACATACCATAATAATACGGTCAGACTCAGCGACACTTGTTTCCATAAAGCCGCCCAGGTCATCACCAAGGCCTACGCGAAATTGATCTAAGATTGCATCAACACCAGCATTACGCAAACGTTGAGCTAACTCTAGAACCCATTTTTTATGGGCTTGTGTGTCATGGGAATATGAAATAAATACTTTAGGTACATTAACACTCATGAAACTTCCTTATAACTGTTGTTGTGAATTAGATTTTTAGTTTTGAATATTATTAATGAGTTCTTACTCGTTTTATTTAAAGCGACTTACCCGTAAAAATAACTTTTCCAACCAATGTGCAATTGCCATTAATTGGGATTAATTGCTCTGGCCAGTTGGGGTTGACGGCTTTTAGGAATTTGTGGCCACCTTCGATTATTAGTTGTTTAAACGTGGCTTGGTTGTCGTCGTCTAGGCGGGCTACTACGTAGGAACCGTGGATGCACTCGGCTTCAGGGTCTACAAAAATTAAATCACCTTCATCAAACTTTGGCTCCATGCTAATGCCTTGCACTTTTAATACAAACGTAAGATCACTGCAATTAACAGGGCACATAAAACGTTCTGCATCATAAGCTTTAATTTCTGTTATTTCAGACCATGCACCTGCTTGCACCCAGCTAATTAGTGGGGCGGTGGCTTTAATAGTTGGCCCTGGTGATACGTTGCTGTTGATGTTTTTGTTGTCAGCGATACCAAACTGTAAAAACTCAGGCGTGCATTCTAATGCTCGAGCTAAAGCCTCAATATTACGTGGGTTTTTAGTATCACCACGCTCTATTTTTTGAATAGAAGTTTGTGCAGTTCCAACTAAATCCGCAAGTTGGTATTGAGTTAATCCTAGCACTTTACGACGTTCCTTTACTCTTTTTGCAATATCCATATTAATCCTTTTAATTAATTTAATAACTATAAGTAATCTGTTAGGAAGATTATCACAACTTTAAGTTATCTCAGTCAAATTACTTATAGGGGTTTTATTGATTACCTAAAGTAATAAAATGAATTGACAATAACTTTTAGGGATCTTAAGATTACTTAAAGTAATCTTAATCGAGGTTTTTATGTCATCTATTGAAAAAGCAGTAGGCCTAATTGGTGGGCAAACAAAGTTAGCTCGACTTTTAGGTACTCAACAAACCGCTGTTTGGAATTGGGTAAATAGACACGGCCAAGCCCCAGCGAAATACATCCCCCGTATTTCTGAACTAACCAACGGTGAAGTATCGGTAAACGATTTACTGGCCGATCACCAAAAAGCAAACAAGGAAGATGCAGCATGAGCACTGAACAACAAATCATCTTATTAGATATTCACCCAGAGGCAAAAGCGGTGTTGTTTGCGTTACTGCAAGAAAACAACCAGCTACGCGCTGAGCTTGAAGAACAAAAAGACCGCCTAGTAAATACCCGTGAAGCCATGGAAGTAATGGGCTGTGCTCACGCTAAGTTTTGGAAACTCAATAAGCTAGATGGCTTTCCAAAGCCAGTTCAGTTTGGCAAGAGTAATTATTACCGCATAAACGAGCTAATAGCGTTTAGAACAAAGCACCAACAGCAAGTAAATAACTAGGAGCAAACCATGGCAAATGCATTAGTTAAACAAACCAATAACGCACAACCTGCGCCATTAAAAGCAGTAGAAGGGCGCCACATACCAAAAGGCTTAGCTGAAATAAAAGCATTAATGAGCGATAGAACGCGCACACCAGGTTATGTGTTTAATGCCGTTTTAACTGCTAAGCAACGCAAAATAGTGTGTATTGCTGCAGGGCTTAAACAGCGACATATAGAAATGAGCTTTTATCAGTTTAATTTTCAAGAGCGTGAAGCAGTGCGCAAAGGCATTTTAGCACTGCAAGACATTGTTGCTGCTTTTACTGAAGCCAACGTGCTTGGTCGCGAAAATTTTGAAAGAACCCCGCCTAAGTTTGATGTTGTTCCGCACTTAGTTGAACAGTTAAAAACTGATTCACAAGCACACTAAGGAGCGGCCATGACTCCCGACCAGTTAATCAATCAAGACAGTGGCAATGTTGAGTTTTACACGCCTGATAAGGTTTTACAGTATGTGCACCAGATGTTTCCGGTTATTGATTTAGATCCTGCAAGTAATGCCATTGCCAATAAGTCAGTAAAAGCGGCGCATTACTTCACTAAAGAAGATGATGCATTAACACAAAATTGGATAGGCGAAACAGTTTGGTTAAATCACCCATTTAATAAAGGCGAGCTGGCATGCAAACCAAAGTGCGTTAAAAAAATATGTAACGACCCGAGCTACCATAAGTATCGCGGCCACTGCATAACCGAAGACATAGCCAGCAACGGTGATTGGGTTGACTACTACTTAGAGCAATTTGCGCTAGGTCACTTTAAAGAAGCAATGAACATCACCTTTGTTAATAGCTCAGAATCATGGTGCCAAAAGTTATTAAACGCAGGTTTAAGCTGCTTTATTGATGGACGCACACATTTTAACGACCCACAAGGCAATGTAAAAAAAGGCGCACCAAAAGGCTGCTTCATTACCTACCTTGGCGATAGAACCGACGAGTTCCGCAAAATATTCTCAGCGCTTGGCGTTGTGAAATAACAACCAACAACCCCCAAAGGAATACTAAAAATGACCACTATCAAAGACCAAGATCTATCTAAAAAACAGTTAATACTGAATATTGTTGAACACGCTATTGAGCAAGCCAATTTTACTATCCGTCTTTTAAACAAACGTAGCACCGTACACATGCTAATACAGTGCGAAGACACGCTAACCGACTTGCTACCAATCGTAAAACTGATTGCTGATGATGATGTTAATTTTGAACGAGCATACAGCCTAATGAGCATTGCATTAAATGCCGTACAAACTGGTGACGAGCCAATGGAAATAGAGCTGTAGCGACGTGGCTAATCCAATCCCGCTCGACCTTGACGCCCTTAACCTATCAAGCATAGCTAAGGGCTTAATTTCGTCTATTACTGATATTGACGACTTTAATTACCTTGCTAGCAACTTGGAAAAGGTGCCTGTGTCGCTGCAAAGTCGCATGGCCCGTAAATACATTGATCGTTACACCGAAAAAAAGCGGGGAGCCAGTTCCGCGCTAATACATGGATGCGCCGTACCATTGCGCGGTTAAAACCCCGTTTTGGTGTACTACTCAGTATTACTCACAATATGCCATTGCCATGGCATATTCTAAGTAGTGTTGAAAAAACTAAAAAGCATGCAGGCACCCTTGCATTAGAGTGCCTTGAAAAAGCACTTGATGTAAGTGAACAAAACCAGCATTTACCGTATGAAAAAATAGTACGCCTTACCTACGAAGGGGTTGCAGGGTATGCCAAACAATTTGGCGTCAACGTGCCATTTTACGACATGCGCGAAGACGACTTGCCGCAAGCCTGTTTTGAAATTGCTTTACTTAAACTGCAATGCGATAAATGGTGGGCTCGACAATTAAAAACTCTACGTAAACAGTTTTTAGAATTACTAGAAATTGCCACCGGCCAAGTGGGTAAAGACCTTTACTACGACAAAAAAAGCCAGAAACCTAAACGCCGTGGTATTAGCCCGTATTCATCAAAACAAGCTCAACGAGAATTTAGCTTTGCCCAAGCCAGTGGTCGCCAGTTCCTTGAAATGATGGAACTACAAAGCAGCGACGGCGATGTAATTAACTTAATTGAAGCCGTAAAAAGCGGCATGGCAAACCCCGCAAACCGCCGTAATGAGTTAATGCTACGAATACGTGAAACTGAAGAGCTAGCCGATGAAATGGGCTATGTTGCTATGTTTTACACCATTACATGCCCTGCGCGTTTTCATGCCAATGCAAGTACGTGGGACGGTTCAACCCCTAAAGATGCACAAAACTATTTAACTACCACATGGGCACGTGCGCGTTCAAAGTTAAACCGCCGTGAACTTAAGTACTTTGGTGTGCGAGTAGTTGAACCACATGCCGACGGATGCCCGCACTGGCACATGATGCTATTCATGCCAAAAAACAAACTTCAAGAAATCAACGCTATTTTGCGTTGGTACTTTATTCAAGAAGACAAAAACGAGCTTTACGATCGTTATGGCCCCGAGCTTACCCGCGCCAAAGTATTTAATAAATTTGTAGATATAAACACCCATGGTACGCACATTAAAACAGTAGAAGCCTGCGTTAAATACCATGCAGGCACTGAGAAAACCAAGTTATTTAAAATCTATAAACAAAAGCGCAGCGAATGGGGCTTTGCTAAAAAGAAAGCCAACGAAGTAGCCATACAACGCAATAAAGAAGAGGCCGAAAAAGCCAAGGTTGAAAAAAGAGAACCTAAAAAGTTTAAGGCGAAAAACCATAAAGCGCCGACCAAATTTTACCGTACTTTTAGCCCACGCTTTGACGCTGTCAAACTTGATAAAAGCAAGGGCAGTGCAGCAGCATACATTGCTAAATACATCAGTAAAAATATTGATGGCTACATGCTGACCGATCATGTTGACGCCGACACAGGCGAAAACCTGCAAGAGCAAGCTAACCCCGTTTTAGCCTGGGCAAGTACATGGAATATTCGCCAGTTTCAATTTCAAGGTTCGCCAAGCGTTACGGTTTGGCGAGAGCTTCGCCGTATGCCAAAAGGCAAACCAATTAAAGACGAAATTATAGAGCCTATTCGTTACGCGGCAGATAACGCCAACTGGAAAGACTACGTAAAACTACAGGGCGGTATGTGTATTGGCCGAGCCGCTAACTTTAAATCAATGTACGAAGATACCCCCATGGGCAACGACTACGCCGAAGTAGTGCGCCGCATTAAAGGTGTTGTAACCAACATTGATTACAAAGCCATGCTTACACGTTTGTTTAACAACGTACATAACGTAACGGATGCAACCAGCTTAAAAACCCGCCTTATCGAATGGACAAGACAACTCAAAGGTACAGCAGAAAAACTCGCAGCTAAGGCTAGCACCAACGTCGGCGCAGCCGACCTATCTTGGTCTAGTGGTAATAACTGTACGCCTATAGCCGTGGGCTCTAGCGCCGAGTTAATACTTGATATGGTGGGGTGTGACAAAAAAGATATTGAAGAGGTTAAAAAGGATCTAAATAGCGGTAAGAGGATCGCTGTAAATGGGCAAACTTACGTAGTGCAAGATGGTGTTCTACAGATTTGGGATGATAAAGCGCAAATTAAAGAGCTGCGACGCCAGTCTATTGAATCAATGGCGCATAACGAAGCCCAAAACGATGCAATCTTATCTAGTGATAGCGCACCAACTCAATGCAATAATATGTTCTACTCATTTACAGAGACGCAGATTTCATCGCTTGAAAATGGCGATACAGTGATCAGTAACGGCCGAGTATATTTCACAAGAGGGTTAGACCTTTATAGTTTTGAAAAATTGGATTTAGAACAGCCAAAAGCAGCTATTAAAATACAAGTAACAGAAAAACACTACCAGGCCGCACGCGAACAATACGATTTAGCAAGTCAGTTCGCCTCGGTTGATGGCCGTTCTTTACCAAATTCAACAAAATTTAAAAAAGGTCATGCTGACGTAATTGGTGATCTTGATTTAGCTAGATTAGTATTGAGCGGTGAAGCAACAGCAATTAGCGACAACGACTGGTATGCAATGGATTTAATGGCATAGGAGATAATATGGATTACAACAATATATTAAAAATAAAACAGGCACGCTCAAACCAGTTAGTTAACTCAGTATTAGAGCTTCATGCAAACGGTCATAAACAAGCAAAATTGTGTATAAATTGTAAGTTTGCCTTTCCTAAAGTAATGGAGAGGTGCTCATATTGCTTTTATCCAAAAGCAGAAACCATAAAGCTTGATGATGAATATATAGAAAAATTAGCAAATAGATATTGGCAGCTACGGTATGCAGAGTTATCGCTACAAGCTCTAGAAAAAGTAGATTTTAAGTTAGGAGCAAACGGAAGAGGTGATCTATGAACCTAATAGTTAAGCGCTCTAATTGGACATATCAATCAGTTGTGATAATCAAACAAGGTAGCGCATCAGCGACAACGATTGGTGGACACCAGGCTTAATGGCGTAAATGAATAAAAGCTAGTTAAAGTTCAAATGGACTTTGGGTTAAAGAAACTATTTGTTCTCTTGGTATTATTATAGTCTTACCGTTTTCATTATTGATTTTTTTATATAAGAAAACGTATTGCCCACTCGCTGATATCATTATTATATCTTTAGAATTTTTTGATATTAGTGATTCATCTTTTAATTTCAATTTTACATAAAAAGGGTGTTGTTGTTTGATATCATCTGCGTGTTTATCAGCCTGGCGTTCTATATAGAGCTTTAAACTAATTAAAATAAGAAGAGGTATAAAAAAATTAAAAAGCATCGTGAAGCAAAGTGTTTTTTTCATTGCAAGAGCCTTTTGAAGGCACCCAATGAGTATTAAGCCTATTAACGCCAAAAAGTATATATAAGGGATCCATGGTTTTTTAAAAGCAGAAAGTAAAAAATCAGTAGAGTTAGAAAACATTATAATACTGATATAGAAGTGTCTTAATAAGGTGTACTCATATACAAAACCTAAAATAGGGAATAGTGCTGCAATAACAACTGTAACAATAATGAAATGTTCAGAGATAATTTCAAAGTAGTGTTTACTTAAAGGTATTTTACCCATCTGCAAGAATCCTTCTTAATTTTAAGTAAATGTTAACATTAGTAGATGCAGATATCGACTAAATTTCAACCAACTCTAATTGTTGTTCTCGAGGCAGATTTTTAATCAGAGCTGCGGCCAGTTCTTGCGTGCTTTTAACTGGGGGGTTTAAGAAGTGATCAAACGACTGGGTAATACGGAACGTCGCCCCGCACTCTTTAGTGTTAGTACACGAGCAATATAAATTAACTACATGGGCGCTTTGCTTTTCGCGTGATGTAATAGTTGCTTTAGCTTCGCAATTTGGACAAGTAACCCGCGCCATAATATTCACCAATCATTAATAAAATACACTGTCATTATATACAGTGGTTTGTTGCGTGACAAATAACCATTTAACTATTAGCTGAGAATCAAAAAGCTAAAAAATTCACTCCTCCTCGCCTTCCGCCTTCGTGCAAAAAATGCGTCAAATTGACAACCCCAGTGACATAGTGTTTTTAGCTAGACCTTATTGCTAAAGGATCTGAAAAGAAGTTAAAAAGGATCATAATGTCAAAAGTGTGACAAGCTTTGACAAAAAGTGACAGCAAAAAGATCAAATAGGTGGTGATTTACTTAATATTGAAATATTATAAATTTATTATCAGTTAAGTGATAAATAAATTATGAAATATTTATACAAAGGCTCACAAACCCAAGAGCGATTAGATGTACTTTTATCGTTTAGTAAAAGTACCAGCGAAGATATAAAAGCGGCTCTCAGTGATTACTTGGTTCGTGGCATTAGCAAAACCAATGCAGCAACACTTAACTTTGTACCAGCACCAAATTTAACACATATGAGCCTTAACTCTGTCAATAGGCATTAGTGTTCTTTTTGACCGTTTTTATAAATTGACGGTCAATTCTAAACCAATAAACAAATTCGTTTACTTCGTCTGTCGATACGGCTGTTAAGCAAGTAGCTTACGGCAAACACATATAGAGGCTCTCTTATTGCGATCTCATCGCAGCCAGGTTTTTCCCATATCCTTTTGGGGTTGCTGGGGCACTAGACATTCATCGGTTAACCTCATCATGGCACTATTCAAGGCGGCTGGTTTCATCATTATGATCCAGTTAGTTTCAGGCTCAAGTCAGGTGTAAGCGACTTTGTTTATTGTATTAATGCACGCGTACTGAGCGTCTAATCAAGACAAGTGGCTTAGGTCTGTAGGCATATAATCAGGTTAAACCTTGTTGGTTATTAACTCACCCAATTGATTGATGCTCAGCCTTATATCCAGTTAGATGTTCAGCTCACTCAGTACCGTGACTAACTCTTTAAGAATTTTGCTTCATCGAATACCGTCTCTTTTTTAAGCATATAATAAACACAGCGACCAAGCTTATGCGCAAGCGCTGACAGTGCTTTGGCTTTGCTCATTCGTTTTTGTAGTTTTTCGAGGTATTTGTTGGCGTTATGATTGTGACGCAGCAGTAATACAGCGGCTTCGGAGAACGCCCATTTTAGATGTGCATTGCCAATTTTGTTACCTTGGGTGCCATAGGTTTTGCCGGCAGACTCTGCTTTACATTTGACTAACCGACTATATGAAGCGAACTTTTGTACGCTTGAAAAACGATTGATGTCACCAATTTCATAAATAATGGTAAGTGCGAGAATGCGGCCTATACCACTAATTGTTTGCAAGATATTAAGGTGGACAGGGTTGTGTTGCTTGGCCATTTGTTCAATATAATGCTCTAAAGGCTTAAGCTCATTGTGATAGCAATCGAGTATGGCCATATTTAAATTAATAGATCGTTGCACAACGGGGTCAGGGAAGTAATAGCGCATCTTTTCTCTGTCGCAGACGTTCTTTAAATTCACGTTGTGGGCAGGTAAATTGTACTGGCTGGCGGTATTGGCGACATGGGCTTTTAAATCAGCGCCGTGGCGAACAATTTTAGTTCTTCGGCGTAATAAGTCGCGCGTAGCACGCATATCTTTGTCATACACATAAGCAAGTGGGAAGTTTCCCCCTCGGATGAGTTTGGCAATTTTATATGAATCTATTTTATCGTTTTTGGCTTTACCGCCATGAATCGCCTTCATATATAACGCATGACCGAGAATAAAGTCGATAGTGTGTTCTTTACAAAAGTCAGCGACCCAATACCAGCAATGCATGCATTCTACGCCAACCACAATGTCACCGGTATACGGTTTAAGTAGTTTTAGTAGTGCTTCTGGGTCATCTTTAATTTTCTTGTGAACAAGGATAAGTCCTGTATTATCAATGATACAGACGTAAAGTAATCGCGCGTGTAAATCGATTCCACAATAATATGGATGCATGTTATTGTAAAAGTTCATTGAGCTTTCTCCTGTAAGGTTGGTTGCCTTTTCAGCGTAGCGAATAATCGCGATGCTGGGGAGGAGGCTCAATGAGTATCAAGGGCACTTAAGCGACTGGAAGTTGTGGCAGAAAAAGCTGAGAAACTAAAAGAGATAGATTGGTCTAGTAAACTTGATTAAGTAAATGGTTGAATTATTTTACGCCTAGATATTCTCATTAATCTGATGTAACTTAATTAACGATTTTAAAAACACAATCATAAGGAATTTGATTATGCATACACCAATCCAATTTTATGTCACCTTGCCATTTGACCTTTTTCGACTTGGCCGTAAAACAAAAGCTAAGTTTGATTATATCCGAACTACACCACCAAGAGAGGAAGAACAAACTTGGGATGTAAGAGTTTACAAAAAGAATGATATTGACTTTGTTGACAGTAAATCGGGTGGCTTATCGCTATTTAATTACAGAAACCCTAAATTTGGTACGCTGTGGTGGAAGTTACCAGCCAAGTCTAAAATGCCGCAAGGTCTGCATGTTTCACTTGATGATGGGGGATCTCTAGGTAAAAACCATTTTACTATTCGCCCTTTATACGATATGCCTGTGACTCTGTACTTAGATAAGTTAAATCAGTTAGACTCAATGGCTATCCCTTGTTTTATCGGTATACCAAATAAAGATGTAGGATAATTATGTTTTCACAATTAGAGCTTAGATTAATTAAAAGTACTCTTAAAAGCAGGGTTGAAAAAGAAACAGTAGAGCTTAAACAGCTTGATGAAGATAGCGATGAATATATGGAAAAGGCTAATGATTTAATGGTGCTTGATACATTAATTTCTAAAATTGATAAATCGCAAAATTAAAGCTTGAGGGCGCTAGCTCCTAACTAGCGCTTTTCTTTTTTATCCCGACCACCCCAAAACGCTCTAAACAATCGCATTAACCCAAGGGTTGAAACAGCAATACCCACTATCACAAATTCAAAGTACCAGGGCGCGCCGTTATAGCCCATAGCCTGCCAACCTTTTTCCATATACGGCTGCATGGCCGGTATAAAATGGCACACAAACAAACCCAAAAAGAATAGAATGATCACTTCATCCATTAAGGTTTTGTCGCGGTTCTTAAGTACCAGTAAGTCGTAATCAGCGTCGTTTTGTTCCGCTTGCATACAGCGCCTTGCTTTTGCTTCAAACTGCGCAATTTTAAAGTTGTTTTCAGCCCGTGCAATATCAGCAGCCATTTCGGCTGCTATGCGTTTACGTTCAACGTAGCCACCGGTTAAATCGGCTATTGGGTCAGTGATGAATGAAACCAGTGTTTTAAACCATCCCATTATTTGCCACCCCTAATTAATTTAATAAACGCTTTTGGATCTTTGCTAATTGCTTTTATTAGCGTGTCGAACCCCTCTAAAATGTGCGGGGCCGCATAGGCGGTTACACCAATTACACCGGTTTTTAAACTTTCATCAAATTGCCGCCATTCACAAAACATAGCCGCAAGGTAGGCTGCAAATATCGCAATTAACACACTCATAAAATAATGAAAAAACGTAAACTGCCGTTTGCTTAAATACATTTGTATGCCTGCGGCTAAAAAGCTCAACATAAATAAACGCCCCCATTGTTTAATAAACTCTATTAAGTCAATCCAGCTCATGTGCTTTCCTTAGTTGTTGGGTTTAGGTCTGAATACTCAGGCTCTTTAAATTCAATATGCTGTGCAGCGGGGAGGTAGTTATTAATGCCTTTAACATCAAGCTGTAGTGGTACAACTTCATTGTTGTAATATGCGCGGGTAATTTTATCTAAATCACCAAAGCCCGGGCTATCGCCAGACGATTGGCCGCTCAGTGCTTCTTGTGCGCGGTGCATACTTAGCATGTCGTTTAAGGTTATTTTTTTAATGCGCTCAAATTCATCCTTAGTTGATATGTCACCAACCGGTGTAATTTTTATCGACTTCTCAGCATCGGCTTTATTACTACGAAAATTAAAAAACAAACTTCTAAAATTGCCCACGCCTTTACTATCACGAATGGCATTTTTAAGTGCGGTTTCGTCGGCATCGCTTAAGTTCGGGTCGGCCATTGAGAATATAAAACCCATGTGCGCGCCGTTCTTGTAATAGCGGCGTCTAAATAAAGTGGCATCTTCATTGAGTAAGGCTGATTGAATACCACCGTAATACTGCGGTATGCCGTAAATACCTTGAGCGGGGTCGTACTCTTTTACGTGTATAACTTCACCGGCATTAAAATAAATAGGCTCGTGACTGCGGTTACTCAATTGCGCATATACCCCACGTGTATCGGTATAGCGCATAGTGAGTGCAGGCAAATGGCGCAGCTTAATAACCTGCCCAAATGAATTTTTAATAATCTGCAAATAAGCGTTACCGCTCCACAGTAGATCAAACGCAAACTTACTTAATGCTTGGTGGCTTAAAAGCGGGTTAGGCTTATACCACTTTAAAATCATGTTGCGCTTAAAGTAGAGTATTGGCCCATGCTGGGCATTAACGCGCAAAAGCTTTACCAAACCTTGCAAACTAATGGGTGGTGCATAAATGCCGTTGCTATCGCTAAACACCCCAACGTAATCGGTTAGCCGGTTATCTAAACAGGGTTCGGGATCGCCAAAACTAAACGAATCGGTTACCGCTGTTCGTTGGTTATAATTAGGCGCATGGCCGTTACTTACTTGTAATCGTGGTTTCATTAAGCTGCAATTCCTACAGATGTTTGGCGGCTGTGGGCATTGCCGTCCAGAGGTTCAAATTTCATAGCGTGCATAATGGCCCACGCAATATCGGCATGGCCCGTGGTCGCGGTGCGGTTTGTGGCATAGGTAATTTGGTCGCCAACCACTTTGCGACGAATATTAATAAACGAACTGGCAATATTTACCGCGTCCTGGTCAAACTCAAAACGGCGGTTTTTAATTACGTTAATCGCTTTAATAACCAGTTGGTTTTTAATAATGGGGTTGTAATGTATTGGCTCAGCGTTCGGGTAAAATTTAGTGATCATCTCCCACACGCCATAACCAATACCGGTCGTATCAACACCAATGTGTTGCACGTTATATTTTTCGGTGAGTAGCTTTATTTCAGTAGCCATGGCTTCAAAGTCGTTGCCGCTTAAATCAACCGCTTCAAGTAACCTAAACTTTTCGCCAGGTTTCATAGGGGCACTTAACACAGCAACGCTTGCTTTATCACCAAAGCGGGCAGGGTCAAAGCCAATTACCACTGGCTTTAATGCAAACGGGCGTTCGTACTCTAAATCAAAGTCATCCCATTTAGTGGAGTCGCCAACACAGGCCATAATTTGTTTAAGGTTAAATGCGCTGTGGGCATCATCAATAAACTTACACATAAACAAGTTATTAAACTCATCGGTGCTGTATTCGTTTTCAAATACTTCAATATCAATACGGTCAAAGCCACTTTTAACCACATCATGCACGGTGAGCATTTGCCGCCAAATGCCATCGTCACACAGCAAGCCATGCTTTAAGTTTTTATGGCTAACATCAATAGCAAATTCAGGGTCGTTACAGGCTTTGGTTTTGCGGTACCATTTACCATTCCAATGGTCGTAGGCTTCGTGGCTGGTAACACTTGGCGTACTAAAGTAGGTAATACGCAAATGCTTATGCGTTGCCATGGCCTGTGCCAAACCGC
Organism: Pseudoalteromonas sp. KJ63-1; assembly: GCF_055808145.1. The sequence goes on along the minus strand of NZ_CM147855.1, from coordinate 1,884,324 downwards.
GCAACGTTTTATAGTTTGGTATCCAAAACACTTCATCTATATATAAGTCGCCCGACTCAGATTGAGCCGTACGCGCATTGGTACTTTTAAATATAAGCTTAACCGTTTTACCACCGGCTAAATTAAGCACCATCGGTGAGCCAGTTAATTCAATATTAAAATGCTCACGGCACAGCGCCACAATATTGGCTTTAAACACTTCCGCCTGGTCACGGCTCGCCGATATAAATATTTTATTACGGCCATTAACCACAGCATCATAAAACGCTTCAAACGCAAAATAGAATGTGGCACCAATTTGGCGAGGTTTTAAAATAAAGCGGCTGCGGTGGTCTTGGTTTTCAAACCAATGTTTTTGGTGTGGGTAAAGTAGCTTGTCTTTAAGCTCGTTGAGCATATCAACAGTAATGCCAGAGCAATCGTTTTTCTTTTTCTTCTTCGACTTCTTATTACTGCCACCGCCATTATTGCTCTGTGCATCATCGTTACTAGCGCGTTGTTTAGGGGCAGGGGCAAGTTTACTTTTATTAAGGGCGCATAACTGGCGGGTGCAAAAGTCTAACTCTTTATAGTCGGCATCGGTTTTATCGTCTTTATCGGCCAGCACATTAATGCGCTTGCTAAACGCCATTTCGGCATTGTAGCTTGGGCACATATCTTCCCATTTGCCAGCTTCAGCCCAACGGCGAACGCTACGCGCACTGGGCATATCGTCAAGCTCGGCTATTTCATCAACCGTGTAACCCTCAACAACATACAAGTCTTGTGCTTTTTTGCGTATTTCTGGTCCGTAGTTCGCCATCTATTGCACCGCGTTTATTAATCTATAGCGGCAGTGTATTCGTTATAAAGCGCTTAATCTGTCAGTCAAAAACCTAGCCATTCCTAAAAGCTAAATATAGGAATTTCAAAAAGTTAAACCGTTGGAAAGGATTAAAAAGAGGGTGCAAACTGCAGTTACTTTAAAGCAAAACGCTTAACTAAAAAACATTTAAAAGGTTTGTTTATGCCAGGTCAACTACGTACAAAACCACTTTCTATTGCCGCCGTGGGCATGACCGTTGACGGCCGCGAAATCACTGAGCAAGACGTAGCCGACATAGTAGAAACCTACAACCCGCGTAAATATGGCGCACGCATAAACCTCGATCACGAATTTAATTGGTCAGGCTGGGCCGCTAAAAACCTACACAATGTTGATATACCGGGCATGTTAGGTGACGTTGAAAGTGTACAAGCCTATGAAAACGAAGAGGGCGTAGTGTGCTTGTATGCCGTACTTGCCCCAAACCAAAGCTTTGTAACACTCAATAAAGCCGACCAAGCCGTTTACTTTAGTATCGAAATTAAACGCGATTTTATGGGCTCAGGCAAAACCTATCTAACCGGCCTTGCAGTAACCGACTACCCAGCAAGCTGCTACACCGACCGAATCCATTTCAGTAGTAAGAGCAAGCCAGACGACACGGACGTCGCCTTATTAACCGTTGATTTAGGGTCATGTGAGCCAATCGATACACCTAAAAAACCCTTTTTTAAACGAATATTCGCAAAGGAAGATCCCGACATGAACGAAACGCAATTAGCCAACGCATTAAAAGATGCACTCGGCACACCACTTGAAGAGTTCGGCCAAAAGCTTGACGGCTTAACAGCAAAGCTTGATTCATTCTCAACCACAAAAGTGGAAGACGAAGAAACACCGCCAGAAGATGGCGAAAGCACTGAAGTAGCCGAGCTAAAAGAAGAGTTATCGTCAACTAAAAAACTGCTTACAGAACTAACAGACAAGTTTGAAAAAGCAGTAAACGCACCTGCGGGTAATACCACTGACGCCGACGACGAACCCGAAGGCGACGACGGCAAATACAGCAACTGTCTGTAATTGCACTCACTCACACTTAATTTAGCAAAACGCAGGAAAGCATATGAAAACCAGAACTAAAGAGTTATTCGTCGCCATTATGGCAGGCATGGCCGTTAACTACGGCGTAACCTCTATGAGCGAACAATTTAATGTAGAACCAACGGTAGAGCAGCGCCTTTACGATGCGGTTTACGAGTCAGCCGAATTTTTACAGATGATCAACACCGCACCGGTTGACGACCTAGTGGGTCAATCAGTGATCATGAGTGTTGACGGTGGCATCACAGGCCGTGCAGGCGTAGAAACCGACGACACCAAAGAGCGACAAACCCGCGATGTATCAAAGCTCGCTAAGCGTGAATACCGCTGTTACCCAGTAGAGTGCGATATTCATATTACATGGGTGAAAATGGATCAGTGGTCTAAGTTCCCTGATTTCCATAATCGCTATCGTAACCATGTTCGCCAAGCAATCGCGCTCGACATTATTAAAATTGGTTGGAATGGTACACACGTAGCCGATACAACGGATATTGCTGCCTACCCAATGATGAACGATGTAAACATTGGCTGGTTGCAGTTAATTCGCCGCGATGCACCAGAGCGTGCAATTAGTGAAGGTGAAAACGTTGGCGAAATTCGTATTGGTGCCGGTGGCGACTACGAAAACCTAGATCAAGCCGTGCACGATGCATTGCAAGGTATTCCAGAGCATAAGCGTGCAAACATGGTGGCCATTATTGGTGACGAGCTTTTAGCGCACGACAAAAACAAGCTTTACGCCAAGCAATCACATACGCCAAGCGAAAAAACAAAAATTGAATTGCAGCAGGTAATTGAAACCTACGGCGGTTTAATGACCTACAAAATCCCGTTTTTCCCAGCGCGTGGCATTTTAGTAACCAGCTTTGACAACCTAAGTCACTACGTACAAACAGGCTCAACACGCACTAGTGTAGAAAACAACGCTAAAAAGAAACGCGTTGAAGACTACCTATCACGCAATGATTGCTACTACGTCGAAGACCTTGAAAAAGTAATGTACTTCGAGTCAGCAAACGTCAAGTTACCAAACGCAGCAGGCGACGCCTGGGCATAATCGCCTAATTTATTAGCGCAGCAATTAGCCGCCCTTTTCCCGAGTTTCGGGGCGGCTTTTTTTAACCAAATTAAAGAGTGTTTTTAAATGAGCTTAGTCAAAAAATCATTAGCCAAAGCAGTAAGCAGTGTACCAACTAGCACTGAAAAGCAAGCGCCAACGGCAGCGGCAACGGCAACAGCCACTCAAGCCAACGCGCCAGCAACTAACACCGAGCAAAACGAGTACCCGTTTTTTGCAGCGGCCATCGAGTCAGACTTAGCTCAACTAAAAACATTTACAGATATTAGCGACAAAGCCAGCTACAAATCAGAAGCGCTAGAGCGTAACGATTACCTAGGCTACATCAACCGTTACCGCTTAAGCGGCCAAAATCACCACAACAAAGTATTGGCGTGGGTGTTTATTTGGTTAGTTGATTTAAAGCGCTGGGATGCAGTCATGGAGCTATTGCCATTACTTGTTGAGCAAAAGCAACCACTGCCAACCGTGTTTAATACCAAGCATTGGCCTGCGTTCGTTATCGACCAACTCTACGATGATGCAAATTACTATTTATCAGAATCAAAGCAGCAAGGCTTGTTTGATATTAGCTATGTACTGCGCAGTCTAATCAATACCTTAAAAAATCAAGACTGGAACGGCCTTGAAGTGGTGGGAGGTAAGTTGTACGCCATTGCTGCCAAGGTTGATGCAGCCCAGCATAACTATGGTAATGCACTGTTATTTGCAGAGCACGCTCAAGCGATTAACGACAAAGCAGGGGTTAAAGGTTTAGTCGATAAGCTAACGAAACAGTTAAAAGGGATCGTTAGCGAATAACAGCTCCAACGCCGGTGGGCAACTTAGCACAACGTTAGCATTACTTGCTTAACGCGCGTGACTAAGTGGCGCCCACACCCAATTTAACGGTTAAGCAAAAAGGTGCGTTATGAACTTAAGCGGTATGCCACAAGCAGATTTACATAGCAGCAATGTTGATGTGCCAGGCAATGGCTATTACCCAGCGCTCAGCACCGCATATTTTATTAAGCACTACGCAGTTGCCCAAGAATACGCTAGCAAAAGCGATTTACTTGTTGAAAAACTTAAACGTGCACAGGGCGAAGCTAACCAAGAACTAGCCAGCGCAGTGCTTACCAATGGCGAGCCATTAAACGCACAGCAAGTCATTTTTTATCTTGATGCAGTTTACAGCAAAGCTAAAGCTAATTTACTGGTATCAAAGCTCGGCAGTTCGCACCGCGACAGCGCCACAGCACAAAGCCAAACAGCTATTGATAACCATGAACACTGGCAACGCCAAAGTATAAATGCACTGCGTTTACTGCAATCGCTCAGCCCTAACTTATCGGTAGAACTGTTATGAGCCAAAGCAAAATAGCACAGCTGAAACAGTATTTAGCAAGCGCTGAATATCAAGGCCGTAATCTGGCGCTAAGCACCCAGTTCGACAGCTGGATAGAGGGTGGTCGCATAGAGCCAAGTAGCAAAACTATTAACGGTAATGGATTGTTAGCCGCGCGGTTTTATTACTCAGGGGTTATTAGCATCAATCCATGCTCAGCACCGGCAGCACTTATTTGTGCATTTGCCTCTTTTTGGCTGCAAAACAACGGCGGCAAATACGACAGCCCCGACATTGAATTTAGTGCCGATGTTAACGACGACAACAGCAACGAAGTAGAGCTAACGATAGAGCAGCTGTGCGAAGAGATAGAACTTATAAAAACACCCAACGGCCCGTTTGAATTAAATGGCAACCGTTATGATTTTGGTGAACAAAGCCTATGGATAGCTGAAGCATTCACACTTGAGGGTGAAATAAGCCGTGCTTAACGTCAAGTTTGACGAAGGGCAAAGCAAAGAACAACTCGCGTTTTTAAAGCTCAAGCCAAATAAGCGTCGCAATATATTACGCAGTGCAATACGTGCAGCAAACAAAAGCAGTAAAGAGCGCGTTACCAGGCAAACAGATTTAACCGGTAAAACATGGCAAGGCCGCGCAAACGGCAAGAAAAAGAAAATGCTCACCAAGCTAAAGCGCCGCATGAAAGTACGTTATGGCGCTAATAGCGCAGGCGTTTATTTTACCGGGGGTAACAGCGGCAAAATTGCTCGCGCGCATCAAGAGGGTGTAAGCCTAGATGCAGGCAAGCCAAAAGGCAGTGGCGCACAAAATAAAGAGGGCCCAGCCACGCGTAACTTAGCCCGCGCATTAATAGCCGAGGGTTACAAAATACCGCGCGGGAAGGGCAAGGGTAGCAAACGCCCAAGCATTAAATGGATAACAGAGAATTTAAGTATTAACCAAGCTGGATTTTTACTGCGTGATTTAAAGGGCAGCTCAAGCAAGAGCACTTGGCAAATTGATTTGCCTGCCCGCTCTTTCTTAGGGCAAACCGTTGCTGAGCAAAAACAGCAACACAGTTTTATTTTAAACAAAGCTATGCAAGTGGCGTAGCGCAAAGCAAAAGGAACGACCATGGCACAAGGTAAAGTATCCGTTGCCGCCCATCAAACAGGCAGTGGCGCTACAAAACAGGTAGAGCGAAGTGTGTTGTTTATCGGCCAAGCGCCCGACAATAACAGCAAAATTCTACCCATTAATGCGCAAAGCGATTTTGATGTAGAGTTCGGCGCTGCCGATTCACCACTAAAAACGCAAGTAAAAGCATGGCAACGCAATGGTGACGACTTAGTCAGCGGTTACGCCATTTCACACGCACCGGCAGCTGATGTTATGGCGCTAATTGATCAGGCAATGGACCAAGATGTAAGCCCAGAAATCATTGTTATTTGTACACCTGTGACGGGTAAAGCTGACATTGAAAGCTATCAAGCTAAAGCGCTTGAAATTCTATCAAGTCTTGCGCGTCGCGTTCGTTTTTTGCTGGCTGCACCTGGCTTAACCGAAGGGCAAAATTGGTCTGATTTAGTCACTGCATTACAGCCATTAACTGATGGGGTAGTCGGGGATCGTGTCGCTGCCGTGCCATTACTGTTTGGTGATGAATTGGGCGCGGTCACTGGGCGTTTGTGTAAACGTTCAGTCACCATTGCTGATAGTCCAATGCGTGTACTGACGGGCGCAATGTCACTGATGCCATTGCCAACCGATGCAGCAGGCAACCCGCTCACCAACTCAACCACCGCCGCACTGGATGCACTGCGCTTTAGTTGCACCCAGTTTTACCCTGATTTTGACGGCGTTTATTTTGGTGATGTAAACATGCTTGATGCCGAGGGCGGTGATTATCAAGAAATTGAGAATGGCCGCATTGTCGATATGGCAGCCCGCGCGGTGCGCATTATTGCCATTCAAAATATTAAAAACCGTCGCTTAAATAACAGCACCACGGGCACAGAATACGGCAAACGTGAAATGAGTCGGCCACTACGAACCATGGCTCGCTCAGTCAACATTGGCGCTGATAAGTTCCCTGGTTTAATAGAGCCACCAAAAGATGACAGCATCAGTATTACGTGGCTTGACAGTAAAACAGTTCAAATAATGATGAAAGTGACGCCTTACGACTCACCCAACACCATTATTGTGGGCATCATGCTAAATGCACAAGGTAAGGAGTAAGCAGCATGCAAAAAGTATTAGGCGGTAAAGACTTCGACGTGTTCATTGGTGGCTCAATGGTGCACGTTAAGGAAGCCACGGTAAAAATTACCGATGGGCGAGTAGCAAAAACAGTGCGCGGTGTCCCTAAAGGATTTATTGATGGGCCAGTTTCAGCCGAAGTAACCCTAAAGCTTGATCATGAAAACTGGTTACTCGTTCAAGCGCAAGCAGAAAGTGCTGGCAGCTGGAAAGGCATAGAACCATTCGACGTAGCATTTAACGCCGAAGTGACCGCCGGTAAAAAGAACATTGAAGCATTTGGTTGCTTGCCACAGCTAGAAGACCTACTTGATCTGAAAGCGGAAGGTGGCGAAGAAGATACCACATCAATTAAGTGCCCGATTACTAGTCCTGACTTTGTAAAAATCAATGGCGTGCCGTACCTAACCGATGACGAAGTGAGAGACTTGTAATGACGAAAGCCGCTCGAAAGCTCACTGCCACAACACTATTAAGCACTTTACAAGCATGTGGGCATACAGTATTTGAGGGCGAATTAAACCTAAATATCATAGGTATTCGCCATCCAAACACACGCGCCAATACCTTTAACGATGAAATATGCGTGTTGTATCAGCAAGGCGGGAAGTGGCAGTTAATGCAGTTTAAAGCCACAACCGATGCGGGTATTTACTGGCGTAAACACCCAATGAACATAGACGGCACAGCCGTGCTCATTGCAGGGCAGCATAAAAGTTTATGGATGTTGGGTTATCACCAGGGCAAGTACCGCGCCCTTGTTCAACATAAACCGGTTGTTGTTCTGCGAGACAACAACCAAGACACCGAGTTAGACACGGACGTCACACCAGAGGCTCAACTACAGCAAGGTTACTTTGGGATTAATTGCCACCGTGCCAGCGCAACAACCACATCAACCCAAGTTGATAAGTGGTCTGCCGGTTGCCAGGTATTTGCAAACCCAAATGACTTTGATGAGTTTATTGCCTTATGTGAGCAATCCGCTGCCAAGTATGGCCCTTATTTTACATACACCTTGCTAGACCAAGCAGACATTAAAGAGAGTAAATAATCATGGCGTTTGAGAAAAAAATCACGATTGAAACACCGGTAGGCGAAATCACATTTAACGTAAATGGCGCCGACTACAACAAATACATTAACTCGACTCAGCCGAACAACAAAGTGCAGCCGGCCACTAACTTTGTTCTTAACACCGTGGTTGAAGCGGACGCTAAAAAACTCAAAGAGTTAGTACAGCAACCGGGTGCCGCGTTGTTTTTAGTGGGTGCCATTGTTGAAGAATATCAACCCGAGTTTAATTTTACGGTAAAAAAATCGAAAGCCGAGCCAAGCAAATAGGCAAAAGCAGGCTTGATCAGTTACTGGCTTACCACGCTAAATATTTTGGCAATTTACCAGTAACTGACGAGAGCTTGGCACAGGCGCTATATCTTCACACCAGCGAACAAGAAAACTTTGTAACCGCCGTAAATAACGGCATTTGCACAGCATTAAGCGGCGAGTAATTTAATGGCAACACTCAGCAAGTTAGACAAGCTTACTTATTCAATCGGCATCATCGACAAGGTGACGGGGCCGGTTAATAAAGTCATGGCTAAAATTAATCAGCTGAGCCAGCAAACAGCCGTCGCACAAGACCAAATGATGCGCGGCGCAACAACGGCCGCTGCAGGTGGTTATGCGCTCGCTAAATCACTTGCCCCATCAATTGATCACGTTGCCGCTTTGGGTGAAGTGCAATCGCTCGGCGTTGCCGACGACGCACTACAAAAACTCACTAAAACATCGTATGAGTTTGGGTTTCAATTTGGGGGTAACTCTGCCGAGTTCGTTCGTAGTGCCTACGATATTCAGTCCGCCATTGCGGGTTTAAGTGGTGATGAACTATCCGAGTTCACTAAAACATCAAACATGTTAGCGGTAGCAACAAAAGCCGATGCTGGCACTATCACCAGCTATATGGGCACGATGTACGGCATTTTTGAGCAAACCGCTAATAAAATGGGTAAGTCCAATTGGGTTAACCAAATTGCAGGACAAACAGCCACAGCAGTACAACTCTACAAAACCACGGGCTCAGAAATGGAAGCCGCATTTTCAAACCTTGGCGCAACAGCTACCAATATTGGACTAAGTTCAGCACAACAATTTGCTCTAGTAGGTGAGCTGCAACTGGTTGCTAAATCAGGGTCGGTTGCAGGTACGCAAGCGGCATCGTTATTACAAGGAATAGGTAAAGCACAAGATGCATTAGGCATAGAGCTAACCGCCGACAATGGCGATATGCTCGCCATCGATGTTGTGTTAGGGCGAATTAATGAGCGGTTATCATCATTAGGTTCTGTGGCGCGTGGCGATGTACTTACCCAAATATTTGGCAAACAAGGTGCAAAAGCGGTTGATGTGCTCAGCACCAAAGTCGATAAGTTAAAAGACGGTATTAACGTTTTTGAAAACGTACAAGACAGTTCAAAAGCTGCAGAAATGGCGAACATTATTGCCAGCCCATGGGACAGGTTAAGCGGTTCGTTTAATGCTGCCGCAGCTGCGGTGGGTAATCGTTTATTACCGGTGGTTGAGCCGTTCGTTGAAATCATGGCCGCAGGCTTTGCCTATATCGTGTCGTTAACAGAGCGATTCCCCATGCTATCCAGTGTTATTGCAACGTTGGTTGTTGGCATTGTTGCGTTGATCACGGTGTATGGGCTGGTCATATTCAGCATGGGCTTATACAAAATGGCAATGGTTTCAACAGCCGCAATAACCTCTGGGGTTACGGTACTAACCAAACTGTGGCAAGCATCATTAGTCGCATTACGTGTGCTGGGTTTTTTATCACTCATTGCCACCGTTGGTGCAGCAACTATTGCATTTGGTGCATTTAAAGCGGTCATGCTCGCAGTAAAAGCTGCGACTTGGTTGTTTAATGCTGCGCTTTGGGCAAACCCAATTACATGGGTGGTGGCAGGTGTTATGGCATTAGTTGCCGTTGTTGGGGCACTTATCTATTACTGGGATGACCTAGTGGCTGCATTTCAAAATACCGCATGGGGCAAAGTGCTAATTGCAGTGTTTGACAGTGTGAAAACGGCCTTTAATGGGGTGATTGACAGCGTAAAGTGGGTTCTTGAAAAGCTAGGTCTTATTGACGATACCGAAGCAAAACTAAAAACAGAAGCGCTTACAACTCGCGAAAACATTAACCGTGCTCAGCCTAACAATTTAGTGATGCAAAATGCCGATCAAGCCTTTAGCCGCGACTATGGCCAAAGCGTTATCAACAAAGCCGCACAAGTGCCAATCAGTACAACTAATGATTTTACTAACGCTGCAAACTCGCCTGTATTTAGTCGCACACAAACGCAACTCACTAGTATTAATACGAGTACAGGGCAATTAAATGCATTCCCAACGGCTAAAACAGATCAGGCAATTACCAACACAGCCAACACCAGTGCATACAAAGTAGAGCAACTAAGCACCGAACAGCAACAAAACAGCAGCTATAAAGCAAAGGTACAAAAGTCAGCGTTTCTACAAAACCTAACTAACAACAGCAATAGTACTAAAAACAATAATCAAAGCGATAACAGCAAGCGTGTGTATATCGATAATTTAACGGTTAAGTCTGACGACCCAATTAACAGCTTTGAACAAATGATGGAGCTTGCAGGCTAATGGCAACACTTAATATTGATTTAAATATTATAGATAACGACATAGCGCTAGATAGTTTTGCTGTACCCAGTCAATTAACCAATAGTGACGTAATAGCACAAGACGTAAAACACCGCATTATTGAAAGCGGCAAAGTAACCGAACTAATCGGGCTACGTAATAAAAACATCGTTGCAAAAATTTTAACTGAAATAGAGCTGATCGTAGAGCAAGACGAACGCTTAGTGCCTGGCACCATAAAAGTGATCAGGCAAGCAACGGGTGAAATAAGCGTAACCGCTAAAACGATTGATGGGGCTATCTAATGGATTACACCAACTTATTTAAACAAGAACTGCAAGCGGCAGGTATTCCGGTAAACCGCGAACAGCTGCAAGCTCTGTGGCAAAAGCATGTAGATCAGGGTGAATTTACAGTAAGTAACACTAGTACGTTTAGCCCATTTTTTCGTTTACAAAAATCAATCATGGTAGAGCCCGCTGAGCAACTAATACAAAGTTTGATCACCCAAGTTATGCCCAACTCATTTGTTATGCTTGCAGGCGGTGAATGGCTAAAGCAACACGGCGAGTCACGTAAAACACCAAAGCTACCCGCCGTTAAAGCACAGGGGGTTGTTGAATTTACTCGAACTGATATTGATACTGAGCTTGTTATAACTGCAGGTACAGTCGTTGAGAGTTTACCAATTAACGGCCAAGTGTATCGTGTGTTTACCTTGTACGACCAAACCTTTGCAGTAGGCGAATCCACCCACAGCATACCGGTACAAGCTGAGCAAACAGGCCAAAATTACAACCTAGCCGCCGGCTATTACGTACGTGTAATTTCAGACATTGAAAACCTAACCGCTATTAATAATGCCGATTGGCTGACAAGAGCAGGCCAGGACATTGAAACCGACGATAACTACCGCTTGCGTATACGTGATGCATTTTCATCATTAGGCAGCTATCACGTTGATGCGGTGTACCGCTCTATTATTTCAGCGTTCACGGGTATATCGGTAGATAACATTGTATTTGAGAAAAACGCCCCTCGGGGTCCAGGCAGTGCTAACGCCTATGTATTTTTAAACGTAGGTGAAATAAGTTCCGCGTTACTCAATCAAATAAACAATCACATAGCTGCGGGTAACCATGGCAGTGGTGACGATTTGCAAGTATTTGCAATTAGCACTCAACCGCAAAACATTGTGGCTAACTACCAGCAGCACCCCAATACACAAAACCGCAGTGCCGATATAGAGCAATTTATACGTGCTGCGTTTAGGCAAAATGCGGCTTATAAAAACGTAACTAAGTGCAAACCAAACGAGTTATTTAGCTTTAGCCAGCTAGCCACCGAGTTACATACCCAATTTAGTGAGCTTAAAACAATTCGTTTTGAAAATGCAGATATTAACTGCGAGCTATGGTTACCCACAATTAATACAGTAGCGTTAAATAATGAGTGATCTAACACCGCAACTGCCTATTTGGCTAACAGAGAAAAATGTCACAGCGCTTGCAAAAGTTGCCCAAAGTTATTGGCAAGAAATAGAAAGCTATTTGTTTTGGTGGCTAGAGCAACAACACAGCGAAAATGCACAAACAGCCATATTAGATTTACTCGCATGGGAGCGTGGCATCAATCGCTTACCCGATGAAGCAGTAGAACTTTACGGCCTTCGTGTAAAACACGCGTTCGCCAATGCAACCGATGCCGGCTCAAACGTAGGTATGGAACAAATATTTAAACGCCTGGGCTTTGGCTTTATTCAAGTTAACGAACGCGTCCCTGGTTTTGATTGGGACATGGTAGAAATTGCCATGTTAGAGGATGAGTTTAGCGGCAAAGAACAATTGGTTAATGAAGTGATTAAGCAGTATGGCCGCACGTGCCGCCGTTACTTTTTGAGTGCGATGGCAACCGTCAATACAACCGATGCTATTGGACTTGTTGAATATGATCAGGAGGTAATAGGGTGAGCCAATTACAAATAACTAACGCCGGTTTAAATTATCGCAATGCCGTATTCGCCGGTGATGAAGTACAAAACATTACGCACTTTGTGTTTGCAAATATAGACGGCCAAGACGAAACCGCACCTATAGACCCAAATACCATAATACCGACAAATATTGTGCACACCGAGCCAGTAAAAGCAGTTTCTCGCATCGATGGGAATGCCATAGTAATGAGTGCGGTCATGGGCTATGACGTAGGCGACTTCGATTACAACTGGTATGGCGCCGTTGCAACTAATGCAAATAACGAGCAAATACTCATTGCTGTAGTGACCACCGCATTACAAAGTAAAACTAAAACCAGTGCCGATGTTTACGGTAACTACAGTGCAAAAAGTATTGTTTGGCGCAGCCAAAATATTGCAGAGCAGTTAAATATCACACTCAGCGCATTGCCTTGGCAAGTACAAGTTGGCGAGTTTGTAAGCGCCGCTGAATTTGCAGCGCATGACCATAACCAGTATTTAGAAAAAACAGCCTTTAATACCTTATTACCGTTTGTTACTCAGCCAACAATCAGCGTGTTTAATCGCCATAACATAATTAACAGCAACGAATACACAGCGCCACTAGTGGGTATTGATGATGCTGAACTACAAAACAATGACTGGTTTTCAATAAGAGCTAGCAATGGGCAACCCGTTATTAAACAAGCAAACGCTGATGAAACAACCGCTAAGTTTAAGCGCTTAGCAGATGGCGCAATTGATACACAAGTAACGATTGTTGCAGATGATAAAAACGAGCGTGTATTTGTGTATAACAAAGAATTAAATGTATGGGAGTTTTAAATGGATAGCATTGTAAAACAGTCAGCAATAGAAATAGGCAGCGTAACGCTATCAGCAAAGCCCAAATTAGATAATGAGTTGCCATTGCTTGATTGTGACGGCTCGCCTTACTTTGTTGCAGATTATCCAATATTAGCAAGCAAGCTTGAGCGAAAATTTATTGAACAAAGCATCATTCCAACTGAAATCACACACGCTAATGTTAGTGAGTACATGAATAGCAAAAGCACAGTTAAAGTAATTAATAGTGTTTTGCATATTTACATAGCAACAGTTGATACGGTTGGGGTATTCACATCTAGTGATGGTCTTACATTCAACTTTACTGAGTTTTCTTCTCTTCTTGCAAAAGGAAACTATGTACCAAAAGTAAATATAATCCGAGCCAGCGATGACGGTCAAACACTCTTAACGTGCAACGCCCTAGCAACATTTTTATCTAAAGATGGCGGCGCTACATGGCTTGATCAAACGCACACATCATCGGGAGTAACTTCTCTTCAATATTGGGATGTATCACCCAGTGGCGATAACATGTTTTGTGCTACAAATTCAGTATCCGGTAGTCGCAAATTTATTTATAGAAAAAATGGCGAATCTACTTGGTATACGACAAATTTAAACTACACAAGTGCGGCTTATAGTTTCTATTACATAAATGAATCTTACATTACTTATATTAGCGGGTCTTCATCTGATGATGGGCTTTATAGAGGGTACATACCTTCTAGCAGCACAACCAATATGTTTGACACCGAGTCTATACAGACAACGGCGTTGGTTAGAGATGGCGTAAGCCTTATTAGTGCGGCATTTTATGGCGGTACATCAACAGATTACTCACGCTATTATATATCTATGAGTGGGGCGTCAGCGTGGGTAAAGCTACCATATCGATTTGATGTGTTTGGAAATAATCAAACATTAAATTTGCTTGTAGATTTTTTATTAACTGCATCTAATGATTTGTATGTTGCTAATAGTGATGGTGTATTTTTACTAAAAGACGGTGCAACAAGTTGGTCGAGAGTGTTTAAACCTAATTCAGTTGCAGAGCAGATTACAGGCCAAGCGCGTTTAGCTGAAATTAACGGTGATGTATTTATTATCACAGCAACCGCATTTTATAAGACTAATACAGTGCTTGAAGATTACCTCTTTTTCACCCCCGATTTATCAGACTCGCCACTTAACAGTGTGTGTAAACTCGTTGGAGATAAACAGCCATGATTTTATATTTATATGATGAAAACGATGTTTTTGCTGGTACATACACATACAAACAAGGCGGGGCACTTCCCAAGCTGCGCTATACAACAATAGCCCCACCAAAACCCGCAGATAATGAGATGGCGGTGTTTAAAAGTGGGGAGTGGCAATTAGAAGAACGCACCGTTGAAACGCCATTAATACCTGTTGTTATCGACAATGTTGCTGGGCAGTTAGATGACTATGTAAACATTGAAAACGAATACACAGTGCCGCAATCAAGTGACGCGGTTATAGCTACGGGGCAATTAGCAATACCAGACCGTAAATTTAAAGTGCCATTTAAGCGTGTTGATACTGGCCGTGTTCAGTTAATGCCAGCTGAAGTTGTAGGTGGAGTATTTACGCTTCCCTTAAAATTTGAAACGAATGGCGTGTGGATAGTTAACCAAGCTCTGATTAACTCTGATTACGAGCAAGATATTTTTGCACTAACAGAGCGCCGGTTTTCAGTAATTTAGGTGGTAGCCATGCAAATTAAACTCAATTTTGTAAATGCCGGTAAAGCGCAATTGCTAGAGCCACTCAAAACCCAATTTGGTGAAGTACACCGCTTTTTTGTAACTGATGGATTTACACTGCCGTGGTACGTTCGTTGGTTTCATAACCCATTTGGTGATGGTTTACTTGCTGCTATATGGCATGACTTTGCATTAAAAACAGGGCGTGAAAAAGCACACTATGAGTTTTTTGTATTACTTAAAAGTAATGGTGTGCCAATTTGGAAAGCTTATATTATGTGGTTTTGTGTGTGGGCCTACGAGCAGTTTAATAAGTTGTTTTCTTTTTTAAGGTAATACCATGCAAATACCCAACTCGTTTAATACTCAAAGTAGGGAAGCGTTAAACGCAGCTTGTACGCAGTTACATGTTATTGCACTTAATAGCTACCAAACACCCAGTTTAATAACCGCCGCAGCGGGGAGCGAATTACTGGCAACAGCCATAAAAGACGTCACACGCCAGCAACGGCCAAGCGCGTTTAATGCAGTAATACTCAGTTGCAGTGCCAGCAGTCACGCAAAGCTTGCAAGCTTATTAAGTGAATTTAATCAGCATTGCCCATTAGCAGTGTTTACCCACGCAGCTGATCATGCATTGAGTTTATCAACGCTCGATACAGACAAAATGCGCCTGTCAACAACAGAGCAATCAATAGAGTGGCAGCACGTTAATGATTGTCGTGCCGTGCCTGCACTCGCAAAAGCATTTAACGATAAAAGCTTAGCACTGGTAAGTAATGAAGGCATAAACCTAATAACCGATATTAATACGGCCCTAAACGAAACAGCGCAATTAAAGGCACAGCGGGATCAGCGTTTAACGAACACACTATTTAGGGCAACGGCTAATTTAACCGTGACTAGCAGCAATGCACAAAGCGCCCGCGCACTGGCACAGCAAATACAAACACTCGGTAATAACGATAAGCATTGGGCCTACTGCGCATTTGTGGGCAGCAGCGAAAACATAAACACCATTAAAGAGCTATTTGCATGATCACACTAAACGGCTGGCAAGTACCAGGTTATGAAACCCGTATTAACTGCGGTATTAAATTACCCAGCGAAGACTTAAGCGGGTTTGGCTCGTTTACCCTTTCAAGTGATAAAGGCATAAAGCCAGGTGTAGTATCAGTTAGTACAAAAATTCCCTTTGTTGATGCAAGCGAACTAGCCGAACTTATTACCCGAGCAAAGCAGGTAGACGAAAACGGCGCACGAACCGTGATCACTATTAATAGCCAAGTAACCGAAGCGTATAAAATACGTAAAGCCAAATTCGATAGCGATATAAAAGCCACCGAGCTTGAAGAAGTAAAAGCGTGGCAAGTAACTTTTAAGCTGGTAGAAGTGCTTTCAACAGCAGAGCGAACCCAGCAACAACTTGACGGCAAAGCAAAAGAAAATAGCCAAACCCAAGCAGTAAACGGTCACGAAACAGTACAAACCGCATTCGAGCAAAGTGAGGGGCCATGAGCAGTAACCGGCTAATTAAAATACTCAACATTGGTGGTGTTCAAGTTACTAACTTAGTCAGTGACAATACCCAACTTGATTTATACAGCACAGGCCGTGCAAGTTTTATGGTGGTTACAGAGGAAGAACCAAAAGGGTTAGTTGAGTTACACATAGGTTATGCCATTAATGCTATGCAGCCGTATTTTTTAGGTGTTATTGAAGCAAAACATCAAAGTAATGGCCGCTGGTTTTTAACCTGCCGCGAGCTCATAGGCGCGTTATCATTCCCGCATAACTTTGCTATTCGCCACGCCACCTTTGCAAATGTGTGCGATCAGTTAAGCAGTATAGGTATTGAGTTTATTTACCCTGATAGTGATTATACAAAAACACCCGTGCCCGCATTTTATCACCAGGGCACAGGCATTGAAGCACTGCGCCAATGTGCTCAGGTATTTAGCATTCCCCATTTTATATTTCAGCAACGACCCGACGGCAAAGTATACGCCGGCAGCTGGCATGACTCACGTTGGCCACAAACCGAGATAACCGACTTTGAAGAGCACCCAATAAAAACAACCAATGCAAACACCGGTTCAATTATTGCCATACCAAAACTAAGACCAGGCATAAAATTAAACGGCCGATACATAACCGAAGTAACATTAAGTGAAAACAAACAGGTGATCAGATGGTCAAAAACGCTATAAAGCGCCTAATACTGCGCTACTTTCCAGAGCTTGGGCAACGTAAGCATTTACCGCAGCTAGCGCGTATTGAACGCATTTACGACATACCGGCTACGGCAACAATTAGCAGTGCATTTAGACCACTAAAAGCCGCCGACGTACAGCTATTAAACCCGCAAACCGCCGAGCCATTAGCCGTGCCTATATTTCAGCAAGTAACACTTGGCACAGGCCAAGCGCCTGATCATGGCTTGTTAAACGAACCAACGCCAGGTATGCACTGTTTAATACAATATATCGACGGCCTAAACAGCCACCCCGTGATCACCAGCTTATTGCCATGGCAAAGCCTAGTGCCAGAACACAAACGCACCGACGTAACACTGCAGCAAAACAGCCGCAGCAAACTACAAGGCCGCGACGGCAACTGGCACATAAAAACAGATGGCGACATAACCCAATCAAGCGATAGCAGTAAAATACAATCGCGCAACCGTGAAGAAATTTACCACCAACGCAGCACCAATATAGCTACGCACGACACGTTAAAAATAGACGGCAACCAAATTAATGAAGTAATGGGCGCCCTAAAAACAGTGGTGGGTGAAAAAGCATTGATCACAGCGCTAGAAGGGCTGTTACTTGGCAGTAAAAAACAGATAGATATTAAAGCCCATGAGAACATGAACCTAGAAACACTCAAAACACTTCATGCTAAAGCTACTAAGCTCGCAAAGGTTGAAGGTAAAACAGTGTGGTTGGGTGACAGCTCAGTAAACGTAGCGCAAGTACTCCTTGATTTAATAAGCTTGGTTGAACAAATGAACCAGACTTTATCAACTCATACCCATAACTCACCGCTACCAACCCCAACAGAAATGGTCGATTTTATAAGCTATAAAGTTGAGGCTAAGGCATTAAATAGTAAGTTAGAGCCAATAGTTGAATAATAAAAATAATCAGGCAATATGTAATTTATTGTCAGGTCAATGGATTACTAAATGGATTATGAAACAGAGTTGATAAAATGGTTGTTAAATCTCATTACCGCATTGGTAATGGCTTTTGTTGGTTGGTTAATATCAATCAAAGCTGCAGAAAAGATTGAGGTCTATAAACAAAAAAAAGCTGTTGACTCACTATATATTGATATTGAGATTCTAAACGATAAATTGAAAGCAACTTTAAAGCCTTACTGCATATCTTATCTGAAATTACATAACTGGGATAGAATATCAATTATAGATTTGAATATCTTAAAATATATCCCTTGGAATGTTTCAAAAGATATGGGTTGGAATAGCTTAACCAAAGAGCAAAAGTTAGCATTAACTTTATTGGATGATTATCTAAACACTATTTCCTTAGAGTACCGTAATCTATTTAACATTTGGGAAATTCAAAATGAAGATCACCAGAGCATGAATAAAATGATAGCTCACCATAGAACGATTATTCGCTTTTTATCAGCCTCATATATATTAACACTGAACTTTAATATACACAGAGATAAATTGGTAAAAGAAAGCTACATGCCCAGTGATTTAGAGCCCAAAAAAAATGTAAAGCGAGCATTGAATGATATAGATGTTGATATTACAGAAGATTTTATAAAAGATTTAGTAAATTAGAAGTGGAGTGTGTATAAAAGTGTGTATAAATTTCTATTCGTTGAATTTAAAATCATTTTAAATCAATGTTTTGATGTGTATTGCTCATAGTCGTGCCAGTAGATTGTTGCTTGATTTTGCTCTTGATATGCCATGCTGAAAACCCTGAGTAGTTAACTTAAAAGCGCCTAAATACGCGCCAAGTTACTAAAATAATGAATTATTTAGATTATGGCATATGGACGAGGGAGTTTACAGGTTTGGGTGAGTAATGATGTTATTGAACTTTGGAATAATACGTCAAGTTTGAGTTTTATTCCCACATTGCATTTTAGTTCCCAAAATGACACTATTTAGGCAGGAGTATTAAAATCATTTTAAAGGAATAAATTTAGCATGCCTTCTAATACAAAAGAGTACGTAACCGTTCAAGAGTTAGAGCAAGACCTTCTCACTGTGACTGGTAATTCCTCAATTGCTAAAAACCAAGCTACTCAATATGCTATATATTATCGAGGTGAAATTATTGATTCAGCACGCTATAAAAAAGGGCTTATTAGTAAAGATGACTTAATACTTAGTAGGCATGTACGGTGGGAGCATAATAAGCGGCATAGTATTAAACTAAGTAGAAATATGATTGCAGCAGGTAGGGAAAGAGGTGAAAATATGGCGGCTCACCACATAGTCGCTTGGGACGATCCCCGAGCTTCAAAGGCTAGGCTTAGACTCGCAGGTTTTGGAATCGATATTGACCATGAAGCAAATGGAGTATTTCTTCCTAGATTTGCAAAACATACTCCAATGGATGCAATGCCTAAGGCTGAAGCCCATACAAAAACCCACACAAGCGAATACTTCTTAAACGTAGAAGCTTTACTTACCGATACTATAGCTGAAGGTTTAGGCCGGACAGATATAATTGAATTACTTAGAGATATTGGCGACGAGTTACAAAGTGGTGATTTCCCACTACATGAAGAATTATCAAATATGATACCAAGGTAATTAAATGAAAGAATTTAATAAAGTTTATGCTGTTGGCGTTGATGCTGGTGAATATTTGCTGCTACAAGAAACAATGTTCGAGCAGTCAATACAGTTAACAAACAACGATATTTATACTTTTAACGGTAACTCAAAGGGTGATGGCTGGCGTATTGTAGATGTTGATTGGTTAATAGTCGAAGGTGAAACTCCTACTAATAAACCCGATGTAGCAGGCTGGGGAGCAATGGCTTTCGCAATTCCAGCACCCTTAAAATGTATGTTTGAGCCAACACTTAAAGAATGCTGTGAATTTTTACCACTAAATCTTAATGGTGAAGAATGGTTTGCTTTAAATATTTTAGGTCAACAAGACGCAATTAGCCAAGAGCACACAGAGTTGAACATGAAGAATGGTCGTGTAAATAGAATCAGGCGCTTTAAAAAACTCGCTTTAAGTAAAAACGCTATAAAACACGGTGGTTTGTTTAAGGTGAAAGGAGCTGGAATATTTACCTTTTGTACTGATGAAAAGGGTGGCTTGTATGATTTGGTGAAAAGTCAAAATTTAAAAGGTCTAAAATTTACGGAAGTGAATGTTATATAAGTATGTTAGCCTGCATCTAGCGGACTTTGTATAGAGGTAGTTTTTATTATCCATTTCCATAAACACAGTTACCTTGCCAAATAATGACGTCAATCGGGCTATAATTCACATAAACCACAAGTTGTGGTCGAGTTTCTCAATTGAAGTGTGTTTTATTTTCGGATTATTTTATATGGAAATTAGTATTGAAGACGATGGAAAAATCCTAGGTCGTCTATCGTTAGCTTGGTGGAATACTAGTTTATCGCCTAGAGGAAAAGCTAGGGAAAATAATATAGAAAATCAGATGATTGCTGGGGAAGCGATACTTTTAATGCTACTTGATAAGAAAATTAAATTCTTAATAGATGGAGCACAGAGTTAAGCCTGTGCTCCACTACTTATTCTCAAATTTTAAGGTGTCAGTAACTCAATTTAAAGCAAACTTTATAAATGCTAGTGTTGCCCCAACAGCGGTAAAAACTATCCCAGCTCATCATTATATCATATCGGCTTTAAACTCATTACTTGATAAACCCATTTCTGCTTTAAATTCACTGCATTAATAATGCCATTTCAGTTGTTACCAGCCGGACTGGCTAAAGTTCAAGCAAATGGCTTTGACGTAGAATACGAGCTTGCCGGTAAAGGTAAACATACTATATTACTATTCGCTCTCTATACGATATGCCTGCGACTCTGTAATTAGATAAATTAAATCAGTTAGGCTCAATGGCTATCCCTTGATTTATCGGTATACCAAATAAAGATGTAGGATAATTATGTTTTCACAATTAGAGCTTAGAGTAATTAAAAGTACCCTTAAAAGCAGGGCTGAAAAAGAAACAGTAGAGCTTAAAGAGCTTGATGAAGATAGCGATGAATATATGGAAAAGGCTAATGACTTAATGGTGCTTGATACATTAATTTCTAAAATTGATAAATCGCAAAATTAAAGCTTGAGGCGCTAGCTCCTAACTAGCGCTTTCCTTTTTATCTCGACTACTCTAAAACGCCCGCATTAGCCCAAGCGTTGAAACAGCAATACCCACTATCACAAATTCAAAGTACCAGGGCGTGCCGTTATAGCCCATTGCTTGCTAGCCTTTTTGCATATACGGTTGCATGGCCGGTATAAAATGGAACACAAACAAACCCAAAAAGAATAGAATAAACAATTCATCCATTAAGGTTTTGTCGCTCTATTTATAATGTTATAAACTTAAGCTAACTATTAATTTGCTTTAACAATATGAAACTAATAATAAAAACGATTCTATTTTGGGTATTAATCACCTCAACCGCTGCCTTTGCTGAGCTTGCTAAAGTTAAAGTAAATGGCTTTGATATTGAATATGAAATGGCGGGTAGTGGCAAACACACTATTTTACTCGAGGCGGGTGGCTCTGCAGGGCTTAGTGATTGGGATCCCATTTATAACTCGCTTATCAAGCATGCAAAAGTAATTCGCTATTCTCGAATTGGCAATGGCGGCTCAGCGCAAATAAAGAAAAACTATAGCTCAGAGCAGTATGCTACTGAGACCTTACTATTACTTAAAGCGTTAAAAATTGAAGAACCGGTAGTTTATGTGGCGCATTCTTATGGTGCTTATATCGCAAGGGTATTTGCAGCAAGCTACCCCGATAACATTAAAGCGTTAATGTT
Source organism: Pseudoalteromonas sp. KJ63-1 (assembly GCF_055808145.1). Next base: position 1,862,491 of record NZ_CM147855.1, on the reverse strand, counting down.
AATTGAACCGGCCTCAGAGCATGATGTTGATATTATGCGTAAGATTGATTTATCGCGCGCTGAAAAAGAAATTGCCGCTATAAAACGCGATGATATGAAAAATGGTATGTCGAATCAGTATTTAGACTTTTGGTCGAAGCGGCCTTTGCCCGATTACCCACAAATAGCAGATATTCCCGTGACGGTTCTTGCCTCAGTTAAAAAATATGAAAATCCATCGGTGTTATTTTTTACTGATAAAGGGCGTGAAATGTGGTTAGAGCTGCATTCAAACTGGGCTAATGCTTTTCCTCAAGGTGAGATAGTGCTAACCAGTAAAAGTTACCATTATCCACAAAATGATGAGCCAGAAATGGTAGTTAAACAAGTTTTGAAGTTATTATCACGCACTCAATAGCGAGATCGGATTATATTTTTTAATGACTACTAACTATGAGTTATTTTTGTAATAGGTGGTATTTTTTATTTATGGTGATGTTTAATACGCCCTGCATGAAAAGAGTGAATTAGAACCAAATAAAAGCACTGCAGATTCACTGAAGTGCTTTGTTTAGGGGAATGATATTATTTATTTTGCAGTTGCAACAAGCTTAACCCAATCGTAATTAGTGACACCTAACAGTCCGATTTGTAATGTTTGGCCTGAACTCACCTCTAAGATACAACTTTCATTGCTGTCTTTGTTGTTCGATAAGCAATCATATTGTGTTTTTGTTACTGCTGCATCCGCTCGAACATAGAGGTTAGTATTTCCCTCGCCACCCAATGTTTTTATGTTTACAGTGGTTACGCCTGTAGGTACTACATAACTATAGCGCTGCCAAAAATCTGGAAATCCATAAGCACGAGACGTTAATACGCGAGTATCATTATCTGTAGGTGGTGCGCTATTTTCATAATTAGCCACGATTGTTACGTTTTGATAGCTATTATACGCTTTAAGCATAATGTAAAAACGACCTTCTCCTTGACTTATATTACAACTTTCAGTGTTACCATTTCTAAATGGGCGGCAGTCGTAATTATTTGTGCTTGGCACTGTACTCTTTTTAACATAGAGGTCTGCATCACCTGAACCACCCGTTATGTCGATTGAAATGTTAGTGCTATTTGCAGGTACATCAATATAGTAAATAGTCTCTTGATTTAATGCTGCACTTTGGCCTGTTAATGCTTGCCCTTTAGTTAATTCAACTTCTGTTGGTGAGCCATTTGAAACACTAATCGTTTGGGTTAGCGTGTTTGTATTATTGTTACTATCTTGCACAGTAACAGATACATCGTAATTACCTTCAGATACGAAATTATGCACTACGGTTGCACCTGTATCAGTTTGATTATCGCCAAAGTTCCAACTGTAATTATTGATTGTACCTGCTGAGCTGGAGCTTGTTGCATCAAAATTACACTGTAATTGCTCACAGCTGTATTCAAAACGTGCGGTAGGTGGCAGTGGTGTAGTACCGTCGTTATCGCCAACAGGCACTGTGTTATTAAAGTAAGTTGCGACTTGGGGCCAAATCTTACTTATTTTGGCGCCTTTATTGTAGCATCCGCCTAAATGATGAAGTGCAATAACACGATTACTTGATGCTGCAACAACAGGAGAACCGGAAGAGCCACCTATAGTGTCACAATAGTATCCAATATCAGTATTACTTCCACGCCCATTCGTTGAGGGGGCATTAACTTGGCACAAACCATTGGTGTCTTGATCAGATTCAATCGACAGCTCCTTAGGATTACCTGAACCATGTTGCGGAATATAAATACGTTCACTTTGCTGTGCGTTTCGCACATCAAGCCCTAAGTAGCCAAACTGTTCAATATTGGCAAAGTCATTAACACTAAATAGGGTGTAATCTAACGTGTAGTCAGTTTTAAAAAACTCTTTACCCGTTACTTTTACAATGGTTTCTCTGGTTGTCCCATTACAACTTTTATTTTGGTAGTTAAACCACACTTCTGTAGATGCAAGCTCAGATGCAGTTTCGATACAGTGGTTATTGGTAAATAACTTATTATCGCTGCCAACGCGCCAACCGGTACATAAGCTGCGGCCACCAATTACTAAGCGTGCTACCGGGCGGCTGCGGTCAAACTCTGTTGGGTTGGAATTAGCCCAACACTGCACGTCTTTGCGCTCATTAATACCGCAGGTAGACAAAGGGGCAGGTTTATTTTGTTCATTGATATTTATATTGGCGCTTTCAGTGCCGTAAAAATAGCTATCAATAACCCCAAACTGGTGTTGCTGCTTACTGTTTTTTGGATCAGGGTAATACTCAATGATAACGCTGTCATTTGAAACCGACATAGAAGAAAATGAATGCACACCATCATCCCCGTTTAAGCTATCGATTGTTGCAGCGTCCATATTATTACTACTATATTCATATCGCTCTGAGTTGTCTTCGCTTCTAACGACTAACTTTGCGTCACCATTTAGATCTACTTGGCTAAAATGTAGCTTTATGTAATCAGCATTAGGGTGCGATACAGTTTGAGTAATTACAGGGCCTTGTGTCGTTTCGATTGTAAATTGCCTAGAAAGATTTACATGGGTATTGGCTTGTTTGGCAATTGTAGTTTTTTTCGCTTCTTGAGTGTGTTGTAAAATAGTGAGCTCATCGATTGCAGCAAAACTGTATTGTCCATAGATAGCTGTAGCGAGCAATGCTGCGTATTTACATTTTTTCATCTTTATATCCTTTTTCACTTGTAAGTGGTTTGATGTAACGTAAATGATCAACTGCATGCTCATATGATTTAATTTTGAGCAAATAATCAGTACCTAATTTACATACTAAGGGTAGGCCGCATTTTAATCTTCGCCAGAAAAAATTTAAATATTTTTAACTTTACTCGGCAATTATTGCAATTTTCACTTTGAAATCAGATTATTAAAAAATAAATGGTTTAGTATTCAATATGAAGGTTTGAATAGAAGATGTTTACCGTTGACTCTAAAAGGTAAACATCAACACTCACTAAAAGTAACATTGTTGATGCTGAGACTTCAGATATTAAACTTTTCTATTCTAATTTTTACAAAAATATACAAGGGCCAAGTATTAATTCTGTTATTTGGGGCGTTATTCTGTAAAATTATCGGCTTAACATTTGTGATTTAACCGTTACATTTGTTGTTAGGGTTAATTATTCAATTAATATAAGCAGACGTTATGATTTTTTATATTATTGGGTTAAGTACGCTTGTTGTTATTTTGTGTGTGGCGCTTTATGTGATTTACAGCAATGTACGTAAGAGCCGAGTAAGAAAGTCAAAAGAATATAATGTGTTGTTTGATAAAGACACCATTATTGATGAACTTATTGCTCAACTTAGCGAGAAAAACCAAACCCAAGAAAACCAGGAAAAAACAATTAAAGGCAAACAAGAGATCCTTGCAACATTTATAGATTTGCATCGATCGGATAGCTTTTGTGCGCACTTAAGCGAACAAGAAATTACGTATTTTGTTAAAAAGAAATTAAACATGGAGAGTACTAAAAATGGATAGCGAGCAACAAGCCGTCGCAGAGGCAAAAAATACATCATTTATGGCACGTTTTGGCCGTCGTAATGTAATTTTATTAACGTCAGTTGTTGTGGTGTTAGCAGTGATTGCAACATTAACATCGCAGGTTATTTCATGGAATGAAGCCGATGAACGGCTTGTTCACCAATCAGCTTTTACTGGTAATTTAACGGTAATAAACCAAGCTGGTCCTTACTTAAAAGCATTTGGCACCACATCGGCCTATAAAAAAGTTATCTCGATTAACTTTACCGGTGATAGCAGTGCAACAGCCAGTGCCATTGTACCACTCATTCCTATTCGATTTTTAGATACGACAACTGGTGGCGCCAGAGGGGTATCACGTTTTAGATTACCAGGTAATGTACCTGCAAGTGAGTCGGGCGCTTTACGTGGATTATTAAAAATTCATGAAGAATTTGGTTCCCAAGAAACTCTGATCTCTAACCTTTTAATGCGTGCCACTACAGAAAATGTAAAAGCGTCTGCACGTATGATGTCGGTTGAGCAACACTACTCAGGTGGTAATGGTCAATTAAGCCAAGATTTTTCTGATCAACTGACTAATGGCATTTTTGTTACTGAGCAAATTATTAGTACTGGCGAGCGTGACAAGTCTGACGATTTAAGCAATTTAAGTAAGCAACAACGCGTTACCATTAATATAAAGAAAGATGCTGAAGGTAAGCCGCTGCGTAATGCACCTATTTTAGGCTCTTACGGTATAACGGTGGTTGATGCGAGTATTATTGATATTGATTACGAAAATAAGGTAAATGCGCGCTTAGAGGCGCAAAAGCAAGCTGCAGCAGATGAAGCCCTTGCAAGACAAAACCTTAAAAAGGCAGAGCAACAAGCACGTACTGAAGTGGCATTAGGCGAACAAGCGATTGCAAAGCAAAGAGCTGAGTCTGAAAAGCTAAAAATTAAAGAGCAAATCGATGCAGAGCGAATAAAAGCCAATGCGATTATTTCTGCACAACAGCGTGTTGCAGTAAAGGCTGAGCTTGCAAAAGAGCAAGAAGAAATCTTAAAACAGCAACGCTTAGAGGCGTTAGGCATGGATGTATTAGCTGAAGCACGTTTACGCGCAAAGTCAGCAGCACTTGATCCTAAATATGTGTTTGATGAAACACTTAAAGCAGAAGTTAAAATTCAAACGGCTTTATTTAATAGCCTAGGTAACAGCCGCTTAGTGCCTGAAATTGTTATAGGTGCGGGTCAAGGCGAACAAAACAACGGCTCTGAATTTATGCGTTTATTGGCTGCTGATGCGGCATTGAGTCTTAAAAAGCGTTTAGAAAAAGAGAAAAAATAACCGTTAAAAATCATTATCAAGCCCTAGCTTTAATTGCTAGGGCTTTTTTATGGTATTAACTATTCAGCGGTGAGTTTAAAATTTAGGACACAAAGCGTGGCTAAAGCCTTTTTCTGTTAGCAAAAAAGTGGCGCTAGGCGTTGAAAATATATATTCCTCATGAAGAAGAAACGCGATAGTTCCTTTTATTTGCTCACCTTGTTGATCTGAGGCATCGCTAATTAATTGTTCAGGATCTAACTGGCTTGGGCTTGGAAAGTTATTATAAAGATGCTTAAAAATTAACGTAGCAATGGTGTTAAAGGTATCGTTATTTTTCATTTTTCAGAGTCCTTAATTTATATATGTAGTAGTAAACTGGCTGATTTAAATATGATTTTGCAAATAATAACACATTAAAATAGGTACGTGATGACTCTGCTTTTTTAAGCTTTAATTTTGCAAGCTGCTGCTTTCATTTATAAAAGTGATGAGCAATTGTCATGCTTACCCTGCTAAAAAGTAGTTTGTGTGTTGCTGGTGTGTTGCGCAAAATCATAAAGTGTAATTGAAGAGTTGTAAAAATACGTTATCATTGTAAAACAACATGTAAAATCAAGCAGGTACTTAGCTCACGCTGACCAAGTTCGAGTTAATAATATCAACAAGGCAAGCAAGGACAAATTATGACACCTATGAAACCTTTAGCACTGGCAGTGTCTATGGTTGTTTTTTCACATCAGGCACATGCAGATACAGATCTTGATAAAGTTAAGCAGCAATTAAGCAGCTTACAAAAACAAGTGGAAATGCTGCAAAAGCAACTTGCAAAAGCAGAGCAAAAAAGTGAAAAATCAATCGAGCGCACCATTGAAGAGAAAGAAGATATAGCTGAAGTTAAAGTAGCTAAACATGAACATAAGCCTCAGGGAATTAAAATTGGCGGTGCTGTTCGAACTAACTACAGCCATACCTCGTATGATGACGATAATAAAAATCGCGGCGGCGATTTTGACTTTGATATTTTTCGCTTAAATTTCTCAGGCGATGTTGGTGATGTAAAGTTAAACGCTGAAATTCGCTTTTTTGATTATATGACCGCTGTTAAATACGCTTATGCAGCTTACGATTTTGCTGATGATTGGCAAGTTCAAGCAGGTATTACTAAGGTTCCTTTTGGTAACTGGCCATATAACTCACATAACTACTTTTTCAGCACTAACTATTATGTTGGCCTTGAAGACGACCACGATTTAGGGGTGTTATTTAAGCGTAAGATTGCTGATAACTGGCAGCTTGATCTGGGCTTTTTCAAAAATGATGAATTAGGTGGTGTTGATGGTTATGTAGATAACCGCAGCGATCGCTATTCTTACGACATTGTTGGTTTTAGAGAAGCTGGGGATGGTGTTTATGCTGAGCCAACTAATGCTATAGGCGAGTACAATACGTTCTCAGGTCGTTACGGCTATCACCTAGAACATGAAAGTGGTAAAACTGAAATAGGTGTGTCGGCACTTGCTGGTGGCTTACATGACGGTGTTGACCGCGCAGGTGACTACAACGCGTGGGCATTACATTTAAACAGTAATATGGGCCCTTGGAACTTACAACTTCAACACGGTGCGTATAACTACGATATTGATAACGTAAACCGTATTGCTGTAGGCGCTTACTCGTTTTACGATAGCATGGCGGCAGAGGCAACAATGTCGAGTGCAAACGTAGCTTACAGCGTACCGGTTCAATGGGGCGCGGTAACAAACTTACAGTTTTACAACGACTACAGTGCTATTTACGACAAATCAGACAACAGCAGAGATACCTGGATGAACGTAACTGGCTTCTCGGTAGCTGCTGGTGGTTTATTTACTTACTTTGACTTAGTTCATGGTAAAAATATGCCATTTGTTGGTGGTTCATTAGCGGGCGACAGTAGCGAAACTGAGCGTCGCTTTAACATTAATATTGGCTATTACTTCTAAACCAATATTCAAAGCACACGCCTAAACATTGGGCGTGTACTTATGTTGTTTTAAAAAATATTTTTACTCTACCTATTTAGCACCTACAAATTGATAAATCTTTAATCAACTTCTAGTATAAAAGTTCAAATGGAATAAAATAAATAATCCATATAGCTTAGCTGGAGGCTAGACATCGATGATTGTAGTTAATGAGCAGGTGTTATCTGATGTAAACAAAAACTTTGTTATCCCACCAAAACCACAAATCTTAAATGATCTTGAAATATTAGCATCTGCACAGGAGCCCTCGCTCTCAGACGCCGCAGAAATCATCGCTAAAGATGTAGCTATTGCATCAGCTATTTTAAAGATAGTTAATTCACCTGCTTATGGCTTAGTTCGTAGTGTGTCAAATATTAAACAGGCCATTATGTTTTTAGGGTGGAATGGCATTGAAGCTTTAGTACCTAGCTTAAAGCTAAAGCAAATGTTCGCCCAAAAAGAATGTTGCATTAGTTTGGAGCGTTTTTGGGATACCGCATCAGAAATTGCTGATGTAAATATGATTATTGGGCAACGTATAAAAAACAATGTTCCCGTTGAGTACTTGTATACGCTGGGTTTATTTCATGATTGTGGCATTGTGCCGATGGCAATTAAATTCGATAACTACGTGAGTGCTTTACATACTTCAAATAATACCCATAAAGAAAGCTTGATAGATATAGAAGAGCGTTTATATGGAACTAATCATGCCACTGTGGGTTACTATTTAGCGACCAGCTGGCATTTACCTGTAGATATTTGCCAGCTTATTTTACGTCATCACGATTTGAGTATGCTAAGTGATATAACTGGAAGTAATCAACAATTGTGTTACAGCGTTTTAAAAATGTCTGAAAATTTGGTTAATAGTGTTTTACGCGGTGACACCACTAAAGATTGGGATGACATAGAAAAACAGGTTTTAGAAGCATTAAATATGTCAGAAGAAGATTATATTGATGTGCAAGAAGAGGTGATTGATTTTTTGAACTGTTAGACGTTTTTAGCAGCTTAAAGTCTATAGGTTAGTTTTTTTCACTTATTGGATTGTTTTTAATCGTTTGTCGGGATTAAGTAAACACTCTAAAGTTTAGTTGTCGGCAACAAGCACGACTAACCAAATAGGAAATTAATCATGAAACGCTCACTTATCAAAACCATCGCTCTTGGCTCTTTATTAACTTGCTCAGCTGCTGTAATGGCTGATCAAAGTGATTACAAGTTAATGGTTATTGAAGAAGCTAAAACAGCTCCTCAAGAATTCGAAGTTGCATTTAACGATTGTGCATTAAATGTAAAATCAAAAAATTACAGCCAAGCTGAAGAAATTTGCTCAAAAGCAATTACTTTATTACAGCAAAGCACTGGCCCTCGCTTTAAAGTACGTGAGCTTACGTCATTTGCTTTAAGTAACCGTGGTGTAGGACGTTTAATGGCTAAAAATGAAACGGCTGCATTATCAGACTTTTACGAAGCACAACAAATGTCTGGTAACGAGTTAGTGTCGTACAATTTAACGCGCGCTAAGCAAGACCTCGCACTGTAATATTTATTACCGATTCAAAAAGCCCATGCTGTTTTAGCATGGGCTTTTGCGTTTTAGGGTTAAACACTAGTTAGCATAATTTGGGTCAGCTGTTTTAGCCCTTTACCTTTGTTAGTTATTTTCCATGCAAGGTATAGGTCTTGAGTTGGACGTGGTTCGGTAAGCTCCACAACATGCAGTTTGTTTGCTTTTACATACTCAGCAATAAGGTTCTCAGGTAAATAACCAATGCCAATAGCGGATAAAATAGCGGTCATTTTTTGGCTTACAGAACTTACATAAAAGCGTTGATTACCCTCGATTAAATTAGCTGACCAAGGAATACTTTGTTTTGCTGAATCATGCACTATAACCGTGGTGTATTTTCCAAGTTCGCTGGGTTTAACGGGGCTTTTTACTTGTGCTAACGGGTGGCTAGGATGAACCACTAGTACATTTTGAATATCGGCTATTTTTACCGCCCTGATCCCCTTTTGATTTGGAATAGGAGCTGGTGCACCAATTACTAAGTCAACGTCATCCTCAATTAAAGCCTCCCAAGTGCCATTGAGTACTTCTTCTTTAATATCTATCTCGATATTTTTATGCTTATTTAAAAATAACTGTAAGTTTTTAAATACGTAAGTTATTTCAAAAATAGAGTCATAGGCAATACGTATCCGTGGCTCCCAGCCATTAGCTATAGTTTGTGTTTGCTCCGATAAATTATTTATAGCATTGAGTACTTTACGCCCCTCGCTTAGTAAATGTTTACCTGCGGGGGTCAAAACCGCTCTCCGACCTTGACGCTGAAACAAAGTTACATTTAATTGCTCTTCAAGTTTATTAACAATATACGACAAGGCTGAGGGCACTTTATTAAGTTGCTCTGCGGCGGCTGCATAACTGCCACGATGCTCAATGGCGTCTAATACCAATAAAGCTTCTATGCTGATAGGGGATGTATTCATAATGATACCCAATATTAACTGTTCAAAATATTTGAACATATAGAGCAAATAATAGGAGTTATTTAATTTTAATTCAACTTATACAATAGCTGCATACTCAATTGGAACAATACAGGTTAGAACTATGACGATTAAAAATATTACAGCCGCCATCACAAAAACTGAACAGTCTTTTGCAACATTACCATTAAGGCTTATTGCAGGATTAGTGTTTAGTGCTCATGGCGCACAAAAACTGTTTGCGTGGTTTGGCGGCTATGGCTTGGAAGGCACAGGGCAATGGATGGAATCGATTGGCTTAGCACCGGGCTATTTAATGGCATTAATGGCCGGTGGCGCCGAATTTTTTGGTGGGTTACTACTCATCGTTGGTTTGCTGGTGCGTCCTGCGAGTTTTGTACTGGCTATCACTATGGTGGTTGCTATTTTTACCACGCACATAGATAACGGTTTATTTATGAGCAACAACGGTTATGAATTTGCGTTATCGCTGTTAGCTATTACCTTAGCTTTACTGATCCAAGGAGCTGGAAAGCTATCTGTTGATGGAAAAATTCATAACAAATTAAATTAATAAGCGGATCACATAAGTGATTAAACTTTAAGCTGCCAATCTGCGTAAGGTTGGCACATTCTATAAACTAAGGAGACGGACATGGGATTACTAGTTAACGGTGAATGGGTCGATAAATGGTACGACACCGAAAAAAGCGACGGTAAATTTGTACGCCAAGATAGCCGTTTTAGAGATACGATTTCATCAGCGCAAGACAGTAAATTTAAACCAGAAGCGGGTCGTTATCATTTATATGTATCCTTGGCTTGTCCTTGGGCGCACCGCACCATTATATTTCGTAAATTAAAGCAGCTCGAAGACATTATTTCTATGAGTATTGTTGAAGCACCCATGATGGAAAACGGCTGGGAATTTGGCGAGCAGGGCGATCCACTTTATAACTTAGATTACGCTTATCAATTGTATTTAAAAGCCGACCCTAGCTATGAAGGGCGTGTTACCGTGCCTATTTTATGGGATAAAAAAACGCAGACTATTGTAAACAACGAATCAATAGAAATAATTCGCATGTTTAATAGTGCGTTTAATGAGCTTACTGGTAACAACGACGATTATTATCCAGATGCGCTACGTGAAGAAATAGAAACAGTGAATAACCGTGTCTATAACACCATTAATAATGGGGTGTATAAAGCCGGTTTTGCTACAACTCAAGAAGCTTACAACGAAGCTTACACCGCCTTGTTTGATAGCTTAGATTGGTTAGAAGCTCGATTAGCAAAACAGCGTTACTTAGTGGGCGATACACTCACTGAAGCCGATTGGCGATTATTTACCACACTTATCCGCTTTGATGCTGTGTATCACGGGCACTTTAAGTGTAATCGAGAAAAGTTAACTGAGTTTCATCATCTTAGTAACTACATTAATGAGCTTTACCAAGTACCTGGGATAAAGGAAACGGTCGATTTAGAGTACTCAAAAATTCATTACTACGTAAGTCACGTAACCATTAACCCAACGCAAATTGTGCCTTTAGGTGCTAAACACACCTTTGACGCTGCCCATGATCGAGACCGTCAATACTAAATGACGTAGAGATAACGTATAGGAAAAAATATGCTTACCCATTACCCAAAAAATAGCTTAGGCCATGCTGATCATGGTTGGCTTAAGTCAAAGCACCACTTTAGTTTTGCGAATTACTATAATCCTGCGCGTATGGGGTTTGGCACTTTGCGTGTAGTTAATGATGACTGGGTAGCCCCAGGTATGGGGTTTGGTGCGCACCCGCATAGAAATATGGAAATTATTAGTTTTATCCGCAGTGGTGCCATTACTCACCAAGATAGTATGGGCAACAAGGGGATCACCGAGCAAGGTGAGGTGCAGGTAATGAGTGCAGGCACCGGCATTACCCACTCAGAATATAACCTAACAGATGAACCACTAACGTTTTATCAAATTTGGATTCAGAGTAATCAACATAATGTTGAGCCGCGCTGGGAAAGCAAGAAGTTTCCTACACAAGCCACAAGCACCCTTAGCTTAATGGTTTCGGGTTATCCAAAAGATGCCGATAGTGCACTTTTTATTAATCAGCAGGCGCGTATTTACGGTGGCAAGCTGGCAAAAGGCACGTCAATAACACAGCCGATTGATCATCAAGCCTACGTATTGGCATCGGCAGGGGAGTTTAGTATTAATGATGAGTCAGCCTCAGTTAACATGAATAAGGGTGACGGCGCAGAAGTTACACAGACTAAAACCATCACCTTAACAGCAACCACTGAGTGTGAATTGATTATTATCGATAGCAAAAGTTAAGCGCAATTTACGTGCGCTTAACTTTATAATTGTTACTTGCTCATACTTTAAAGCTTTCCACTTGCGATTTCATTTGCTTATATAAGGCCGATACATTTTTAGATTGTTGCGTGGTTTGCGTGGAAATTTGTTTCATTTGTGCAGATTGCTCTTTTAATGACACTAAATTTCGATTTATTTCGTTAGCCACATGTGACTGCTCTTGTGTAGCTTGTGCGGTTTCAGTCGACATTTGCTGTACTTTTTCAAATGCGTGAGTCAGGCTATTAAAAATGGTAATTACTGAGTCAAAGTTGGTTAAAGTGGTATTGGCATTAGTTTGGCTATTTTTAATCGAATCAGACGACGCTTTAACGTTGTCATTTAAGCGTTGGATCATGGTATCAATTTCGTCTGTGCTTTGTTGAGTTCGTGTGGCAAGCGTTCTTACCTCATCAGCTACTACAGCAAATCCACGGCCTTGCTCGCCGGCTCTAGCGGCTTCAATCGCTGCATTTAAAGCTAATAAGTTTGTTTGCTCTGCAATATTACGTATCACTTCAAGAACAGAGGTTATATCTGTAGAGCTACTTTCTAGTTCAACCGAATTCGCTAATGCTGACTCAATATCGTTAGCTAAATCTTCAATCGCTTTGCCTGACACATCAATAGCTTGAACACCTTGCTTAACCTGCTCGCTAGATATATCGGCTTCCTGCGCAGTATTTTTTGCAAGATCTGCCATTTGTTGATTGGCCATGTCCATCTCATGGCCCGCACTAACTATTGACTCCGAGGCATTAGCAAGTTTTTGGGTTACTTCCATCGCGGTATCAGATACATCATTTAAATCACCCGTTACTGCACCAAGTTGGCTTGATTGCTGCTGAATATTTTTTATTATTGTTTGTAAATGGCTCAAGAAGTTATCAAATTCATTGCTTAAATCAGCTAATTCGTCGTGTGATTTAGTGTTAATACGCTGGGTTAAATCGCCATCGCCAGCGGCTATTTCTTTAATACGAAGGGTAATATTATTGATATTATCGGTTAGCTTTTTCGGAATGTAATAGCCCACACCTAAAGCGACAATAAAGGCAATAATAATCACAATAAAAACAATTTTTTCAAAAAGTTGAATGCTATGTTGTACGTCTTGTTTTACCGCTCTGGCATGTGTGCGTGCCTCTTCGCCCACAACATCAAGTATATTTCTTAATTCGTTAAAGCTTTTATCAGCATTTGCTAAATTATTATCAATTAAAGCGACTTGCTTTGCAGGAGTTGAGTAAATCAAGGCTTTACTTTGCTCATACCATTGCTGATAAAGCTGATCGAAGTTGGCATATTTTTGTGTTAGCTGCGGCTCGTTAATTAAATAGCTACGATAACTATTAAAGCGACGTATAACTTGGGCTGCGTTTTCTTCAAATAATTTTTGATTTTGTTCTAAATCACCATGTTGGTTTACTATTTTTTGTTTTGCAAGCCGGGCTTGGTATATATCTCTATCGGCATTTAGTACCTCTGAAATGGCTTCTACATAACGCCCTAAACGCTCAGCCCCCACTTTATCTTGCTGTTGTTCATTAGTATAAGCGCGGAGCTCTTCGCCTGCCTGATCCATCATTTCGCGTATTTTTATAAATTCAGGTTCAGATTTATTTAAATCACTTTGCATTTTACCTTGCGAGTGATTGGTATTAATGAGTGTTTTACTATGATTGACCCATTCATTATACAAAGGCATAAAGCTGGAAAATGAATCATGCTTTGCGAGTAACGCTTCTTCATCTTTTAAATAGATTAAGTATTTGTTAAAGCGATCCTTTACTTGCTCTGCGTTTTCTAAAAACTCTGTTTTATTCGTCTCACTATCGCCAGTTGCGCTGAGTAAATTTTCGAGTGCAATACGTGCTTGATATATGTCTCTGTCGGCATTGAGAATAACAGTAACAGCTTCAAAAAAGGTTTCTGTTTGCCTTTTCATAGCGTTGTCTTGTATGTAAGTAATCGAAGCTATGGCAACTAGCAAGCCTGCAAGGATCAGTGCTAAAAAAGCGATTGGTAAAATGACTTTAGTTCTAATTGAATTTATTCGCATGTTTCAATCCTTGTTATCTTACTGTATCTAGAGTAAATGTTAGTCATATAGTGGGACTTATGCCAAGCAGTTGGGTAAATTAATTGGGTGTTTTTTATATGCTGCAAGTCCGTATAACATTACTATTATTTTTTATTGGTTTTATTATCCTTGTACGGCATATTCGCTTAAAATACGGCTAATTGGTTCATTTTTATAAAGGAATTCTGCTGTTAATGAATTCAATTCAGCCTAGTATATTTGGCCGTATCTTTACTGCACATCGCTTTGTCGATATAAACCAACAAGGTTTAGTGATCAGCAATAAAACACAAATAACCTCATTGAGTTGGTGTGATTTAACGTCGCCCATTAGCTATGAGTATGGTGTGCTTGGGCAAACACTGCGCTTTAATACAGACTCTAAGCATTATCGTATTTGGATGAGAGCCTATGGCAGCAATAGGGCATTTAAAGCGCATACCGATATGCTATGGGTTAAAAGCAATATTGCAGTGCTCAACGAGATGTTAAGTAAAATAAACCACTTTGCTCACACTCAGTTTTTGCGCCAATCATATGTGACTGATATAAAAAAACAGGTAGATGAGCAATGTAAACGTTGGCTACCTTGGATAAAAAGCAGCGATGTTTTAACACCAGTAAGCACACAAATAAAATTGCTTGAACAATACAGCCAGTGGAGTGATGCACTCACTCGTTTTTTTCAGCATAAATATACCCAGTCTCAATTAGAGCGCTATAACGATTTTTTTAATTGTGTTGAAGCAAATCCACTCACAGAGCAACAACGCCGAGCTTGTATAATAGATGACGACAATAACTTAGTGCTAGCAGGGGCAGGAACAGGAAAAACCAGTGTGTTGGTGGCCAGAGCGGGCTACTTGGTTGACAGTGAACAAGCTAATTACAACGATATTTTATTACTCGCCTATGGTAAGCAAGCTGCTTGCGAAATGGATGAACGAATTAAACAAAAGCTGGGCACTGAGTCCATTAAAGCGGCCACGTTTCACAGCGTCGGCTTGACTATTATTAGCGAGGTTGAGGGCAAGCCACCTAAAATATCTAAACTTGCTGAAAACGAAAAAGCTAAAATAAAATGGGTTGAAGGATGTTTTGAATCGCTTGCCAATGCTAAACCACAATATGCTAAAGCACTGGTAAATTATATAAATAACACTCTTAATGACGTTAAAGGCGAATTTAAATTTAGTCCTGCAAAGCCTAATCATATAGCGCTTTTAAAAGAAATAAAAACTAGCGGTCATTTAACTAAATTAGCGACTGTGTTTAGCCAATTAATCAGCGTGTATAAAACCGCAAATATAACACTTGAGAGCGATTCAAAACAGATACAGCAAGCCTGGAAATTATTAAAGCCGTTGTTAGCCAACTATAACCATTATTTACGCACGCAGGGCGAAATAGACTTCGACGATATGATTATTAAAGCCCTCGATTATGTAAACACTAAAAAGTTTACATCGCCTTGGCGTTATATCATGGTAGATGAATTTCAAGATATATCACCGCTGCGAGCTACACTTGTAAAAGCACTGCGCGATAGTAAATCTAATAGTTCACTGTTTGCAGTAGGGGACGATTGGCAAGCTATTTACCGTTTTAGTGGTGCAGATATGCGACTTACTACCGAGTTTGCCGCACATTTTGGTTTTACAACACAAACTCTATTAGATAGGACCTTTCGCTTTAATAATAAAATTGGCGAGGTTGCCGCAGGTTTTATTATGAAAAACCCAGCGCAGTTAGCTAAAGACATTCACTCAGTTGCAAAGGTAACTAAGCCCGCCGTTAGCGTGCTAAAAACATTGAAAAGTGGCTCAGCTAAAAACACCAAAATAGCGGAGCTAAATAATGGCGCAATTAAGCATTTACTACAGGGGATTAAGGGTCATTCAGGCAAGCCTGTTACTGTGTATTTACTTGCACGATTTCGATTTCAGTTACCTTCACAAGCCGATATAAGTGCTTTACAGCAAGAGTTTTCAGCATTGCATATTGAGTGTGATACGTTTCATGGCTCAAAAGGCAAAGAAGCCGATTATGTCATTATATTAGCAATGAATGGCGGAGCGTTTGGATTCCCGAGCACTAAGCCAACGCCTCAAATTTTAGAGGCATTATTACCCGCAAAAGATAATTTCGCACATAGTGAAGAGCGTCGCTTATTTTATGTAGCGCTTACTCGCGCTAAACATAAGGTCTACATAATAACTGATGATAACAACCCCAGCTGCTTTGTTGATGAACTTATAAACGAGCATAAAATCGAAGTATTTGAGTTAAAAAATAAAGCGGTCTTTAAAGGTGTTACAAAAACTGCTTAATACTGTTGCTCAAGCAAGCGTCAGAGTGCCCAATTATGTGGTTCATACGTATTTAACTTATGGCAACGGCAAGTTGATGATACAAACCAATCCCAACAATAACATTAAATGGAAAGGTGACACCTAACGAGCTAAGCATGGCAAGACCAATGTCCGCTTTGGGAATAGCGGCTTTTATAGCAGCAGGTGCGGCAATGTAAGAAGCACTCGCCACTAAGCTCCCCAGAATAACCACTGAACCTAATTCTAAATTTAGCAAGGTGCCAACCATAACGCCAATGGTGCCTAAAAATAACGGCGTAATAATGGCGAAGGAAGCCAGTTTCCATTGCTGCCAAGGAAAAGGGCGAAGCGTTTGTGCAGCAACCAAGCCCATTTCGAGTAAAAATAGCGCCAGCACTACTTTAAAGCTACTGGTAAGTAAACTCGTAACTTGGCTACCCTGTTGGGTGCCATACATCATACCGATAATTACACCGCCAACGAGCAAAATCACACTCTTATTGGTAAGCGTTTCGTGCCACAGTGCTTTTAACGATAAGTTGGTGTTTTCGCTGTGTGCTTTGTCGAGCTTACGATACAACAGTAAACCTACAATAATTGCTGGTAACTCAAGCATAACTAGGTACAAGGTAACTTCTGCGCCCACTTCTAATTTAGCCGATTCGGCATACGCTAATGCTACCGCAAATGTACCAGCACTAACCGAACCATAGTGGGCAGCAATGCTGGCGCTATTCGCTACGCTTAGCTTAACAACGTGTTTTAAAATAGGGTATAAAGTGAGTGGAATAAGCCCACCAAGTAACATAACCGAGGCCATTTCTGGGAGTAATTGCCAACTTAAATTGCCATGCAGCACCATGCCACCTTTTAGACCTATGGTAAGCATGAGTAGTAAGCTGAGAGTGTCATACGTCGCTTTGGGAATAGCTAAATCAGAGCGAAGGATACCCGCTGCTAATCCTAAAATAAAAAACATTACTACAATATCAGGCACGCTGTTCTCCTCTTTATTACTAATTTGATTTGTTAAGCGGCGCTATTATAGGCAAATCTTTATATAGTAAATAATAAAATAAATGATAACATCCTATAGATAAAAACCTATGAGGTGCGTATGAATATAAGGCAACTTTCCTTCCGACTACTTGAAGTATTTATGAGTGTAGTAAAAACCGGCTCTATAAGCGCAACCGCACGGAGGCTTCATTTGACTCAGCCTACGGTTTCTTTGCAAATTAAACGCTTACAAGAAGCGGTAGGTGAACCGTTAATAATTATGCAGCAACAAAAGTTGCAAATAACCGAAGCTGGTATGGCCTTATTTAGGACTTGCCAACAGGTTTTTGGTCATTTTGAAGATTACCAAGATTACTTAGCGGAGCTAAAAGGGGGTGAACGTGGACGATGTAAAATTGCTATGGTTAATACTGCCCAATATATTTTACCTAAGTTGTTAGGCCCATACAGTAATGAACATCCGCATGTAGAGCTACCACTTGAAATAGGTAATCGTTCAGCCGTTTTAGCACGCTTTGAACGTGGAGAAGACGATATTTATGTATTTAGTCACCCGCCATCTTTAGAGCATGCCCAGGCTGCTAGATTTCTACATAACCCTTTAGTGTTTATAGTGCCACTAAATCATCCATTAGCCGATAAAACCGCACTTAAACTGGCTGATTTAGTTCCGTATCGTTTTTTACTACGTGAAACAGGCTCCGCAACGCGCATGTTATTTGAAAGCGAGCTGCAAAGTAGAGGGTTGGTATTAAGTGACAGTGTGCAAATGGCCAGTAATGAAGCCATTAGAGTGGCGGTAGCTTCAGGTATGGGGATTGCGGTGCTTTCTCAGCATGTGCTGCCTAAAGGTGATAATAGTTTTAAAGTGCTTAATGTTACCGACACTACTTTAGCCAGTCATTGGTATTTTGTGGTGCGTACAGACCGACACATATCACATGCTGCACGCAGTTTTTTAAAGTTTGCCGAGCAACACTTAGAGCTTTATTTAGATGAGAAGTGGGTGCGAAATGAGTTAAGAGGGCTTAATTTGAAATAAAAATAAGCCTTAGAGACAATCAAATATTAACTGGTATCAAAGTTGCTTAAGTTATTTCAGTTAAAGCATATAACGATAAAAGTAAAAATGGATTTGAGCCAATGACTTCAATAACCTTTAAAAATCAATATAGTAGTTATAATACTCCCGTTAACAAAGTGGCAAAATCGAGTGACGTTCTGCCAACATCTGCCGCTGCGGCAACAACCAGTACCGCTGAAAACCAAGCAACCCCTAATTTTATCGCTAAACCAGAAGACAAAAGCTTTTTAGAAAATGCCCAAGAGGCATTAATTTATCAACGTTTAGGTGTCGATAAAGAAACTATAGCTGAGTTAAAAGCAGCAATAGAAGCCTTGGCAGAAGAACTAGGAGAGGAAGGGGTTGATGTAGATGCCATAAAAGAGCAGATTGCTGAATTACAAAAAATGTTAGAGCAAGAATTCGAAAAAGGCACGGAGCGAATGGCAATGCAACCAACACATGAAAAAGGCAAGCTGGTAACCGCATTAGCTTAGGTAACGGCATGTTGAAAGCTTATTTACTCCTGACTTTAAATAGATTTTAAGTGATTAACGCACAAAGAGGGGCAAAGAGGCGCTGCGCTAGTAGAGGAGTGGTCTAAACCATAACTTTCATCTGTAACCAAAATACTAAGCTGGGGCTTATAAAAAGCAACAGCATCCCTTCACTCAGTAAGTGACTTTTAAAGAGGTTAAAATCATCAAGTATGTTGTGCCACTTATACTTAAATAAATATTTGCCCACAACAATATCTAAACTAAGCATTATTGTTAGCCAAACAAAACCCACATTTAAACAATTTAAGTACGAAATAGGGTTAACCCATGGCAAGGTTAGCCAAGTAATGGCATATATAATCGCAGTGCCCAAAAGTAAGAACAGCGTTTTATCGCGCTTTAGGCCGTAAAACCGATTACTCTAATATTGTATTAACTATCTCAGCTAAAGCGAGTAATAGGCCAAAGGCGAGTGTTTTTAAAAGCATATAAAACTCCTCGTGCTGATCATGTTAATTATTAACGATGACCTTACTTAATCTATAGCCATAACGTTTTCAAGTGCTACTCACCATTTTTACAGATTAACTCTGGTTATCAGTTGTTATTATGTGGCTTTTTTTATAAGGTGAACTTTGGTTATAAAAATAACAACAGGAACATCGCCATGAAAACCCTTGAACAACAGCTCGGCCAGTATGGTTTGTACCATCGTTCTAAACGAAATGTATTAACCCATTTTTTTGGTATTCCACTTATTGTGTTTGCCGCTTTGTGTCTACTTGCACGAATCGAAATTCCTATCGCCAGCTTTCGCATTGATGGTGCGCAAATTTTTGTATTAGCCTCTGTGGTTTACTATTTTATGTTGAGCCTTTCGCTTGGCCTGATAATGGGCATTATTTTCACTTTATTACTGGTAGCTGCACAACCAATTGCCGCTATGGCTTTGGTGCCATGGTTAACAATTGGAGTTGGGGTGTTTGTATTTGGCTGGGTATTACAATTTATTGGTCATTATTTTGAAGGTAAAAAGCCCGCATTTGTTGATGATTTAGTTGGCTTAATTATTGGTCCTTTGTATGTCACTGTTGAGCTGTTATTTTTGATGGGCTTTTATAAAAATTTAGAACAGCAAGTGAATGAAATAGCGGGCCCAACTAAAGCATAATCAGTTAATAAATATAAGGTAAACTATGGATTATAATAATAAAACAGTATGGATCACCGGCGCATCATCAGGTATTGGTGAAGAACTTGCTAAACAATTTGCAGAGCAAGGTGCAAAGGTCATTTTATCAGCGCGAAATGTCGATAAACTCAACCAAGTAAAAGACGAGTTAAAAGGCGAGGGGCATCGTATTATCCCGCTTGATTTATCAATGCCTGAAACCGTTTTGCACGATGTTTCAGCACAAATAGACAGCTTAGGCCCCATTGATATTTTAATAAATAACGGCGGTGTATCACAGCGTAGCTTATTTTTAGAAAACGACTTTAAAGTGTATCGCCAACTTATGGAAGTAAACTACTTTGGCTTAATTGCACTCACTAAAGCGGTATTACCTTCAATGGTAGCGCGTAAAAGCGGCTCTGTAGTGGCTATTAGTAGTGTGGCAGGCAAAGTAGGATCTAAGTTTAGAACCGGATATTCAGGCAGTAAGTACGCTGTAGTAGGCTTTATGGATTGCTTACGCGCTGAAGTGGCGCAGCACAATATACATTGCTTAACTATTTGCCCAGGATCAATTAAAACGGCGATTGCCCATAACTCATTAAACGAGCAAGGGGAGGCGCAAAACAAACCCGAATCTTCGATAGAAAATGGTATGAATGTGAATGTAGCTGCATCAAAAATGCTCACCGCAATCTACAATAAAAAAGACGAAGTTGTAATAGGGCAAGGGTTGAGTGGTTGGGCACCGTTTATAAAACGGTTTTTCCCAGGATTATTTAATCGCTTAACAGCCAAAGTCGAATATAAGTAACTAAGTAAAGTACTTAAACGTCAGCATTGAGCCGCTTAGCGCAATGCTGATTTGTGCTTAGCTTTATGGCTGTTTTTGTACTTTCCAGGGTGGGTTTAATCGATTTTCTCCAGCTTTGTAGAGTTTAATTTTATTTCCTGAAGGGTCTTTTAAAACCGCTTCCTTCCATAGGTATCTTTGCTCTGTGGGTTGCTGTTCGAATACGATCCCTTTTTTGATTAACTGCTGGCACAATTGTTCAAGGTCATCGTTTTCAAAATAAATTACAGAATGATTTTCAAAAAATTCACTTTCTAAAGACAATGAAAATGTAGAGTCACCTTCAGGGCAACTAAAACGCGTATAATGAGGTGTGTCAACAATTTGGGTAAAGCCAAGTACACGATAAAAACTCACCGCTTCATTCATATCTTTGACTGGCAAGGTTACTTGATTCAGTTTCATTTAAACTCCCATTACAAAAAATAGATAATTTATATAGATTTACTTTCGCCCTGGCTCATGTCTCTCATAACGAGGAAGCTGAGCATCTAAGTCTTCCCAATTTGCCTTTGAAGTGATGAAATTATGCGATATGGGGCGCTCTGTTATATCGCAGGTCAACGCGCCTAATCGAAGGCGATACCTTTGAGGAGATTGAGCGTTAGCACTATAAATTGGAGCGCCGCAGGTTTTACAAAAGTACTTACGTTTACCTTCACTACTTTGGTAAAAAGTAAGTGTGCCGTTTTTGTCAGTTAATGTCAGATCGCTCGCATTAATAAATCCATTAGTAGCAAAAGCACTGCCACTGGCCTTACGACAAAGCGAACAATGGCAATGAATAATATCAGTAACTTTACCATTAATTGAAAAATTGATTGAGCCGCATAAACAACTACCTGTGTACATCTGTATTCCTTGATTTAATTATAATTTTTTCATTATATCGCATTGTTGCCAGTATATTATTAATACCTTAGAGCTTGATTACACTTTACTAAAAATGCTTTTCTCGCATCCACACAACCATTAGCGCTTAAAAATTCAGCTATTTCAAAAAAAGGTTTAAACTCTGGTGGTATTAGGTTAATAATTCCACTAATTAACTTTAATGTAAATAATTGTTTATGCGAGGTTTTAGGCAGGTTATGGGCATAAGTTAGAGAAGGCAATAATGCTATGAGTATAATGAGCTGTGCGCAATTAAAAGCGTCACGATGGAGGTTAAGTTGGGGAATTATCTGGTGGGGCTTAAGTTAATTTAAAAAAGGATGCTTGTAAGTATTAAAACCCCGCATTTTTCAACGCGGGATTTGTTTAAATTGTTAGGCAATATAGTTACTTAGTTTTATTTGCTTCTAGCGTTTCTATTTCACTCCAAATTTTTTCAGCCTCGTCAGTTAACATTGCATAGCTTTTAATATCGCCTTTTCTTTGTGCTTGCATGCCTTGCTCTAATTTTGCATCGTATTCTTTACGTAATTTTTTGATTGGATCTGGCTTTAAAAATGAAAACATCAACACCCTCGTTGTTTATTAGCTAATTACAGTAACAGTACGCAGTTAAGCTGCAAAAAGTTTGCTGTTACTGTAATTAGGTGTGTTAAATGGCTACTTAGGATCTAATCGCACAATGCCCTGGCCATCTAATCCAAGGTAAATAGTACCATCATCACCTTGGGCTAGGCTGCGAATACGGCCAACGCCTTCAAGTAGTTTATGTTGCTTAACCACCTTGCCGTCGGCTAATTCAAGCACGCTAACAAAGGCATATTTCATTGAGGCTAGCAGCATTTTTCCTTTCAGCTCAGGGTATTTATTACCTTTAACCATGAGCATATCAGAGGGGGCAATAGAGGGAGTCCATTGCGAAACTGGCGCTTGCATACCCGGTTTGTCGGTTAAATCAGTAAATGAGGTGCCGCTGTAGTTAATACCGTAACTCACCACGGGCCAGCCGTAGTTAGTTTTAGGTTTAATAATATTAAGCTCATCGCCACCACGGGGGCCGTGTTCGTGTGCCCAAAATACACTATTGTCACCATCGAACCACATACCTTGTGGGTTACGATGCCCATAAGACCAAACCGCTGGTTTTGCACCTTTTTGGTTTACGAAGGGGTTGTCGGATGGAATTTTACCATCGTCGTGTAAACGATAAATTTTACCGCCATCACGGCCTAAATCTTGTGGGTTAATATCTCGCGAGCCGCGGTCGCCAATCGAAAAATACACATAGTTTTGGTTATCAAACACAATACGGCTGCCGTAATGCTGACCTTTTTTAGAGTTATGCTCACCTTTGTATAATTGTTGTGACTCAAGTAGTTGGCTGTGATCGTTACTTAGCTTTGCACGCATAAGTGCGGTGTTACTACCTGCGCCATCGCCTTCACTGCTTGAATAAGTAATATATAACCACTGGTTGTTTGCAAAGTCAGGGTGCAATGCTAAATCGAGCAGGCCGCCTTGGCCGTTATCATCAATTTTGGGTAATCCTGCGACCTTTATCAGTGCTTCACTATCTTTACGTAGTAAATACAAGGTGCCACTGCGCTCAGTAATTAATAAGTCGCCATTAGGTAGTGGTTCAATTGCCCACGGAACAGCGATCCCTTTAGCAATTGTCATGGGCTTTATATTCAGGCTTAAAGATTCTAGTTCTTTAAAATCAACAGCATGAGCATTAAGACTGCCCAGTGCACCAAGCAATAAACTTGTTGTTACCGTTGTGATTAGTGTGCGTTTTTTTAGTGTTTTACGTTTGTTCATAATGGCTTCCAAAATTAACAATTCCATCCAGCCTAACATGCAATTAATCATAATGTTAAATATTTAAGTTGAATGAAAAACAACCGTTTCACAAGGGGATATTGCTTGCTTGTTAAATACCTGCCAGTAAAAAATTCGAATAATTACTCTATTAGGCTTGAAATTTAAAAATGTCAGCGTACACTTGTTCGCTGAAAGTTGAGCTTACACGTGTAGGCTCAAATAGTTAACCTAATTGAGGCGTGATGCTTAACGCGCTCATTGGGATATAGATTTAAATAGAGAATCAATCACTATGTTTATTAAGGCGTTAAACCAATTTTCAAAATTGTTTTTACATCATCAAAGCTTTGCCGCTTACATAGAGCCAATTATGCAGGTGTTTAAACCAGCATGGCGCGCAGGATTTTTTAGCGCAAAAGTTATAGCGATCAGCCCTTGTAGCCACGATTTTTTGAGTGTTACCTTAAAACCAAGTAGACAGTGGCGCTCGCATATTGCTGGCCAGCATATTAGTTTAACGGTTGAAGTTAATGGACGATTATTAACCCGAGTGTTTACCCTTGCCAGTAGCCCTGACTATTTTAAAGCGACAGGGTTAGTGCGCTTACTGATAAAAACCAGTTCACTAGGGCAGTTTACCGGCCAGTTACAACAGGCATTACGCTTGCAATCGTGGTGTAATATATCGCCAGCTCGTGGCGACTTTATATTTAAAAGTTGGCACAAGCCTAGCGTTTTTGTAGCGGGTGGCTCTGGCATTACCCCAATGCTTGCCATGCTTGAGCAACAACTTAGTAATACAAATAGCCCGATGCAATTGTTGTACTTTGCTAAGGCGGATGCACACCAGTGCACAAATGAACTTACGGCACTGGCAAAGCGCTTTGCGCATTTTAGTTTTTCATTACTCACACGCGATGAACTAACAACGCTAACACAGCACATAAACCTTGATGCGCAGCCAGATATTTATTGCTGCGGCCCTGGTGGTTTTATGCAGCAAATTGCCGATTTTGCTAAACAGTATAGGCTTGGCTACTTCCAAGAATCCTTTGGCCTAGCCTTGCCCAAATTGACTGACGATAGCCAGTTTTCAGTGAAAATAAACAAAGACACGCACGTAGTGACTAGTAATGACGTGTTACTAAGCCAATTTGAAGCAAAAAAACTCCCTGTGCAGCGAGGCTGCGGCATTGGTATTTGTCATCAATGTCAGTGCATTAAAAAGTCGGGAGTGGTACGTAATTTAAAAACTAATCAATTATCAGATACTGGCGAGCAGTTAATTCAACTGTGTGTGAGCCAAGCCGTTAGCGATTTGGAGTTACAGCTATGACACCCATTAATTATCAACAGTTAGCCGATGATTTAGATGAAATTAAAATGTCGACATTAGCGAAAGTTGGGCAAAAGGATGCAAACTATATTCGTTCTATTGTGCGTAAGCAGCGGTTTTGCGAAATAGGCGGACGGATTTTATTGATGCTTGGCTTTGTGCAGCCATTATTGTGGGTAGCGGGTGTGTTGTTACTTGGTTTGGCTAAAATTCTCGACAACATGGAAATTGGCCACAATGTAATGCATGGTCAATACGATTGGATGAACGACAAACAGCTTAACTCTAAAACTTACGAGTGGGATATAGCATGCGATGGCCAAAGCTGGAACCGCGTTCATAACTTTGAACACCATACTTATACAAACATTATCGGAAAAGATCGTGACTTTGGTTATGGCTTATTAAGATTGAGCAATGACTTTAAATGGCGGCTAAAAAATACTTGGCAGTTTATTACCTATTTAAATCTAAGCATTTTATTTCAGTGGGGCGTGTCGTACCACGAGCTGGCGGGTGAGCGTGTGTTTATAGGTAAAAAGAAACCAAACCGTGAAGCTGCAGTGGCGCATAGCACCTTAAAAAAGCGCTTTTTTAGTAAAGGTGCACGCCAACTAATTAAAGACTATGTGTTATTTCCAGTTTTGGCGGGGCCACTATTTTTGTGGGTATTAAGCGGTAATTTGCTGGCAAACTTAATTCGTAACCTATGGACCTCAACCATTATCTTTTGTGGTCATTTTACTGAGCAAACCCATACCTTTTATAAGCAAGACTGCAAAAACGAAAGCCAAGGGCAGTGGTATTATCGCCAAGCGCTGGGGTCGTCAAACATTAAAGGGGCGCGTTGGTTTCATATTTTAACTGGGCATTTAAGCTTTCAAATAGAGCATCACTTATTTCCTGATATGCCATCGTCCCGTTATCAAGAAATTGCGCCTAAAGTCCAAGCCGCATTACAAAAGCAGGGGATTGCTTATAATACTGGCGGATTTTTTCACCAATACACCTCAGTGTTAAAGCGTATATTGCGTTATTCGTTTAAATAGAGGCTAATAAAATAGCCGCTACTATAAAGTATGCATTAAATAATCAGCTAACCTTAAAATGTTAGCTGATTATTGCTTTAAAAGGTTGGTAAATGCTTTATTGGTCAAATAATCATCAGTGCATGCAAAAAATTCTTCTAATTAATTTAAAAACAGCCTGTTTTGCTATGGTTAAATAGTAGCTGGTTGTCATACAATGGAGAAAAATAGACCACAAAAGAGAGAATAAAAATGGCAGCATTTGGTACTGTGTTTATGCCGCAGATGATTCAAGCTAAGTTTTCTGACAATCAGTGGGGCGAAAGCTCAATTGTTCCTTGCGATAAGCTTGAGTTGCATGCAGGTGCGCACGTTCTTCATTATTCAAGTACATGTTTTGAAGGGTTAAAAGCCTTTCGTCACGAAGATGGCTCGGTTAATATTTTTAGAATGGACGCTAATATTGCGCGCATGCAGCAAAGTTCTGAATTACTGAGTTTACCTGCTGTTGATGGCGAGATGCTAAAAACAATGATCATCGATATTGTTCGTGAGTACGCCGATGAAACGCCGCTTCCTCCAGGTTCTATGTATATTCGCCCAACCCACATTGGTACGGAAGCTGCCATTGGTAAAGCGGCGGCACCGTCTATGAGCTCATTGCTTTACAC